>NZ_JBKGGT010000002.1:0-401394 GCF_052041995.1 Pseudomonas sp. SMV7 | reverse complement strand
CGGCGTGCACGTGATCGACTGCCCGGTCGACTACAGCGAGAACGACCGCATCCTCAACAGCGAGCTGCGTGAGCGCGCGCTGGCGGTGTAACGCCTGACAGGCCTGCGCCAATGCAGGCCCTCGTGCAGGGGCGGCCAGGGGCCGCTCCTGCACCAGGTTACGTTTCAACCCTTGCGCCGGTACCGGAGTCTTCTACGCTCTGAAGGGGGCAGGGGGAGCCGGTTGCATGGAGCGAAAGAGCGCGCAGTTGATTGGCATCCGCGGCCTGATGCTGGTGCTGTTGTCAGCCAGTGTCGTGGTCACCCTGGCCACGTGCCTGGTTGTGGCCCATGGGGTGTTGCGGGACGCGCTGATCCATTCGGCGCTGGAGTCGCATAAGGCCTACGCCTACAAAGTGGCGTCGGGCATCGATCAGTTCATCCATTCGGTGCACGAGCGCCTGCAATACAGCAGCCAGCTGATCGGCTCGGGTTTTACCGACCGTGCCCTGGCGCAAGCCGAAGTGAAACGCCTGCAGGTGCAGGATTCCGAGCTGCAGATCGTGATCACCGCCGATGCTTCGGGGAACATCCTTGACGGTTACCCGCGCCTGGACTTCGCCAAAGCCGTGAAACTCGCCAACGCCGTCAGGCGAGCGGCAAGCGCAGGGCGCCCGTTGGTCAGCCAGGCGTTCATTTCCCCAGCGGGCCATTTCAGTGTGCTCATCTCCAACCCGGTACGCGACGGCGCGGGCAACGTGCTCGGCTTGATTGGCGGGGTGGTCAACCTGCGTGAGGACGGGGTCATGAGCAACCTGCTGGGCGGGCATCAACTGGCTGATGCATTTGCCTTCGTCGTTGATGAAAACCTGCAGATCCTGTACCACCCGGATGCAACCAGGCTGGGGGCGGTGCTGAGCACCAGCGCGACGGCTCATGCCGCCTTGCGCGGCGGGCAAGAGGGGGAGCTGGAGACGACAGATTACCGGGGTATCCCGATGTTGGCCGGGTATGCCGAGGTCAAGGGCGCGCACTGGGCAGTGGTCACCCAGCAGCCGCGAGACAACGCGTTGCATCCGTTGCGTAACCTGATGCATGACATGTTGTTCAAGCTGCTTCCGGTGAGCCTGCTCGGGCTGGCACTGATGCTGGTGGTGTCCACCTGGGTGACGCGTCCGCTGCGCCAGTTGGCCAACAGTGCGCAACATGTTCCCGAGCTTGCCGCCAGCCGCGAATTGCATGCGGTGAACGCCTGGTATGCCGAGGCCGCGGCGATTCGCAGCGCACTGGTGTCAGGGATCCAGTCGCTGGACCAGAAGATCAGCAGCCTCAACCATGCTGCAGAGAGTGACCCGCTGACCGGCCTGGTCAACCGTCGGGGCATGAACGCTGCGCTGGCTATCCTCGACACGCAGGCGCAGCCGTACTGCGCGCTGGCGCTGGATATCGACCACTTCAAGCGGGTGAACGATACCTGGGGGCACGATGTGGGCGATGTCGCCCTGCAGCATATCGCGGGCATTATCCAGTCCTGTTCCCGCGCAGGCGACCTGGCTTGCCGTGCCGGGGGAGAAGAGTTCTGCCTGTTGTTGCCGGATACTGGCCTGCAAATGGCCACCGAGATTGCCGAACGCATCCGCACGACGATCGCGACCAGCCCGCTGGACAAGGTCGGGGCCATGACGATTTCCATCGGGGTTGCCTGTCGCAGCTCCGCAGAGCAAACCTCCAGCGCCATCCTCAAATGCGCCGACGAGCGCTTGTACAAAGCCAAGGAAACCGGGCGCAACCGCGTGGTCAGTGCAGATTGGCCGCTTGTCGACGAGCAGCCCGCCTGAGCGTCTGGCAGGGCTGGCGCAGTGCTTGGGGATACAGATGTTCTCCTGTCGGGTACTCCTTGCAGCCATGCCACGATCAATGCTCTCATCCTGCGCCCGGCCCGACTGGTACTGTACGATGATCCGCCCGCTGTTTGTTTCCATCGATGGGCCCAAGGGCACTGGCAAGACTACGCTGCTTGAGGCGGTTACCCAGGCCTTGAGGGTGGCCCGGCACAAAGTCATCCGGCTGAGCGAAAAGAACAGCGACCCCTGGCGGGGAGCAACCATGGCCCTGGTCAACCAGCTGGCCAGGCAGCCCTGCCGGGAGCTTGAGTTGAGCGTGTGCGAGCGCCTTGCCGAAAGCCGTGCCTGGATTTCCCGGCAGATCCTGCCAGCGCAACCACCGGGCAGCATCATTCTGATCGATCGCTGGTACCCCTCGGATGCCGCATTCCGCCGCACAGTGCCGTTCGCCGAGATCCTGCGGCTGAACATTGCGCGCAAGGTGCAAGTGCCGGATCTGCACGTCGGGGTGGTCACGGCCCCGGTTACCTCATGGGCAAGGGCGGCGGCACGAACGCGCGGGCTGGGCAGTACGGTCATGCACAGCCTGGACGAGCAGGTGGCCTGTACCGAGGCGTTCGAGCGTGCGGTCGCGGAACACGGCTGGGTGCTGTGCCGTAATGAAGGGCCGATCGAGGACGCAACACGGCAGATCGTGGCGGAGATCGACAGCCTGCTGCGGTCGTCTCGCCGGCATTGACCGTCATTGCGGTTGCGGGCTATAGCCCGGCGGCACATGTATATTCCATATCGGTAGTTCAAATCGTTTTTATATTGCTATTTACTATTTAAAAACTTTTTGCCTACCGAGTAACCGCCGATGTCCGACCCGAAACCCCTATTGTTTGCGCTTTACGAACAGGCCAGTGTCGGCTGCGGTGGCGCACCGAGTCTCTGGACTCACCCGGCTGACGAACGCCTGGCGGCCAACACCTTCGAGTTCTGGGCCAACCAGGCCCGGATCGCCGACCAGGCCAACCTCGACATGTTGTTCTTCGCCGACGTACTGGGTTTCTACGACGTGTTCGGCGGTAATGCAGATGCGGCGGTGAAATGGGCCGTCGAGGCGCCTGCCAACGACCCGTTGATGATCATCCCGGGGCTGGCTGCGATTACCCGGAACCTGGCGTTCGGTGCCACCGTTACCACCAGCTACGAGCATCCGTTCACCCACGCCCGGCGGTTCAGCACGCTGGACCACATGACCAACGGCAGGATCGGCTGGAACATCGTCACGTCGTATCTGTCCAGCGCGGCGCGCAATTTCGGCCTGGAACAGATGATCAGGCATGGCGACCGCTACGAGCGTGCCGAGGAATTCATGGACGTGGTCTACAAACTGTGGGAAGGCAGCTGGGCGGATGATGCGGTGGTCGCCGACAAGGCACGCCAGCTGTATGCCCAGGGGCACCGGGTCAAGCCTGTCGACCACGTCGGTGAACGTTACCGGGTGGCCGGGCCGCACCTCTGTGCGCCGTCACCACAGCGCACGCCCTTGCTCATTCAGGCAGGCTGGTCGGGCCGGGGGCGCGAGTTCGCCGCCAAACATGCCGAGCTGATATTCATCGCCAAGTCCGACCCCCACGAAATCCGCCAGGGCCTGGAAGAGATCTGGGCCATGGCCGAGGCCCGCGGCCGCGACCGCGGCGATGTGCAGTCATTGACGGTACTGCGCATTGTCACCGGCAAAACCGAGATCGAGGCGCAGCGCAAGTACGATCAGTTGCAAAGCAACTATCACCTGGAGGCCCAACTGGTCAGCTATGCCGGTGACACCGGCTTCGACCTGAGCCGCTATGCCGACAGTGATGCCCTGTCGAACCACACCGAAGGCCTGACCTCCTACATGATGCGCCCGGATGGCAGCGGCAAGCCGTTGACCGCGGGGGACGTCAGGAAGCGCTTTGCCAACGTCACGCGGGGCACCGACCTGATTCTGGTGGGCACGCCGCAGCAGGTGGCCGACCGCATCGAGGAACATGCGCGCATTTCGGCTACCAGTGGCTACATGCTCAACCCGTTGACCAGCCCCGGGACGCTGGAGGATTTTGTCGAGTTGGTCGTACCGGAGCTGCAGAAGCGTGGGCTGTACCGGAGCCAACCGCAGACCGGAACCTTCCGCTCCCGATTGAGAGCGGATGGTGCCAGCCGATTGCCGCCTAATGCCTATGGCGCGTCATTCCGTTCGGCCTGGTGACGGCCTGGCGGTAAATGCGTGCGGGCGGCCGACGGGGCCGACTCAGGCAACGGGGATCGGGTTTTCGACCAGCGCCTGGTTGAACTGGTTGATCAGCGCGTGCTCGTTGATCCCCTGGTTGGCGCGCAGCGCGACGACCCGGTCCACCAGCACCTCGGTTGTCGCGGTCTCGAGCTTGACCAGGGTTTCTTCGATGAACGCATCGAGCGGCATGGCGCGTTCATCACCGCTTTTGTGAACCAGGTCGGTATCGACCCATGGCGGGGCGATCTCCAGCACGTTCACGCTGGTGTCACGCAGGCTGAAGCGCTGCGACAGGGAATAGGAGTGCAGGGCAGCCTTGGTCGCCGAATACAGCGCGGTGGCTGCCAGCGGCAAGTAGGCCAGCACCGAGCTGTTGTTGATGATGTAGGCTTCAGGCTGGCGTTTCAGGTGTTCGACGAAAGCGGCGCTGACACGTACCGGGCCGAGCAGGTTGGTCTGCAGCAGGCTCACCGCCTGGGCATCGTCATGGTCACCGGATGCCGGGTTGTCGAAGGGCATGATGCCAGCGTTGTTGATGATCACGTTCAGCGCAGGGTGGCGCCGGATGACCTCCTGGGCGACTTCCTTGATCTGCTGCGGGTCGTTGATGTCGAGCCGCACGGTATCGATACCGGGGTTGGCCTGGGCGATCTCGTCCAGCAGTGCCTGACGGCGGCCCGCCACGATCACCTGGTTGCCACGCTGATGGAAAGCTTCGGCGAGGGCACGACCAATGCCCGAGGTACCGCCGGTGATGAAAATGGTGTTGGCGCTGAGTTTCATGGTTCCGTTTCCTCTGCAGCTCAATTGGCGGCGTAACGCGGGGCAAGGCGGTTATTGGACAGCTGGCTGAACAGGGCCTGGCGGCTGGCTTCGTAGCGCTCGAACGCCTCGAGGTCATGCAGCGAGGGAATGGAGATCAGCTTGCCGGCGTCAAAATCCTGCAGGGCACCGTCCACCAGGTCTGCGGCCGACATCACGATGGCGGGGTCCAGGTTTTCGACCGGCAAGCCGCCGATCTGCCAGAAGTCGGTGGCGGTGGCGCCGGGCAGTACCGCCTGGATCTGGATGCCCTGGTCGGCAAGCTCCCTGTGCAGGGAATGGCTGAAGGCGGTGACATAGGCCTTGCTGCCGCCGTACACGCCATTGAGCCGCTCCGGGGCGAGGCTCACCACCGACGAGATGTTGATCACCGCGCCTTGCCGGCGAGCGACAAAGCCCGGCACGGCGGCGTAGGTCAGGCGGGTGAGGGCGGTGACGTTGAGGGTGATCATTTCGGCCATGCGCTCGACATCACTTTCCAGCAGGCTGGTATGGGTGCCGATGCCGGCGTTGTTCACCAGCAGGCTGATACTGGCGTCTTCGCGCAGCTTGCGCTCCACCTTGGCCAGGTCACCGGCATTGCCCAGGTCTGCCGGAAACACTTCAACATTCTGTCGGGTTTCGCTGGTAAGGCGGCTGGCCAGGTCATTCAGGCGCTCGCGGTTGCGCGCCACCAGTACCAGGTCGTAGCCGCGACGGGCCAGGCGTTCGGCGTAGATCGAGCCGATTCCGGTGGAAGCGCCAGTGATGAGCGCGGTGCCTTTGTATTGCTGCGTCATGGTCATGCTCCAGGGTGAGTTGCGGTGCAGCCATGATGACAAGGGCCACGCTTGTCTCAAACGACGTATATGGTACGCTTTCGAGACATTGCAGCAGGAGTTTCGACGATGCACCGGGTTGGCTATCTGATGACCGAAGGCTTCCAGATCATGTCCCTGGCGACCCAGGCGGTGTTCGAGTTTGCCAATATCGTCACCGGCGAAGCGGTCTACAGGATTCAGAACTTCTCCATCCAGGGCGGCACCGTGCGCTCCTCCCTGGGCATGCATATCGACACGCTGGCTTTGGGCGCCGCAGGCCTGGCCGACACCTGGATGGTCACTGGCACCCTGACGCCCTTGACGGCACCTGATGAGGCCGTGCTGGCCAGTGTGCGCGGCTTCGTCGAAGGCGCACGGCGCACCGCCGGGCTGTGCACCGGCACCTTCGTCCTGGCCCATGCGGGGGTGCTGGACGGGCGACGAGCGACAACGCACTGGGCCTATGCCAGGAAGTTGCGCGAGATGTACCCGCAGGTCGAGGTGGAGGAAGACCGCATCTTCATCGTGGAGGGTTCCGTATGGACCTCCGCCGGCATGACGGCAGCCCTGGACATGGCGCTGGGCATGGTGGAAAAAGACCTGGGCGCTGAAGTGGCCAGGTCGGTGGCGCACAAGCTGGTCATGCACCAGCGCCGTTCAGGCGGGCAGTCCCAGCATTCCGAGCTGCTTGCCTTGTCACCCCGCTCGGACCGTATCCAGGCCGCGCTGGATTATGCCCGCAAGCATCTGAGCCGTTCGTTGAGCGTCGAGGAACTGGCCGGGGTGGTGCATCTGAGCCCGCGTCAGTTTACCCGCGTATTCACCGCCGAAACCGGGCAATCACCGGCCAAGGCCGTGGAAGGCCTGCGCCTGGAGGCCGCGCGGTTGATGATCGAGCAGAGCCGGCATAGCCTCGATGTGGTCGCCAGGGAGACCGGCTTCAGGGACCGGCGGCACATGCGCGAGGTGTTCATCCGCGGCTTCGGCGTGCCGCCGCAAGCAGTGCGGCGGGATGCCAGGCGGGTCGTTTCTGCATGAACAACAGGGCGTCAGAGGCCCTTCACATCGAACCAGGAGAGAGCACATGGCAGCTGTCGAGCAGAACAAGCTGTATTTCGAAGACCTTGCGGTGGGTGCGTCTTTCACCAGCGAGTCTTATGAAATGACCACCGAGCGCATTTTGCACTTCGCCGCCGAGTTCGATCCGCAGCCCTTTCATACCGATGCCGAAGCGGCGCAGGCGAGCTTTTTCAATGGCCTTGCGGCAAGCGGATGGCATACGGCGGCAGTAACGATGCGCTTGCTGGTTGCTAGCGTGCCGCTGGCTGGCGGGCTGATCGGTGCTGGCAGCGAGATCAGCTGGCCACAGGCCGTGCGCCCGGGCGACAGATTGCGCGTGACGACAACGGTGAAGGAGCTGACCGCTTCCAGGTCGCGACCTGAGCGGGGCATGGCGCTGCTGGAAAGCGAAACCTGCAATCAGGACGGCGCCGTGTGCCAGCGCAGCGTGGCCCGGGTGCTGGTGTTTCGCCGCGGGCCTGGCTAGGGCGCAACCGGCGTCGGGGCGATCGATGATCGCCCCGTTTGCGCTTCAGCGACGCTCCTTCAGGGTTTCGAAGCTCTGGACACGCTTGATCAGGCTGTGCTTGCTGGCGGAGCTGGCACTGTTGAACAGGAACGAGAAGTCCGAGGCCAACGAGCTGCTGCCGGCAATCGTCGCGTACTGATGGCACTGGTTGCAGGCATCACCCTGCACATAGGTTTCCAGGGTGGTGTTGGCCACCGGCACGTTGCCCTGGCTGATGTACGCACCGTACGACAACGGCACCGGCGCGTTGGCGCCTGGTTCCGGGCTGGGCGGGTTGGGCGCGAGGGTCCAGAGTACGTTGATCAGTTTGTAGTACTGGAACACCGACTTGCCCTGGCTGTGCTGCGCGAAGCTGGCCTGCACGGCGCCGTTCAGCGCTTGCAGGTCGCTCGGCACAGGATGCTCGCGAGTGGTCTGCACTGGCTGGTCGCGTGGGAACAGATCGGTGCAGTCCCGGTCGGGGTGGTGTTGCTTGCATTGGATACGGGGCACGTTCGGTTCACACTCAGGGCCGCTGCCGCAGGCCGGGTTGTTGAAGGCGAAGCCGTTCGGCGGGGTTTGTTGCGGCGGTACCTGGCCCGGCTCGGGCACGTTGTCGACCTGCTCGAAGGTGGTCCAGATGAAGTTCGGCGATGCCTGGGTCTTGTTGATGATATGCAGGCCCACCAGCCCCACCACCTCCTGGGTACAGGTCAGCGTGTCGGGGCGCTTGAGCCAGGCGACGGTGGTCAGGTAGCGCCCGAACAGTTCGGGTTTGCCGGTCAGTATGCGCCAGGCGGCCTTGAGTTCGATCGCGCCAAGTTGTTCCTGCGGCACCGGCGACGGCGGCAGCGAGCGCATCGGCTCGCCGATCGGCAACGACAGCCCTTCGGGCGTAGTGCCGTCGGCGTTCTGCGCCACCTTCAGCTGGTTGGCGGCGTCGTAGAGCCCCTTGTCGACGATGTAGTCGAACTCGGCCTTGCCCACCTTGCGTTCAAAGAACACCAGGTTGCCCGCCTGATCCGTCAGCCAGCCGCCGGACGCTTCCATCACCGGGTCGGGAATGGACGCGAGTGTCCCGCTGGACAGGTGGAAACCGTGCACGGCGTTGATCGCGCCTTCGGAGGTGGCGTTCATGAACTTGCGGGCACCGACCTTGAGGGCCTGCAGGCTGCCCTGGGTGCTGCAACCGGCTGGCACCAGGGTTTGCACGCCCCAGCCGCTGGGCTTGGGGGCGCCGGGCAGGAAGATGTCGTTGGCGTCCTTGTAGCTGGCCCACACCGGCGCCACGCTCATCGGTTGCCCAGGCTCCGAGGGCACACCGAACTGCGCCAGGCTACTGTTCATGTCGGGCTCGCCGGCCAGGCTGGCGGTGGCTGGCCAGCCGGGATTCACCGGCCAGTTCAGGGCAATGAACAACTGCCAGGCAAAACAGTTCATGAACGCCTGGTTGCTGGCATTGAAGTTGTTGACCGGGAGGAACCCGCCGCTGCCCGGGTTGAACACCAACTGCTGCTGCACACAGGTGTCGGCGTCCGACATTGGCGCCGCCGTGGCGGCTGGCAGGGTCGACAGGCACAGCAGCATGCCGCTTAGTAGCGACAGGAGACTCAAGCGTAACCTGGACATCATCGCGCTCCTTGCAAGCAGTGAAGCCGCACCCGAAGGTGCGGCAATAGAGGGCGTGCTTCAGGCGCCAGGCACCAGCGCCAGGCCGGATTCCCACGGGTGGTCCGCCGCGCTCACGTTCACGTCCTCGCCCGGGTTCAGGGCACGTACCGTTACCAGGCCGGGGGCGGCGCTGGGGCTGACCGTGATGCTGAGGATGTAGGCCTGGGTGCCGCCCGCATTGGTCTGCCCGGGGATGGCCGAGGCGTCAGGCAGGAACTGGGTGACCTGCGCGGTAATGCCTGGGTTGGAGAACTGCACCCTGGCACTCTGCGCCGTGGTGTTCGGGTCGGCGCCCTGTACCACCAGCACGAACTGGTTGCTGCTGCCCGGCGCAAGGCAGGCCGGCAGGTCAGTGGGCGACTGGCCATAGAACAGGTCCACCGGCAGCAATTGCACCGGCCAGGGCTGCAGGCCTGCCACCCGGTCCTGCACGCAGGGGAAGGAAGGCGGCGTGGTGGCAGGCGGGAGGGCACTGACGCTCAGGCCCACCAGCAGTTGTTCGGCGATCACCCACACATAGTCGACCGGTTGCTTGTTGATGGTGATCTGGTTGATCGAGAAGCCTGCGCTTTCCGGCACTTCGAACACGGCCTGGAGGATCTGGTCGGAACCGTTGGCGGCCGACTTGGCAGTGCCGCGCGTAACCCGCCAATACTGGCTCACGTCCTGGCCTTGCGGGCCTTTCCAGGCGCTGAAGTCGGTGGGTTGCTGCAGGTACAGGCCAATCGGGTTGGTCAGTGACAAGCGGTTGTTCACTGCCTTGGAGTTGGCCATGAAGCCGATGTGCGGGTCGGAGTTGCGATAGTTCTGCCCATACTGGGCGCAGCAGATCAGCGACTGGGCGTTCTGGCTGCTGGTCACCGGGCGCAGGATGGTGGCGGCGGCGGCCAGGTACACCTCGGCGCTGAGGGTGTTGGGGCCGGAGGTCAGGTGCATGGCCCCGCCATATTGGCCGGGCACACAGGCCGTGCCGGCATTCCACTTGTTGACCGTGTCATAGGCCGGCAGCCCGGTGGTGGGGTCGATGACCGGGTCGCCAGCCTTGCCGGTCGGGCAGTCGACGGTGTAGCGCAGGTACAGGTCTTCGAGCTGCACGTTGGGGTCGATGTATTCGCGGTACAGGCCCAGCACGGCGTTCGGGTCGATGCGCCACATGGCCAGGTAGTACGCCGGGTTTTCGCAGGTGAAGGTGATCTTGCGCATGTTGCCGTTGGCATCGCGCACGATCGACCACTCGCAGTATTCATCCAGCCAGCCGCGTGGGCCGGAGGGCGAGAACGCGGTGTACTTGCCGTTCCAGTCGATGCTGGGGCAGCGTTTGGCCGGCAGCTGCAGCAGGGTGCCCTTGTTGTCCGGGTCGTACAGCGTGTAGAGGGTGTCGTTGAGGGTGATCTGACCGTAGTCGGCCAGCTCCATCACCTGTTGCAGGGTCATGGCTTTGCCGCCCAGCTGGGGAATGACTGCGGCACCGTTGTTGTAAAAGAACGTCCATAGCCGGTTGGGGAAGGGTGCCCAGGTGATCGCCGGCACCACCACATCACCGAAACCTTCCACCAGCGGGTTGTAGTAGCCCGAGCGCGGCGCGTCGTACAGGCTCGACCACGGGTTGCCGATGATGGACGATTCGGTCCAGCCGGTGAGGTAGTTGTTCCAGTCGCGTTCGAACGTCGGCAGCTGGTCTTCCAGGCCCAGCTTGTTGTAGTCCTTGGGCGCTTGTTCGGCGGGAGAAGTGAACTGGTTGAAGGGCGTGCTCATGTCGGTTCTCCAGGTGTGCGTGGGGTGGAAACGGAGCAGCAGCCGGCGACCGGGGGCGGGCCGGCGAGGGTCTGGCGTGGGTCGTCCCACACCAGTTGGGCGATGAAACCGGGCAGGTGGATGTATTCGTCAGGCGTCAGCACGCGGCCACTGTCGAGATGGGTCACCAGCAGCGACACCTGCACTGCGTCGGCGGGGCCAAGGCCCAGCGCAGTGGCGTTGCGGGCCGCATTTAATGCGCGCGACACGCCATGGCTGATACAGCGGCCCTTGTCGTCCTCCAGGCCCATGCCGATGCGGCTGAAGCGCCCCACGTAGTGAGGGTTGTCGGCGCTGACGTGCTGTGCGGTGGCGTCGGGCTGATCGAGAAACACGTCGATCAGATAGGTGTCGTGGGTGCAGCGCACATGATCGAACACCACCCACGGGCCGGGCCCTGCAGTGCCATTTTCCACGGTGGCGGCCACTGCGCCGTGCTCGCAACAGGCGTGGCGAGTCGGCTTGCGCGTGCCAAATTGCGGCGCCACCGGCACACCGTAGTCGTAGCCGATATGCCGGCTGTCCTGGGCCATGTCGCCGAGCGTGGTGTAGCGCCAGGCGTCGGCGCTGGTAAAGGTGACCTGCGTGGCGTCGCGGCCTGAAAATGGCTGCAACAGGCATTGCGTGGTGAACTGCGCCCCCGGGTTGGTCCTGATCCAGACCTCGAGCATGCGGTCGATGTTGGCGTGGTAGGAGCAGAATACCGGGTCGAAGGCGGTGTAGGCGTTGTCGGCCATGTCGCCGCCGATCCAGCCGTGATAATTGTCGTGCGGTTGCTCGTACAGGCCGTCGAAATTGAGCGCACGATTAGGGTACAGGCGGTCTTCCTGGGGCGGGTCGAACACCGGAATGTTGGCCCAGGGATAGCCAGGTACGCCCTGTGGCTGGCTGAACGTGGTGAACTTCAGGGCGTCCAGCACCTGTTGTTGGAAAATCCGGCTCATGCCGTACAAACGGGTGCGGTCCAGGCGCGATTCTTCACCACGGGTGTAGAACAGCGGATTGCGCTGCACATAGCGGCAGTCCGGTTCATTGGCCGCACCACTGGCGCAAGCCTTGGACCGTCCGTCTTTGGCCGCGGCGTAACGCAGCGGGTTGCGCCGGGTCTCGCCGCTGTGCGGATGCACGTAGGTTTCGTCGAGAAAGGCCTGGGGCAGGCCGGCCTGTGGGCTGCCGTCGACGCTGGCATCTTCGGCCATCCAGTCCCAGTAGGGGATGGCACAGTCGATCAGTTGTTCCAGGTACAACAGGTAAGCGCGGTGCCACAGGGCGAACGCCTCCTGGTAATGCAGGCACCAGTTGGTATGGATGTAGGCGTAGCGTTGCCACGGCGAACCGCTGTCGGGGTCGCCCACCTGCATCACGTCATCCAGGCGGGCGCGGTACAGGTTGAGTTCCTCGAGGCTCAGTGCGCGGATGTCCTGCCGTACCCGCTTGACCGGGTGCGGCAGGTCTGGCGGCGGAATGCGCTCGGCCACATCGAAGGGCGAACTGGCGTCGAGACGCCAGCCCTGGTTGACCCACAAGCGGAAGGTTTCCAGCGCATCGATGGGCCAGAACTGCTGCTGGTCGAGGGTCAGCGGCATGTTGCGCGAGGCCAGGTGCTGGTAGATGGTTTCTGACCAGGCCTTGACCGACGCCGGGTCGTCCAGGTACACGAAATAGCCGTTCATGCAGCCGATCCAGGAGGCTGACACGGCCGCCCGCTGCGCGGCAGGAATCCAGTAGGGGGCGGTAAAAAGGTTGTAGATGTCCGCCGTCCACGTCGGTTTGGCAATGATCATGAGGTCCCTCTCCTGCGCCCTGGAGGCCAGATCTGGCCGGGCTGCTAAGCTGAGTTGATGTTAGAGGGCCAGCGCGCAGGGAATCGTGCAACTTGGCGCGTCCGTGCGGCGGATTCATTGCATTTTTTCAAGGAAGACACGGGAAAAATGACAGACGCCATGGATCTGAAGATTCTGGGAAAACTGCAAAAGGATTGCTGCCAGAATCTGGAGTTGCTCAGTGACAGCGTCGGGCTGTCTTCCACCAGTTGCTACCGGCGGATCCGGCGCCTGGAAAGCGCCGGCATCATCAAGGCCAAGGTCGCGATACTGGACGAGCGCAAGCTGGGCATTCAGGTGACGGCCTTTTTTCTGGTCAAGCTGGACCGCGACAGCAACGACATCGACCGCAAGATGCAGCACATCCTGGCCAGCCACCCGGAGATCCAGGACTGCTACCTGATGACCGGCGAGTTCGATTTCGTCATGGTGGCCAAGTTTCATGACGCCACCGAATACACCGACTACATCTACCGGTTTCTCGACACCTACCGGGAAATTCCGATTCGTACCTATTCATCGACCTTGGTGGTACGGACGGTGAAGAAGTCCTATGAGTTGCCGTTGGCGGGAGGGTTGCAGCACGCCGTCGATATCTGAAGTTCAAGTCGAGTTCGACAAAGACCCCAGGCCAATGTCGAGGAGCCTGCTGGCTCCTCGCGCTCAGAGGTACATCCTTGTATGTCCGTGGCGCTTGGCCACTGTCAGCCCAGCCGCTCGTTCCAGATCTGCGTGAGCCCTTGACGGTAACTCGTGACCTTGAAATCGGGAAACCGCTGCTTGTATTTCGAGGAGTCGAACAGGTTGTCGTGTGCGTACCGTGGCAGCAGCTCCCGCAGCTCGCGCACCTGCCGGGATACCAGGCCTGCAGTTGTCAGCGCCAATTTGCCCAGCACTTTATAAGTAGCCTCGCTGCCACAGATCTGGGCCGCCAGGCTGACAAATTGCTGGTAGGTCAGCCGCTCGTCATCACACGGCAGGTGCCAGGTCTGCCCGAATGCGTCTGGTGTATTCCCCAGCGCCGCCAGTGCCCGGCTTGCATCCGGCGTCCAGATAAGTGTGCGCAGGGTATCGTCCCGCACCGGGACGCGGGGTGTCCTGCCGGCCTTCATGTTGTCGATGATCAAGGTATTGGTGATGCTTTGCGTCTTGCCGGGCCCGTAGAACTCCGGAGCGCGGCCGATGACGACAGGAATGTCACCGCGTTGCATATCCTGCAATACCATTGACGCCATGCGCGCACGAACCCGGCCTTTGCGCCCGACCGGTGCGAAGGGCGTGTCCTCGGTCAGCAGGCGATCATCTTGCGGATACATATACGTGTTATCGAAATAGACGAAGCTGGCAGCCGCTGCGCGAGCTGCATCAAGAGCGTTTTGCAGCATCGTGGGGAACTGCGTTTCCCAGCGTCGTGTATCTGGTGGGAGACCTGCGGTGAAATAAACGATGCTGCTCCCTTCAACGGCCTTGGTCGTCTGACTGGCGTCGAGCAAGTCAGCCGCGACCAGCGTGTCGGAATCGCTGACTTTGCGCGGATTGCGACTGACCAGCCGGATGTCCTTGGTAAAGGTCCGGTTCAGTTCCCGTGCCAACTCCATGGCTATCTGGCCAGTTGCGCCTAGAACGGTTTGCATTGGATCTCCTGGAAAGCTGATTGGAAGGCGCCTACCTTAAGATTGAGGTGAACTTTAAGGTCAAGCCTTCGTTGCGCCGATTTCAAGACAAGACCAGCGTAGACCCGGGAGGCTGAGTTGGGTCGCTCTGCCCAAGCGTATGATTTGCATCCGTAACCCAGGTTGGTGCTTTTGCGCTGGCGGGATTAAAGTGAGCTTCAAGCTCAAGACGTGCGTACAGGTGTTGAATGAGGATAGGGGAACTGGCGAAAATCACCGGCCTTGCCGCTTCGCGAATCCGTTTCTACGAGGCAAGCGGGCTGATTCAATCCGTTGAACGCAAGGCCAATGGTTACCGTGACTATTCGGCTGATGCGGTCTGGATACTGGAAGTGATCACAAGCGCCCAGGCAGCAGGCTTCACCCTGGATGAAATCCGCCATCTGTTGCCGGTGAGTGCACAAGGTTGGCGTCATGACCAACTGCTGTCCGGATTGAAGCGCAAGGTCGAGGAGATCGAACTGTTGCAGCAGCGCCTGGCTCGCAACAAGGAGCAGTTGCTGATGGTGATCGATGGTATTGAAAGCAAGCCGGACGGCATGCCGTGCGTAGACAACACCCAGCGTGTGCTTGGCCGTCTGCGCGAAGAGATCGCCTTGGGCAAGGCAGGCGCTTCACCTGCCAAATGAAGGGTTGGTGCGCCGGCTCGAGGGCCGGCGCTGATACAGCATTCAGTCAGCGGTATTCAAACTTGCGAGCGGCTTCGGCGCATAGAGGGCGCTCTGGAATTCAGGTACGTATTCGTATTTGACCATCTTGCCCAACTTCAAGGAACGGATGTAGGTCGACAGGCTCCCGTCGCCGAGCTCCAGGTGTGCCGAGCCTGCGCTCATGCTTGACCCGTGGCGGGTCTGCCGAGACGTTGCATAGCCATAGCTCAGCCGGCCCGCGTGGTCGAGGTTGGTAAAGCTGTTGGTTACCAGGCCGGCTTCAGTGGATACGTCGTCGAGTTTTTTGGCCTTGAAGATGACGTCGATTTTGCCCGTCTGGGCATCGGCGATGTCATAGGCCACGGTCGCTGCATCCTCTCGGCGGTTGATCTGCGTCAGCCACTTCGGCAGGTTGTAGCCGACCACACCACGGACACGGGCAAGCTCGGTATTTACCGGCAACTTGAGCACATAACCCCAGAAGTCCTTGGACAGGGACTGGCCGATCAAGCTGAACGGCCCGAGATTGGACTTGCCTGGCTTGTTGGTGATGATCGACAAGGCAATCTCGTTGTAGCTGTCGTTGTCGCAATAGTCGTAGGTGTAGGCGGTGAACGCTACTAGGCCGCGGCCAGGCCAGACCTGCAGGGGTTGCACCTGGTCGAGCACTTCGGCGGGCATCAACGCACGCAGGCGATCAAGGTCTGCCGTGTATACGGCGGTAACCCTGCTGTTCTTGTAATAGAAGTTAGGCGAGTAGGATTCGAAACCCATGTCGACCTTGGCCTTTTCCAGGCTCTTGAACCAACTGAGGTCCATGCCTGGGGCTTCGGTCTGGATCACCGACAGCGGCGGGTTGGAGCGGTAGCGGTCGTACAAGCCATCTTTGACCACGGGTACCGGGTGGCCTGCGATATCAATGACAGTGGTTTCGACAGGCCCGGGGATGCCGCCAGGGTCGGCCAGGGTGGGGTTGGCAACGGGCGTCATTAGGGCACCTGCCACAGCAGCGACGGTTCCGAGTTTCACGTTTCAGTCTCTCCGGTGAATTGCATTACGCATTGATGAATGCGCCCAGGCATCGCGCTTGGCGCCGAACTGGATGTACCTTGCACTGGCACCTTAACGTTTAACTTAACTTTAATGTCAAGGCGCCAATGGGCCGGCTTTTCTGCCACCGGGCATGCCGTTACGGACGTGGCCGCAGGGTAAAGGCGAGGGCCAACTCGACCAGCTTGCCGAAAGGTGCGCGCAGCAGCCTCGGCAGGTTCCAGCGCCCCTGGACGAACACGCCCTTGGCATGGCTCATGGCGCGAAAACCCTCGATGCCGTGGTAGGCGCCCATGCCACTGGGGCCTACGCCGCCGAACGGCAGGTCGTCCACAGCGACGTGCATCAGGGTGTTGTTGATGCCGACGTTGCCGGAGGTGGTGCACTTGAGTAGCGCTTCGCTGTCGGCCCCCACCTTGCCGAAGTAGTAGAGCGCCAGGGGGCGTGGCCTGGCGTTGATGTAGCCGATCGCTTGGTCGAGCGAGCGATAGGTGCGCACGGGTAGCAGAGGCCCGAAGATTTCCTCGCGCATGACCGCCGTATCGTCACCAGCGCCCACGATGAGTACCGGTGCCAGTGTCCGCGGTCGCTGCGCCGCGCGCTCTGGCATCACGCCCGCCTCGATGATCTGGGCACCGCTGGTACGCGCGTCTTCGATCAGCGCCTGCAAGCGGGTGTAATGCCTGTCACTGACGATGGAGGTGTAGTCCGGGCTGGTCGGGCCTTGCGGGTAACCACGGGCGACAGCCGCGCGGTACTGGGAAATGAATGCATCCAGGTCATCTTCATGGACCAGGGCGTAGTCAGGTGCCACGCAGGTCTGGCCTGCGTTGGTCAGCTTGCCGAAGACAATGCTCTCGACGGTGCTACGAACGGCATGCCCCGGGGCCACGACCACAGGGCTCTTGCCGCCCAGTTCGAGGGTAAGTGGCACCAGATGGTCACTGGCAGCGCGCATCACCATCCGGCCAACCTGGGTACTACCGGTGAACAACAGGTGGTCGAAGGGAAGGGCGCTGAAGCGTGCACCTATCTCAGGGCCGCCGAGTATCACCGCCACCTCATCGACGCCAAAACTGGCCGCCAGCATGCGCTGAATCAGCTCGCTGGTGCGTGGCGTCAGCTCGGAGGGCTTGATCATCACCCGATTGCCAGCCGCCAGGGCGGTAGCCAAGGGGATGAAGGTCAACGCGATCGGGTAGTTCCACGGCGCCATGACGCCGATCACGCCTTTGGGCTGGTACTCCACATAGGCGCGGCCGGTACGGTGAAACGCGGCGACGTGACGACGCTCGGGCTTCATGAAGCGACGCAGGTGCCGTAATAGGTAATCGATGGACTGGACCACGCCAAGCAGTTCCATGATGTCGGTTTCGTGCCTTGAGCGGTTGCCGAAATCGGCGTTGATTGCTTCCTCTACATCGCGACGATGGGCTAGCACTGCCGCGCGTAACTTGCGCAAGCTGGCCTTGCGTTGCGCAATGCCGGGTGGCCCGTCGTCGAGAAACGCGCGGCGCTGCTGTTCAAGGATGGTTGCGGCATCGATCGCAGGGTTGGGTATTGCGGCAATGGTCATCTTGCACCTCTCAGGGTTTTGCAATGTAGACACTGTAAACTTGATTCGCGGCGATCTTAGGAAGACAATGTGTTCACTGTCAACATGAGGTGAGAGCCGTATGTCATCCGATGAAATCTGCGAGGCAAAGCCCTACCACCACGGCGACTTGCGTCGGACCATCATCGACACCGCGCTGGCGACCCTGAAAGAACAGCAGGGTTGGCAATTCACCCTGCGCGAAATAGCCCGGCGAGCCCAGGTGAGCCACTCGGCCCCGTATCGGCATTTTCCAGACAAGGGCGCGCTGCTGCATGAGCTGGCGTTATTGGGTTTCGAGCGACTGAACGCGGCGATGCAGGACGCGATGCTGCCGACGATGTCAGCCCCGCAGCGTTTGCAGGCCATGGCCTATGCCTACCTGGCGTTTGGCCAGGACAATCCGGACTTGTACCGGTTGATGTTCTCGACCCAGGCCGGAGACCCGGCGCAGATCCATGTCGATCCGCGAGCCCAGGCGCCGTTCTACCTGGTGATCGAGGTACTCGAGCGCGGGCAGGCGGAAGGCACCATCCGCGCCCGCTCCGCCTTGGGACAGGCGACCGCAAGCTGGGCGCACCTGCATGGCTTGACCCTGCTTGCGATCGATGGCCGGTTGCTGCCGGCGAAGGTCGGCGAGCATGCCATCGAGGATGCCTTGACCACCTTGCTTGACGGTTTGCTGCGTGATCAACCGACCTGATGGCTTGTCGCCCGTGTTCAACGCTTATGACGAGGAACTGTTCGCCCTTACGAGGGCGATGCTTGGCCCCATCCCTCAACGATCAGGTATCTAGGCATGACCAAACGCATCCTGCACGTCGTCACCAATGTTGCCCATTACAGTGACCCGAGCCATCCCACGGGGTTGTGGCTGAGTGAATTGACGCATGCCTGGCATGTGTTCGCTGACAGCGGCTATGAACAGCAGCTGGTGAGCCCGCTGGGTGGCAAGTCGCCACTCGAGCCTCGCTCGCTCAAGTGGCCTTTGCTCGATAGCACGGGCAAAGCCTGGTTGAACAACCCGGCGGCAATGGCACGGCTTGCCAACACCTCGAGCCCGCAGATGCTGGTGGCAGCAGACTTCGACGCCATCTACTTTACCGGTGGCCATGCGGTGATGTGGGACTTCCCCGAAGACGAGGGCCTGCAGCGGCTGACGCGCGAGATCTATGAGCGTGGTGGCGTCGTCTCCTCGGTTTGCCATGGGTATTGTGGGTTGTTGAATACCCGGCTGTCTGACGGTCGTCTTCTGGTGGAGGGACGCCGGCTGACTGGCTATGCCTGGATCGAAGAAATGCTGGCGGGCGTTGCGGGCAAGGTCCCGTACAACGCCGAGCAAGCGATGAAACGTCGCGGGGCGCATTACGAAAAGGCATTCTTGCCATTTACTTCCAAGGTGGTTGTCGATGGCCGCTTGGTGACGGGCCAGAATCCACAATCTGCCAAGGCCACTGCCGAGCAAGTCGTGGCACTGCTTCAGAAGACGGGAGCCAGGGGCAACGGATGATTTCGAGGGTTGCCTGACTACTGCATGCAGTACGACCATAACGCCGGCAACCGGCACGTTTCTGATGTTCCCCTCGTGGCTCAAGCACTCGGTGGCAATGTACTGTGAAGAAAATAGTTCGGGTTGATGACCTTCAGGTCTTCGTCACCACAGCCTCTGCAGGAAGTTTCTCGGCAGCGGCCAGGTTGCTGGATATCTCGCCAGCACTGGCCAGCGGGGCCGTCCAGCGTCTGGAGGGCAGCCTGGGCGCCAGGCTGTTCGTGCGTTCCACGCGGCGTTTGCGCCTGTCGGACGATGGCGAGCGCTACCTGGCCCATGCTTGCCAGGCCCTGGAGGCACTGGGTAATGGTGAGGTTGCCCTGACCGAAGGGCGCGATGAAATCGCCGGCGTGCTGCGCTTGTCGATGCCTTCGGATATCGGCAGAAATGTGCTCTTGCCCTGGCTTGACGCGTTCCAGCAATTGCACCCCAGGTTGCTGTTGCAACTGCGGGTCAGCGATCAGGTGGCTGACCTTGTCGGCCAGCAGCTGGATGCGAGTATCCGCTACGGCCAGCTTGCCGATTCCAGCCTTGTCGCGCTGATGCTTGCTGCGGAAAATCGCCGAACGGCTTGCGCTTCACCCGCCTATATCGCTCGACATGGCGCGCCAGCCACTCTGGAAGATCTGGCCAGGCACAACTGCCTGCGCTATGTGATGGGCGAACAGACCTACGAGCGATGGAGCTTCGATACGCACGACGGACTCAGGACCATCCCCGTGACCGGTGATCGCGTCAGCGACGACGCCGATATCGTAAGGCGCTGGGGCGTTGCAGGATTTGGCATCGTCTACAAATCCAGGCTGGACGTTCTGGCGGACCTGCGTGCAGGGCGCCTGATCGAGCTGTTCCCTGGTGATTACGGTCAGCCCGCGCCCTTGCAGCTGGTGTGCGCTCACCGGACATCGCTCACGCCCGCTGTCCAGGCGCTGAGGGCGTTCCTGGCGGAGCGTTTCGAGCAACTCCTGGCGGGTAACGGAGGAGGATGACGGGGCTGGTGGCCCCGTCACGCCATGGCGCCGTGTCAATACGTCCGGGCGGGCCCGGCGTCGACCTTCACCCGCATCAGGCTATAGGGCTTCACGCGTTTGTCTTGCCCGTCGTTGAAGCCTGCCGACCGATGCAGTTGGTTGGCGGTGAAGTAAAGGTATCCATCCGGGCCGATGGACAAGGTATCCGGCCAAAGCACCCGGGAATCCTCGACCAGGGTCTGCCAGCTGCCGTCGGCGTGGCGTTTGCGAATAGCGTTATGTTCGTAATCGCCAGCATAGACAGCGCCATTGGCATCGGCTTCAAGTCCGTCCGAAGCACCTTTCTCACCCAGGTCGACAACCGCTTGTTCAAGCTCGGCGTCGCTTATTGATGGATCGCGCAACAACTGCGTGGGCACTGAGTAAAGATGTCGACTCGACAACGGGCAGAAGTAGAGGGTCTGGCCGTCGCTGGAAAGTGCGATACCGTCGGAAGCCACGCTCAACAGACCAGCCTCGCCTCTGGCGTTACGCGTGACCCGTGCCGGTTTGCCTTCCACGACCGGAACGAATGCAGGGTCCGCCGAAGTGGACTTGGCGCCGTTCAGGCGCCGTACGGCATTGCCGCTGGCAAGATCGACGACAATGATCCCGCCCGGGCCGCTGACCGAAGAGTCCGTGACATAGGCTGTACCTTCACCACCCACCCTAAAATCGAAGCGGACATCGTTCACATAGGTGCTCGGCAGGATCACCGAATCGGGGAATACCACCGTCTTCACAGGCTTGTTGGTGGCCAGGTCGATGGCGACCAGTTTCGCGCCACCCCGTGTGGGTTGGGCGAACTTCGGCGCAGCCGTGTCGAGAACCCAGACACGGCCTTTGCCGTCGGCCACCACGCTTTGCACACTGATGAAGTTTTTTGCCGGATGCGCAAGGTCAGCCACATTGGTCTGCAGGTCTGGGTAGGGCACCAATCGCCCTTGAGCGACTTCTGCCACCGTGTACGGAACGTCATCACCCCATCTTGGGAAGTTCACGAATATCCGCCCCGTTTCGCTCACCGTCACGCCGGTCGGCATCGCCCCGTTGAAGGCGTAGACGCGTTCGAGGCGTGCCCCGCTGCCGCTGGCACTGTCGGCGAGCGCCACACCATTGAGAGTGACGGCCAGTGCCAGGCCAGCCATCTTGAACCATGCGTTCATTGTCCAGTCCTTGTGTGGATGAATGATCAGAAGCCTTCCAGGACAATCTTGCCTTTCGCCTTGCCGCTTTCGATCAGCGCGTGGGCCCGTTTGAGGTTGCTGGCACTGATGCTGCCGAAATGTTCGCCAACGGTAGTGCGGATAACCCCGTCGTCGATCAGTGACGATATCTTTTCCAGCAGTTGGTGCTGCTTGATCATGTCTTCGGTCTGGTACAGCGAGCGGGTGAACATCAGCTCCCAATGCACGGACAGCGACTTGCGCTTGAACGGCACCACATCCAGTTGCGCCGGGTCGTCGATCAGTGCGAGCTTGCCTTGCGGGCGCAATACTTCGACGATCTGCGCCAGGTAGCTGTCGGTGTGGGTCAGGCTTATCACGTAGTCCACCGGGTGCAGCCCGAGTTGCTGCAGTTGCGGGGCGATGGCTGCCGAATGGTCGATGACGTGATGCGCGCCGAGCTCAGTGACCCATGCCTGGGTTTCAGGGCGCGAAGCGCTGCCGATCACCTGGAGCTGGGTGAGCTTGCGGGCGAGCTGCAGCAGGATCGAGCCGACACCGCCGCTGGCGCCGATGATCAGCAGGCTCTGACCGGCACCGCCATTTTCCTCTACACCCAGGCGGTCGAACAGCAGCTCCCAGGCAGTGATGGAGGTCAATGGCAAGGCGGCGGCGCTGGCGTTGTCCAGCGTACGCGGCTTGTGCCCGACGATGCGCTCGTCGACCAGGTGAAACTCGCTGTAGGTACCAGGGCGATCGATTGCGCCGGCATAGAACACTTCGTCGCCAGGCTGGAACAACGATACCTCGGCGCCGACTTCGCGAACGATACCCACTGCATCCCAACCCAACACTTGAGGGCGGTCGCCGCCACGGCTGGCTCTGACCTTGGTGTCGACCGGGTTGACCGCGATGGCCTTGACTTCGACCAGCAGATCCCTGGCGCCCGGCGTCGGCTTGGGCAGTTCGTGCTCGAACAGCGACTGCGAGTCTTCAATCGGAAGGCCTGGGGTGTCGTAGACGATGGCTTTCATTCGGAGGTGTCCTTGCAGGTGAGAAGTGGTGACAGGCTAGCCGTTGGGCGTTTTCTGAAAAACAAGGCGATTGCCGGAAGACTTTCCGCGTTTTGCTGAAAATCTGAATGCTGGCGCCCGCGTTGATTTGCAGCGTCCAGGCCTCTGGTTCGGGCTCGCTGTGCTGCTGGGGACATGTGAGGCGGCATCCAGTTGATACTGTCGCCAGCCGCGTGCGTTATCACCTTTCGGGATGGTAGCCACCGATGGCCATCGCAGCTCTTAGGGCCGCCAGGTGAGTCAAGCCCTGCGGAAGGTTGCCCAGATACTGCCCCGTCTGCGGATCGACCATCTCCGAGTAGATGCCTACCCCGTGTGCTAGCCCTTTCAAAGCGTCTGAATAGGCGGCCACCGCGCGATCCTGGTCACCCAGAATGGCCCAGGCTTCGATCAACCAGAATGTGCAGGCCAGGAAGCAACCTTCCTCTCCCTGTGCATCGGTGTAGCGATAGTGGAAAGCGCCGGCTTTGAGATCATGGTCGAGGGCGTCCAGCGTGCTGCGTAGACGTTTCGTGCTGGGGTAGCCGAACCTGACGGCCAATGCCAGCGAGGCATCCAGCCGCGCGCTGTGTGGATGGAAAACATAGGCCTGGCGTTCCTCATTCCAGCAGTGCACCTCAATCCATTCCTGGATACGCTGCCGCTCGCGATCCCAGCGTTCCCGGCAGGTGGTGGGAAGATGGCCTCCATCTGCCAGTTCGATGGCTCGGCTCAAGGCTTGCCAGCAACTGATCTTGGACATCGTGTAGTGCTGCTTTTCCGGCAATTCCCAGATACCGGCGTCCTGCTGGCGCCAACCGTCGGCGCACTGGTCGGCAAGGCCTGAGAGGAGCATGGCGCTCGGGGCATCGAGAATGTTGCCGCTGTCGATGAAGCAGCGCGCTGTTTCGAAGATGTCACCGAACACCCCGTGTTGAAGTTGGTCGCGGGCGTCGTTGCCGACAACGGGTGGCGAGTTCTTGTAGCCAGGCAGAGCGACCGGGCGCAGGCAATCACCGATCGCACCGTCGAGGGTATAGAACACCCGCGGCCCATGTTCATCCAGCCGGCGCAATAGCCAGGTAAAAGCAGCCTTGGCTTCTGGCTGAGCGCCGATGCCCAGAAACGCTTCGATGGTGTAGCCGGCATCGCGTATCCAGGCGAAGCGGTAGTCGTAGTTCTTGCCGCCGCCAATCCGTTCGGGAAGGGACGAGGTCGCTGCCGCCATGATCGAACCACTCGGAGAGGACAGCAGCAGTTTGAGGGCCAGCGCATTTCGGATGACCTGGGCCTGATACGGGCCGTCGTAGAGCAGCCCCCTTGACCATTGGCACCACTCCCGATGCGAGCCGTCGATGCGTTCATCGATCAGGGCCAATGGCGGTACCACCAGCGGCTCATCACGCCCCGCGATGATTGCGACCACTGAGCGTTGCCCCGCAGCAAGGCGAAGTACAGCACGGACGCCCATGTCGTCCTTGCGTTGGATGTGCACATGATGGTCGTGCAGGAACATGCCGAGTATTCGGCCCGCATGAAAAACGCAGGCATTGTCATTCGGCGCCACGTAGGGGCTTACCGTGTCGGCTTGGGTTCCGAAGTCGATGGCGATCTCGAAGTCGACCCTACCCTCGATACCTTCGATGCGCCTGGCAAGTTCGGCCCAGGGCAAACGCCCGGCAGGGCCACTGTTCAAGGACTCGGTCAGCCGCGCACGACCGTCGTCGGTCGTGAAGCGTGTCTCGAGGACGTTGCTGCCTGGCAGGTAGCGCCGCTCAGCAACGAACGGCTGGTTGGGGGTAATGGAAAAGTAGCCTCCTGTTTGCGGAGCCAGCAGCTTGTCGAACAGGGGTGGTGAGTCCATGTGCGGCACACACCACCAGTCGATGGAACCGTCCAGGCCAGTCAGTGCCACAGAGCGCCCATCGCCGAGCGCAGCATACTGCTCCAGGGGCAACCATCCACCCTCATCTCGCTGAGCTGCACCCTGTTGAGCCTCTACCGGTTCTCTTTCCATCGGTGTGCCTTCGATATCACCTGTTCTGATTCCGACACGGCTATCCGGCGTCTGGTTCTCCTTAGAGAAAAATGAACTTTGTCCGCGCTCGGGCTTCCCTTGTTCAAAGGCTGAAATTCCGGAGCGCAAGATGAAGAAAGAGAGTGACAGGCAGAAGGCAGGCGCGCAGACGAAGCCGCATGGGGAAGAGGAACGAGACAACGATGCCCATCGTCCGGATGGATCCACGGGTACAGCCCATGATTCGACAGCGCAGAAAACGGCCCGTGATCACGTTCAGCACAAACGCTGATACTGCCATGCAAAAGCGAAAGGCTCGCCAGAGGGCGAGCCTTTCGCCCAGGATCGTCGCTAAAGGATCGGTTTGCCGCCAGTCACTGCGTAACGCGAGCCACTGATGTAACTGGCCTCGTCGGAGCCCAGCAGCACGTAGATCGGCGCGACTTCGACCGGCTGCCCCGGTCGCCCCATCGGATAGCTGGAGCCAAAGTTCCTGACGGCCTCGTCCGGCATGGTTGCCGGAATCAAAGGCGTCCAGATAGGGCCTGGCGCGACGCTGTTGACCCGAATGCCTTTCTTGCCAAGCAGCTGAGCCAGGCCAGCAGTGAAGTTGGCAATGGCCCCTTTGGTCGCGGCATAGGCCAGCAGGCTGGGGGACGGATCGTCGGAATTGACCGAGCTCGTATTGATGATCGAACTGCCCTTGGGCATGGAAGGCAGTGCCGCCTGGCAGATACGGAAGATGGCGGTGATATTGGTATCGAAGGTCTTCACCCATTCATCATCGTCAATCTCTTCCAGGGACTCATGGGCCATCTGAAATGCCGCGTTGTTGACCAGGATGTCGATACGCCCGAACTGGCTCACTGTCTTTTCGACAATGTCGTAGCAGTGCTGTTTCTGCGCCAGGTCTCCGGGTAAAAGCAGGCATTGACGGCCTGCGGCTTCGACCCAGCGTGCGGTTTCTTGCGCGTCTTCATGTTCATTCAGATAAGCGATGGCGACGTCGGCACCTTCACGGGCATAGGCAATCGCTACTGCCCGTCCGATGCCGCTGTCTGCTCCGGTAATCAGTGCAATCTTGCCTTCGAGGCGATTGTGGCCGGTGTACGACTGCTCACCACAATCCGGATGGGGCTCCATCTTGCGCTGTGAGCCAGGGACACTCTGAGGCTGAGAAGGAAACGGCGGGGTAGGGAAGTCTCGCATGGTAGAAGCTCCTGCAGTTGAGAACATTCATACCGGTTCGAGAGGCCTGGCCCCGGCGTGTTGGTTTCAATCTGCAGTTGGTACGACGAGCGGTGCGGGACATCATTGCAACTGAATTCCACATGCTGATTCAAAGAATCTTGTGTTGTGCTATGGGACCGCGACGAAGGCGGCGATAATGGGGGCGATTCCCAGGGGCCATGCCATGCTGATCATCTCCAATAACGTACATCTGCCAGATGCCGAAATCGAACTGAGCTACATTCGCGCGCAGGGCGCGGGTGGGCAGAATGTCAACAAGGTGTCCAGCGCTGTGCACCTGCGCTTCGACATCCCGGCCTCATCCTTGCCCGAGTTCTACAAGGAGCGGCTGCTGGCGCTGCGTGACAGTCGCATCACTGGCGACGGCGTGTTGATCATCAAGGCGCAGCAGTACCGCACCCAGGAGCAGAACCGGGCCGACGCATTGGCGCGTCTTGCCGAGTTGATCATCGCTGCCGGCAAGACCGAGAAGAAACGCCGCCCCACCAAACCGACCCTCGGCTCGAAGACCCGCCGCCTCGAGGGGAAAGCCAGGCGCAGCACGGTCAAGGCGGGGCGGGGGAAGGTGGATTTCTAGTGCTTGTGGGAGCGGCCTGTAGGCGCGCAGACACCCGTGCCCTTGCTTGACGGGTACATGGCTTCGTCAGCGCATTTCAGCCACGTTTCAGTGGTGCTCGCGTGATCAGGCGCAATCGCAAAGCCAATGCTCGGCAACAGTGATGGCCTTTTGCAATCAACGAAATCCCTCTAGAATCCGCATCGACTTCATGTGAAGCAACTTATTGATCTTGCAAGGAAGATGAAATGCGATTTGTAAAATTCCTGGGGCTTGCCTTGGCTGTCAGCCTCGGTGGATGCGCGAGCTTCACCAAGGATGAGGTAGCGCCTGTGGAACTGCCGTCGATGGCCAGCTACGCGAACAAGCCGAACGTCTATGTGGATTTTGACTTTTTTCAGGGCGATCCCAGTAGCGCCAATGAAGTACCGCAAGCTCGAGACATGTTGAAACCAGAGCTCAAGCGTGCGTTCAACGAATCAGGCCTTTTTGGCCATGTGACCTTTGATGAGTTCGAGAAGCAACCTGGCGATTACAACCTTCGGCTCAAGGTCTACAACCATGCGCCTGGTGGTGGGCAGATGGTGCTCGCCTTCATCAGTGGTTTCACGTTCACGATCATTCCGGCATTGGCAACAGACCAATACACCATGAGCCTGGAAACCTTGGACGACCGTGGTCAGTCGCTTGGCAAGAGCAGCAACCATGACGCGATCAATACGTGGATGGGAATCTGGTTCCTGCCACTCGTAGGTAACACCCCGAAAGCAGCGGTTACCGATACTTTCAATCGGCAGGTGAATGCACTGCTGAAGGACTGGTTCGAGAGCAATCGCCTGAAGTACTCCGCTGTCGATACACCTGTCCCACGCAGCTGAGGCGGTGAGAAATGAGCCGCGACTGCGGCTCTATTTCCGTGTTTATTTCAAGGCCTGGATGAACTGCGGGTCGGTATAAAGGGTCTTGAGCAGGTTTTGCAGCATCGGGTTGTAGTTGTTCGCTGCAGCGGGTATGGCGATCGGGCCGAAAAAGCTGCTGTTCCAGTCCTGCTGCACCTGTTTCGTGGTTTCATACAACACCACATCACCCTTGCGCACAGTGAAGTGAGCGGCCAGCTCACCATGGCCGTTGGCTACACCAGAATTGAGTTGACTCTTGATCAATTGGATTTGTAGCTGTCGAACGGCGCGCGGATCAAGCAGGCCGGCATGACGGAGTTCGTCATTGATCGCGGCTTGAATGTGCAGGGGAACGCTACCTTCGGGTGAAGAGATCGGGTTCAGACGAACCATGAGCGAGTCCTGGCCGGCGTCAGCTGCAACCTGGGCCTCTTGCACCGGCTGCAGTGGCGCATTCTGCTTGAGCTGTTGAACGTTCTGGAAGTTGGGCTCATAACGGGCCATGGTCACACCACACCCCTGCAGTAACAGAGCACAGAGGGGGAGGAGGGTCAGGTAGCGCTTCTTCACGGCAGGTCCTTGCGTGAGGGGGAGAAAGCACGATTATCAATTGATGGCTATATGCCATCAAGTCTTGACAGGCAAATCGCTGCACGGAACGGCCGGAACGATACACGTCAGTAAAACCCGGCTGCCCTCACGAGCGGTTTCAAGTAGATAAAATGCGCCGTAGAGCGGACGGTTGCGCATGACAGCTTTCGACCCCTAGCGGGCTGTCCTAGTGTTTGGCTCAAGATCTTCGTTGCCGATGAGACCGAGCGCCGCCCGCGCGGCGCTCGGTCTCATCGGCGCTACATCCGCCCAGGTGAACACTTGTCCAGGCTCACAGCACCTTGAACCCATGGGTGCCGTCACGCTCGAGTTGGGCAATCAGCCCAAACTCCCAATCCAGATACCCCTGCATCGCCTCGCGGGGATTGTCTGTGCCCTCGTACGGGCGCCGGTAGCGATCGCTGCGTGGAACGGCAAGCCGCGTTTCGCCGGTTTCCAGCGGTTGCCCGGCCGCGATCCAGCGTGCGGTGCCACCTTCGAGCACGTACACCGGGGTTCGCGTCAGGGCCTGCAGATCGCGCGCGGCAAAGCGCGCCAGCAGGCTGCTGCCACAGGTCAGCACGAAGCGGCTGGCCTGGGGCAGGCGTTCCAGCGCTTGCCCCAACTGGGCGCGGATTGCCCAGTGGGCACCGGGGATATGGCGCTTGACGTAGTTGGCGCTGGTGGTGAAATCGAGCAGCACGGTGCCGTCCTCCTGCAGCCAGCTGGCCAGTTGTTCGACACTCACCGCGCTGACTGCGGGCAATTCCGGCAGCGCTGGCTGCCATTCGCCAGTCGCGCTGAAGTCCGCCGCGACCAGGCCATCGAGCACCGCCACTTGCCAGCCCATCTGTGCCAGCCACGAGGCGCTCATGTTGGCGCGTACACCGTCGTCATCCACCAGCACGATGCGCGCCCCGCGCACGCTTGCCACATGGTCGGTTTCCTGCACCAGCTGACCACCCGGTACCGAGCGGCTGCCAGGCAGGTGCCCGGTGCTGTATTCCTCGGGCGTGCGCACGTCGAACAGGTAGGTGGTGCGGCCGGCTTCGGCCTGCCATTGCGCCAGCCCGGCGCGCTCCAGGCGCAGGACCCCGGCACGGTCGGCCACTGTTCGGGCCTGGCGCGCCGCATTGGCACGGGTGCCGGCGCCGACTTCGCTGAAGCGCCGCTGCTGACCGTGGGCCAGTTGCTGGCCGGCCAGGGTCCAGCCGATGGTGCCGTTGCGCAGGGCCGCCACCGGGTTGGGGATGCCGGCGTTGACCAGGGACTGGGTACCGATGATGCTGCGGGTACGCCCGGCACAGTTGACGATCACCTGGGTGTTAGGGTCCGGCGCCAGTTCGGCCACGCGCAGCACCAGTTCGGCGCCGGGCACGCTGATGCCGCCCGGAATGCTCATGGTCTGGTATTCGTCGAAACGGCGGGCATCCAGCACTACCACGTCAGCCTTTTCATCCAGCAGCGCCTGCACCTGCTCGGCGGCCAGCGACGGCGTGTGGCGCACGCTCTCTACCAGTTCGCCAAAGGCCTTGCTGGGCACGTTGACGTCGCGGAACAGCTCGCCACCGGCGGCGCGCCAGCCGGCAAGGCCGCCTTCGAGTAGGGCGACGTCGCTGTAGCCCAGCGCCAACAGGCGTTGCGCGGCCACGGCAGCGAGGCCTTCGCCATTGTCGTAGACGGTGATGGCGGTATCTGCCCGCGGCACCCGGGCGAGCACCTCCAGCTCCAGTTTCGACAGCGGAATGTTGGCGGCGAAGAGTGGGTGGTCCTGGGCGAACGGGTCTTCTTCGCGCACGTCGATCAGGGCCAGTTCCTCCCGGGCCAGCAGGGCGTGGCGGATGTCGTGGTAGTGGCGGGTGGTGACGGTGCTCATCGGGCAGGGTTCTCGCTGGACAGGTCCCAGATGTTGGGCAGGTGGGTGTTGGAGTAGCCGGAAATGAACGGTTTCTCGCTGCCGTCCACGGCGTATACGGCGCGCTTGACCGCGCCGATGTTGCCGCCGTAGACGTGGATGCTGATCGAAACCTGGTCGCTGAAGGCATTGCTGACTTGATGAATGTCGCCGATACGCGGCGACACCGCTTCCACCTGGCCCGGCGCCAGGCGCACCGCCGCGCCCTCGGGCCGCAGCGCGCCCTGCGCGTCGCGGGCGAAGCCCTGGGCGAGCTCGGCGCCGCGCAGCATGCCGATCAGGCCCCAGACCCGGTGGTCGTGGATGGGGGTTTGTTGCCCGGGGCCCCAGACGAAGCTCACCACTGAAAAGCGTTGGCGCGAGTCGCAATGCAACAGGTATTGCTGGTAGCGCTGCGGATCGGGTTGGGCAAGCTCGCCCGGCAACCAGTCGTCCTCGGCGAGCAGTTCGGCCAGCAGTTGCTGGCCATGGTCGAGCAGGGTGGCCTCGTCAGGTTGCTGGTCGAGCAACGCGGCGAAGCGGTCTATGAAATGACGCAAGCGCTCCGGGCGCAGGTTCTGGGTCATGGGGCAGGCTCGGCTTTCGGGTTTGAAGTCACCCTAGCAAACCTCCTCTCTATTCTCAAAATGCAAAATGATAATAAGCTAATATGCAAAAATCGCATTTACACTGGTGCTGTTCTGTTTTGAAATGGTGCCGGTCGCAAGCATGAGGTTATGCCTAATGCGCATTTCACAGGCCGGCGAACACGCTTTAAATTATAAAAAACGCTAAATCAATGCCTTAAGGCTATAAATAAACCCTGGACGAGACCGCACGCGCGGATCGCCTCACATACCCCAGGCGGGTATCCGGAGACGAACGTGCGCTACATCAAACATTTGGCCGCCACGCTGCTGGCCACCACCTTCAGCCTTGCCGCCGCTGCCCAGAGCCTGGTAGTCGGTGACCAGAGCTACAATGCCCGTGCGGTGATGGAAGCGGCCGGCGTGCTCGACAACCTGCCCTATACCCTGGAGTGGAAGCAGTTCACCGCAGGTTCGCCGGTGGCCGAGGCACTCAACGTCGGCAGCCTCGACATCGGCCTGCTCGGTGATGCTCCGCCGTTATTCCTCGGGGCCCTGGGGGCGCCGATCAAGGTGATCGCGGTCAGCCGGCAGAACCTCGAAGGCGTGGCCATCCTGGCGCGCAAGGATTCGCCGATTCACAGCCTGCAGGACCTGCGCGGCAAGCGCGCGGCGATCTGGAAAGGCTCGTGGAGCCAGCAACTGCTGTTCAGCGCCCTGGACAAGGCGGGTGTGCCGCGCGATGACCTTGAGCTGCGCTACCTCAGTGCCCTGGATGCTTCCCACGCCCTGGATGGCGGTGCGGTGGACGTGATCGCCACCTGGGAGCCTTATGTCACCCAGCAGGAGCGCCAGGGCGCCCGGGTGCTGGCCACCGCCGAAGGGGTGATCCCGGCGCAGAGTTTCGTGGTGGCCAACAGCAAAGCCGTGGAGAACAAGCGTGCCCAGATCGCCGACTTCCTGCAGCGCCTGAAAAAGGCCCGCGACTGGGCCCTGGACAACCCGGCCAATACCGAGGCCTACGCCGATGCCTGGGCCCAGCGCACCCGCGCCGACCGCGACATCGCCCGTGCCTGGTTCGCCCGCGCCCGCACCGACCTGGCGCCGTTGAACCCGCAGGTGATCGTCGACGCGCAGAAGACCGTGGACTTCTTCGCCGGGCTCGGCCTGATCAAGGCCTACCCAGCCGCAGAGCTGTTCGACAACTCGTTTGGCGCGGCCTTCCAGGCGGCCGATTCCAGCAGCCATTGAAAGGATTTCCCGTGAGCAAACGACAGATCAAACTCGGCGCCCTGACCATGGGCTGCGGTGGCCCGGGCCGACATAACCTGTGGCTTGATCCCGAGCTGCCAGCCGACGCCAGCGTCAACATCGACTGGTACATCGACATCGCACGCCAGGCAGAGGCGGCACTGTTCGACCTGATATTCATCGTCGACAGCCAGTTCATCACCCCGGGCTCACCGTCGCACTACCTCAACCGCCTGGAGCCGCTGACCCTGCTCTCGGCGCTGGCGGTCAGTACCCGTCACCTGGGCCTGGTCGGTACGCTTACCACCTCCTACAACGCACCGTTCAACGTCGCCCGCCGGCTGGCCTCGCTGGACCTGATCAGCAAGGGCCGCGCGGGCTGGAACGTGGTCACCAGCGGCGATGCCGGCACCGCCGGCAACTACGGGCTGGACGAGCATTACGACTACGACACCCGCTACGCCCGGGCCGAGGAACATGTGCAGGTCGTGCAAGGCCTGTGGAATTCCTATGAAGACGATGCCTTCCCTCGTGACCGGGCCAGCGGTCGCTTCCTCGACCCGGCGAAGCTGCACGCCCTCGACCACAAGGGGCCGCACTTCTCGGTGGTCGGCCCGTTGAACATCCAGCGTTCGCCCCAGGGGCAGCCGGTGATTTTCCAGGCCGGCGATTCCGAGCAGGGCCGCGACCTCGGCGCCGCCACTGCCGACGTGGTGTTCACCCATGCCGCCAGTATCGAGCAGGGTCAGGCCTTCTACCGCGACATCAAGGCCCGTGCCGCGCGCCTGGGGCGCGATCCGGAGCAACTGCTGGTGCTGCCGGGGGCGGAGATCTATGTGGGCGATAACGACGAGCATGCCCGTGAGATCGAACGCCACTACCACCAGGTCGACCACAGCTTCGAACTGGCGCTGAAGGAGTTCGGGCGCAATTTTGGCTGGCATGATTTCAGCCAGTACGACCTGGACACGCCGTTCCCCCAGCAAAGCCTGGAATATGCGCGCAGCAGTTTCTTCACCAACGCCAAGCGTATCGCCGACCAGGCGCTGGCCAAGGGCTTCAGCTTGCGCCAGGCGGTCGAGTTCGGCCGTCAGTTGCGACCGGGCGCTTTCGTGGGCTCGGCTGAAACGGTGGCGGCGAAGATGACTGAGTGGTTCGAGGCGCGGGCGCTGGATGGTTTCAATATCTACATTGGCCATCCGGGACAGTTTCGCCGGTTTACCCAGGAGGTGGTGCCGCTGTTGCAGGCGCGCGGGGTCTATCGTACTGCCTATGAGGGGACTACCTTGCGTGACAGCCTGGGGCTGCCGATCCCGCGCTTCAGCCGCTAGGTCGTCGGGGCCGCAACAGCAGCCCCGACTGCCTCAGAAGGTGTAGGTCAGCCGCCCGAAGTAGTACCCCCCGGTGAAGCCGTACGGCGAATACACGCCGTACCCCTTGACCATGGTCTTGCTGCTTGGCGCCTGGCGCTCGGGGTACACGTCGAACAGGTTGCGCGCCCCGATCGCCAGCTCCAGGTCCTTGGTCAGCTGGTAGCCCACATCCAGGTCAGTGATCCAGCGCGCCTTGTACTCGCGGTCCAGCGAGCGGTCGTTGGCCGCATTCACCTCGCGCCACGAGCCGTAGCGGGTCAGCCCCAGGTTGACCCGGTAGCGGTCCAGCCGCCAGTTGCCGCCGAGGATCAGCTTGGTGTGCGGCTGCACCTCGGTCAGCAGGTTGCGCGCCTGGCGGTTCATCAGCTCGTATGCGGTCCCGAGGATGCTCACGCTGTCCTTGTAGGCGAGGATCTCGGTGTCGTTCCAGTTGAAGGCTGCCGTCCACTTCACGCTCCCGGCACTGCCCAGGTCCTGGTCATAACTGCCCACCAGGTCCAGGCCTTTGGTGCGGGTGCTGGCACCGTTGGTGAAGTACTGGCCGCCCGAGGTCGAGTCGATGCCGTTGGCCAGCAGGGCCTGGGTCACTTCCGGGCCGAGCAGGGTGCCGGTCAGGGTGATGCGGTCGCGCACGTTGATCAGGTAGGCATCGGCGGTGAAGGCCAGGCGCTCGCTCGGCTGCCAGGCCAGGCCAAGGCTGTAGTTGGTGGATTTTTCCGGTTTCAGCGGCTCGGCGCCCAGGGCCTGGGCCGCGGCAGAGTCCACCGGCAGCACGCCGTAGTTGATCGACTGGTATACGCCATCGACCACGCCGTAGGTGGTGGAGCGCGCGCTGAACAGGCTGTTGGCCAGCGACGGGGCGCGGAAGCCGTTACTCACAGTGGCCCGCACGGCCAGTTCGGGGGTCAACGCGTAGCGCGTGGTCAGCTTGCCGCTGCGGGTGGCGCCGATGCCGCGGTCATAGTGCTCGTAGCGCAGGGCCGCGCCCCAGTACCACTGGGGTAGCGGGTTGAAACCGACATCCAGGTAGCCGGCGTAGCTGTTGCGGCTGGCACTGCTGGCTTCGGCAGGCGAGATGCCGTTGGTGACCTGGGCGCCTGAAGCTGCGCAGTTGCCAGGCGCCACACAAAAACCGCCGTCGGCCCAGCTGGCCCAGTCGCCGGCCTGGACCTGGTAGGTATCGCGGCGCTGCTCGAGGCCCCAGGAGACGTCCAGGGGCCTGGCCAGGCCGACCTCGAAGCTGCGCCGCAGGTCGAGGTTGCTGGTCAGCTGCGAGCTGACCCAGGTGCCGGACTCGAAATGGTCGGGCGTGGCCTCGCCCAGGGACGGGTTCTGGTTGTTCCAGGTGCCTTGTTCGGCCTGGTTGCGCCCGTAGGTGCTGGACAGGTCCCAGTCCCACTCAGCGCCCAGGCCCCTGGCGCCGAACGCCGCCTGGTAGTCGTACTCTTCGATGTACCAGGTAGGCGTATAGCCGGCAGGGCGGCCGTTGGGCCCGGTGGTGATGGTGTTGACGATGGTCGGCAGGCGGAAGTTCTGGCCTTGCTCGGCCTTGCGGTAGGACCAGGTGCTGAACGAGTAGAGGGTGAGGTCGTCCTGCAGCGGCAGTTCGGCGTTGTAGCCCAGGGTCAGCAGGTTGATCTTCGGCGTGCCATAGCCGCCGTAGGTGACCTTGCCGGCCCGGTCCAGGGCTTCGGCCTGGCTGTAGCCGTTGGCGCTGGCCTTGTTGTCGTCGTTCTGGCTGCGGGCGTCCAGGGCCAGCTGGACGACACCGTCGCGGCCGATCTCGAAGCCTTTGTTCAGGTTCTGCTGCACGGTCTGTTTCTTGCCGTCGTAGCCTTGGCCGACGCTACTCACCGCCGTGCCACGGGTGTCGGCCTTGAGGATCACGTTGATCACCCCGGCGATGGCGTCGGAGCCGTACTGGGCAGCGGCGCCGTCACGCAGCACTTCGACATGGTCGATGGCCGCGATGGGGATGAGGTCGAGGTCGCTGGGCGCCGCGCCGGCGTTGATGCCGCTGATGTTCAGGGTGGCGCTGGTGTGGCGGCGCTTGCCGTTGACCAGCACCAGCACCTGGGCGGCATTGAGCCCGCGCAGGTTCGGTGCGCGGGCCATGCCGCTGGCGTCCCAGCCGGTCTTCTCCGGCAGGGTCAGCGACGGCACGCTGGCACTGAGGGCTTCCATCAGGCCGGGCTTGCCGGTTTCCTGCAGTTGCCTGGCGCTGATCACGTCGATTGGTACCGGGCTGCTGGTGACGGTGCGTTTCTCGCTACCCCGGTTGCCGGTGACGATCACCGTGCCGAGGGCCTGGGCGGCGGGTTCCTCGGCCAGGCCGGGAGCGCTCACGGCGCCTTGGCCGCGATCGCGTCGATTTCCACCAGCGCGCCCGGCAGCGGCAGGGCCACCACCTGGATGGCCGTGCGGGTCGGGGTGCGGGGTTGTTCGGCAGTGGCGAAGAACTCGGTGTAGGCCGCCTGCAGACCGGCGAAGTCGAGTGCGCCGCCGTTGGCCGGGTCGCCTACCAGGAACACCCGCAACTGGACGATGTCGCCCAGGTCCAGGCCTTGGCGCTGCAGCGCCGTGCGCAGCTTGTTCAGCACCGAGCGGGTCTGGGTTTCGGTGTTGCCCAGTGCGGCCGTGCTGCCCTTGGGCGCGTTGGGGTCGACGACATCCGGCAGGGTGCCACTGACGAACGTCAGCTGGCTGCCGGCCGGTACCGTGACCAGTTGCGAGATGGGAAAATTCGAGCCGGGCGGCGCGATCCGTGTGATGGGGTCGGCGTTGGCGTTGAGGCTGAGCGACATGAGCACTCCGGCAAGCAGGAGAAGACGAGGCATGGGCAAGGTTCCTTGCAGGTCAGGCGGCGACGCCGCGGGTGGGCTGGCTGGCATGGCGGGCGATCAGCGCGACCACCCGGCGGGCGGATTCGGCTGCGCTGTTCTGCCAGATGCCCACGCCACCATGGGCCAAGGCATCGCTGGCCAACCAGGTGCGGCCCTGGGGCTGGTTGAGCAGGTCGTAGCCCGGCTGTGCGACTTCGTCATGGACGATCCACGGGGCTTCGCTGAACGGGATCTTCGACCAGTTCACCACCACCGGCCGGCCAAGCTTGTGGCTGTGGCCGGGGTGCAGCGACTCCACGGCCTGGCGCGACGAGGCCACCTGCGCCTGCAGCGACTTGGCGGCAAACTGCCGGGCCACCTCGCCGGTGTTGTAGGTTGCGACCAGTACGCCCTGGGCGCTGTTGAGGTGATCGCTGGGGTACCACAAGGTGCGCGCCTCATGGTTGATGTAGCTGAGCCCGCCGTAGATCTGGAAATCGGTTTCCCAGAAGCGCGGTGATTGCCAGGCGACCTTGTTGGCCTTGTCGCCTTCGACGCTGGCAATGGCTTGCCTGAAGGCGTGGTCGAAGTTGTTCGGCAGCTTGGCCAGCAACGGCAGCGGCAAGGTGACGATGGCGTAGTCGGCGTGCTCGACATGCTGCTGGCCACTCTTGCGGTCGCGCCAGGTCACCCTGGCGCCGGTGGTGCCGGTGTCCAGCGCCAGCACTTCAGCGCCCAGGCGTACGCTGTCCTTGACCTGGCGGTAGAACGCCTTGGGGATCTGGTCCATGCCGCCAACGGGCTGGAACATGGTCGAGGAGAACTCGGGGATCTCGTCGAATACCAGGGGCAGCAGCAGGTTGCTGTCCAGCAATTGCTCCAGCGGCACCGGCTGGCGCTGGATTGGCGTCTGGTCGCCGGCACCGGCAAAGCGTGTGTAGCCAGCGCGCACCGAACCGCGGTACTGCTGCTGGCTGTCGAGGTCGCCATAGACCTTGAGGAACGCCAGCAAGGCCTTGCGCTGGCTGCTGCTGAGGTCGGCATCGAGGCTGTTGCGGTTGATGCTGCGCGCCAGCAGCTCGCTGAAGTGCCCGCGGGTGTCGTTGACCGCCTGGCGCAGCAGCAGCGGCGGGCGGGCCAGGTCCGGCTGGGCCAGGGCATTGCGGCTGCTGTTGACCAGCACCTGCAACTCCACGCCCAGCTCACGGCAGTAGCCCAGGATGGTCAGGTGATGGCTGGGCAGGCGTGCCGCGCCGGCGTTGAAGAAGTGCCCCGGGTCGAACTCGACGGTTTGCGAGCTGCCGTCGTTGTGTTCGATGCGGTCGCCCTGGCGCAGGGTCCAGACCCGGCCGCCAACGCGTTCGCGTGCTTCCAGCACGGTGACGGCAAAGCCGGCCTTGCGCAGTTCGTAGGCGGATACCAGGCCGGAGATGCCGGCACCGACTATCACTACGCGCTTGCCATTGCCGCCATTGGCAGCCAGTTGCAGGGGTTGGAAGGTGGCGGCCAGGGCATTGTGCCCCAGCGCGCCGAGGGCTGCCGAATAGCCGCCAATGGCGGCGAGGCGGGTGATCAGGTCTCTACGGGACAATCCCATGTCGCATGCTCCGAAAAGGTTGGGTCCGGATGTGCGCAACGGTTGGGCTGCCCTGGTGAAAGGCTCGACGGTGGCTGGCACAAATCCATTTGCCTCCGCCATGTCGGGGTCGGTATGTAGAACCTAATGGACTTTCAGATTGATGTGAAAGTCTTTTTGGTTCTAACTTAATTATGTATATATCTGATAATTGTCTTATTGAAAAATGCGCAACGCTGATTTTTGCTGCCGTTGGGTATTTATGCTGAAACATGAAGCGAGCGCCGCCTGGGCGACGCTCGGACGGGCGCTGGCGTTCTAGCCCGTGCGGCTCGCGCGCTGCGCCTCGAACTGCTCGACCCGCTGGCGAATCCGCGGAATCAGCTCCTGCCCGTACTCTACGGCGTCGCGCAATTGTTCGAACCCGCGGAACAGGAAGGTGCTCACGCCCAGTTCGTAGTAAGCCAGCGCGGCCTCGGCCACCTGCTCGGGCGTGCCCACCAGCGAGGTGGAGTTGCCGGCGCCGCCGCCCAGGGCGGCGATCTCGGTCCACAGCCGGGTGTCATGCACCTTGCGCTGGCTGGCCAGTTGCACCAGGCGTTCGGAACCGGCGTTGCTCTTGCCGAAGTTCTTCTCGCGGCGGTTGCCCTGGCGAATGCCGATGCGTTGCCGGGCCTCGGCCAGGATGCGCTCGGCCCGCGCCCAGGCTTGTTCTTCCGTTGCACCGAGGATCGGCCGCAGCGACAGGCTGAAGCGGATATGGTTCTCCCGCCCGTAGCGGGCAGCGGCCTTGCGCACCTGGGCAATGCGCTCGCGCACTTGCGCCAGCGGCTCACCCCACATCATGTAGACATCGGCGTGCCTGGCCGCGACTTCCACTGCCGCGTCCGAGGCGCCGGAGAAGTACACCGGCAGCTTGCCCACGGGTTTGACCAGGGTCAGGTTGTCTTCCACCCGGTAATGCGTTCCGTGGTGGTCGAACGGCGTGGTCTGCGTCCAGGTATTGTGCAGCACCTCCAGGTATTCGTCGGTGCGGGCGTAGCGGGCATCCTTGTCGAGGAAGTCGCCGTCGCGTTGCAGGTCGCCGCTGTCGCCGCCGGTGATCACGTTGATCGAGGCTCGGCCACGGCTGAGCTGGTCGAGCGTGGCGAACTGGCGGGCGGCGAAGGTCGGGGCCTGGAAGCCGGGGCGGTGTGCCACCAGCAGGCCGATGCGCTCGGTCAGTGCAGCGACGTAGCTGGCCAGGATCATCGAGTCCGGCGCACTGGTGTTGACCGCCAGCAGGGCCTTGTCGAACCCGGCGTATTCCTGGGCCTGGGCGAACGCCTTGATGAAATCCAGGTCAACCAGCGGGCCCCGCGGAGCCTGGGATTCACTGCTTTCCTGGGGGCCGATGAGGCCAATGAATTCGAGGGTCATGCGGTGGAACTCCTTTTCAAGGGGCGGCGGTCAGGCGACGGCGGCCTGGAGGCGACGTTGGGTATTGCGGTTGCTCGGTACGCCCAGGCCGAAGCTGTCGCGCAACGTGCTGCCGGTGTACTCGCTGCGCACCAGGCCGCGCGCCTGCAGCAGGGGGACCACCAGCTCGGTGAAGTACTGCAGGCCATCGGGCAGCAACGCGTTGATGATGAAACCATCGGCGGCGCCGCCCTCGAACCAGCCTTGCAAGGCATCGGCAACTTGCTCTGGGGTCCCTGTGAAGTCCCGTCGCGGGCGCGAGAAGCGCAAGGCAATCTCGCGCAGGCTCAGGCCCTCGTCGCGGGCCAGCTGTTTCAGCTGGTCGGCGGTGCCCTTGTGGCTGTTGTCGCCGAGGCTGCCCAGGTCGGGGAACGGTGCATCCAGGTCGTGCCGGCTGAAGTCATAGTCGTTGAATGGCCGGCCCAGGGCGACCAGCGCGTCTTCGATGCTCACCAGGTCTACGGCCTGCTGGTAGCGGCACTCGACCTCGGCTTCATCGCGGCCGACGATGGGGCGGATACCCGGCAGGATGAACAGTTGCTCCGGGTCGCGGCCATGGCCCGCGGCGCGTTGTTTCAGGTCCTGGTAATAAGCGCAGGCATCACTGAACGACTCGGGGTTGACGAAGATCGCGTCGGCCTTCTGCGCGGCGAAGTTGCGCCCGTCCTCCGACACCCCGGCCTGGAAGATCAGCGGTTGGCCCTGGGGTGAGCGCTGGATGTTCAGCGGGCCCTTGACCTTGAAGAACTCGCCTTGGTGGCCCAGGGTGTGCAGCTTGGCCGGGTCGAAGAACTCGCCGGTCTGTTTGTCGCGGGTGAAGGCGTCGTCTTCCCACGAGTCCCACAGGCCCTGGACGACTTCGACATGTTCACGGGCGATGCGGTAGCGCACGGCATGCGGAGGGTGTTGATCCTTGCCGAAGTTGTCAGCGGTGCCCGAGAGCCATGAGGTGACCACGTTCCAGCCGGCACGACCGCCGCTGATCAGGTCCAGCGAGGCGAACTGCCGGGCGACCTGGAAAGGCTCGGTGTAGCTGACCGTGACGGTGGCCACCAGGCCGATGCGGGAGGTCACAGCTGCCAGCGCCGAGAGAATGGTCAGCGGCTCGAAGCGGTTGAGGTAATGCGGGCTGGAGCGGGCGTGGATGTGCAGGCTGTCGGCGATGAAGGCGAAGTCGAACTTCGCAGCCTCCGCCAGTTGTGCCTGTTGCTTGTAGTAAGCGAAATTGACGCTGGCGTCGGCCAGTGCCTCGGGGTGCCGCCACTCGCCCCAGCCGTGGCCGACACCATGGATCATCGCGCCGAGATGGATCTGTCGTTTGCTCACGTTCAATACCTCTGGCCAGATAGGCCTCAATGTCTGATCCACGCGGCACGCCCGTGCCGCGTGGCACAACGGTCAAACCGCCACGGGCAGTACGCTGCGCGAATGCCCAGGTATGGCCTCGATCAGCGCTCGGGTATAGGCGCTGGCCGGCTGGCCGAACACCTGCAGCGCCGGCCCTTGCTCGACCACCTGCCCGCGCCGCAGCACCAGCACCTGGTCGGCCATGCTTGCCACCACCGCCAGGTCATGAGAGACCAGTACGTAAGCCATGCCCGATTCGCGCTGCAGCTCATCCAGCAGGGCGAGGATCTGTGCCTGCACCGATACGTCCAGTGCGCTGACCGGTTCGTCGAGCAGCAACACGTCCGGCTCCAGGGCCAGGGCCCGGGCAATGGCCACCCGTTGGCGCTGGCCGCCGGACAATTCCCGCGGCAGGCGGTCGAGGAAGTGCACCGGCAGGTGCACCCTGGCGATCAGTTCGCGGGCCTTGCGTTCCAGTGCCTGGCCCTTGAGCAGGCCGAACGACACCAGCGGCTCGACGATGCTGTCGAACACGGTGAAGCGCGGGTCGAGTGCGGCAAACGGGTTCTGCTGCACCAGCTGGATGCGCCGACGCAGGGGGCGGAACTGCCGCCAGCTGAGCGTGCTGACCGCTTCGCCGGCGAACTCGACCTGCCCCTGGCTGGGCTTTTCCAGCCCCAGGGCAATACGCAGCGCTGTACTTTTGCCCGAGCCCGACTCGCCCACGATGGCCAGGGTCTGCCCGGCGTGCACTTCAAGGTTCAGGTCATGCAGGGCGGTGAAGGGGGCAGGCTGCCCCGGCAGCGCAAAGTGTTTGCCGACGTTGCTCAGGCGCAGCAGTGGCGCCTGGCCCGGCACCACGCCCGGCCTGCGCCGCGGCACGAAGGCCGGCGCTGCATCGAGCAGAGCACGGGTATAGGGATGCTGTGCACCCCAGAGTATCCGCCTGGGGGGGGCGTGCTCGATGAGCTTGCCCTGCTTCATCACCAGCAGGCGGTCGGCGCGGTCGCATGCCATGCCCAGGTCATGGGTGATGATCAGCAACGAGATGCCGCGCTCGGCCACCAGTTGTTGCAAGTGGTCGAGAATGCGCCGCTGCACCGTTACATCCAGTGCGCTGGTGGGCTCGTCGGCAATGATCAGCCGCGACGCGCCAGCCAGGGCGATGGCGATCAGTACCCGCTGGCGCATGCCGCCGGACAATTCGTGGGGGTACTGGCGCGCCCGCAGCGCTGGCTCGTCCAGGCCAACCTGGGCCAGCAACGCCAGGACTTCGCTGTGCACCTCGCGGTAGCGCCGGCCGCGGGCCAGCACCAGCGCCTCGGCGATCTGCCGGCCAATGCGCAGGGTAGGGTTGAGGCTGACCATCGGGTCCTGTGGCACCAGCCCGATGGTACGCCCGCGCAACTGGCGCTGGGTGCGCGCGTCGGCCTGGGCCACATCGACGCCGTCGACCCACAGCTGGCCCTGGTCGATTTGGGCATTGCCGGGCAGCAGGCCGAGCAAGGCGTTGGCCAGGGTCGACTTGCCCGAACCGGACTCGCCGACGATCGCCAAGGTTTCCCCCTGGGCCAGGCTGAACGACAGCTGGCTCACGGCCTGGGTGCGTTGCCCGGCGAAGGCGTAGCTGACACTCAGGTCGCGTACCTCGATCAACGGCGACGGGCTCATCGGGCATGCTCCTCGGCGCTGCGCGCCAGGTGGTTGAGGCTGAACACCACGGCCACCACGAACAGCCCCGGCAGCAGGGATACCCAAGGCGCAGTGATGAGGAAGTGGCGGCCGTTGGCGATCAGCGTGCCCCATTCCGCCGCTGGCGGAGCGGCGCCGAAGCCGAGGAAGCTGAGCCCGGCGGTCGCCAGGATGGCGGCGCCGAAGTCCAGGGTGGCGAGCACCGCCACCGGGCCCCAGGCGTTGGGCAGCACGTGGCGCAGCAGCGTGCGTGCCCAACTGGCGCCGCCCAGGCGCGCGGCTTCGACGTAGGGCAGGGTCTTGATCCGCAGCACTTCGGCGCGGGTGGTGCGGGCGAAACCCGGGATGATCCCGACCCCTACGGCGACGGCCACTGGTACCGTGCCGAAGCCGATGGCCGTGACGATGGCCAGCGCCAGCAGCAGGCCGGGCAGGGCCAGCAACACATCGATCAGGCGCATCAGCGCCGCGTCGATGCGCCCGCCGGCAAAACCAGCCAGTACACCAAGACCCAGGCCACCGAACAGGGCGATGACCACCGCCAGCAGGGCGGCCATCACCGACAGGCGTGCGCCGTACACCACCCGGGAGTAAAGGTCACGGCCCAGCTCGTCAGTACCGAACCAGTGCGCCAGGCCGGGGGCGCTGAGCTTGTCGGCAGGCGACGTGGCATAAGGGTCGTAGCTGGTCAGCAGGTGGGGTGCCAGCGCCGCGCACAAGGCAAACAGCACGACCAGCAGCGCCAGGCTGAAGCCGGGGCGGCGCAGCAACGGGAGCAAGGTTTGCCGTGCGCGCTGCCAGCGTGTGCGACGCTTCCAGGTAACTGCAGGGCGGGCCTCGTCGCTGGCGGGGGCGGTGCCAATCGGGGTCAGGGAGATATCGATGGTCATTTCAGTTCACCTTGGCCGTATGGGTGATGCGCGGGTCGAGGCAGGGGTAGAGCAAGTCGACGAGCAGGTTGACCACCACGAACGCGGTCGCCGATACCGCGACGATCGCCAGCACTACCGGGATGTCCTGGCGCAACACGGCCTCCTGTGCCAGGCGGCCGACGCCGTTACGCGAGAAGATGGTCTCCACCAGCACGGCGCCAGACACCGTATTGCCGACCTGCAGGCCGACCAGGGTCAGCAACGGCAAGGCGGCGTTGCGCAGGCCGTGACGGGCCTGCACCTGGGCCCGGCTGAGGCCTTTGGCGAAGGCAGTGGTGATGTACGGTTCCTGCCACACCCCCTGGAAGCCGCGTTGCAATACCTGGGCGTAGACGGCGGCGCTGGGTATCGCCAAGGTGATCGCCGGCAGCACCAGGCTGGCAAGGCCCTGGCTACCGGTGGCCGGGAACCAGCCGAGGGCGAAGGCGAACACCTGGATCAGCAGCAGGCCCATCCAGAACACCGGCACCGAAAAGCCCAGCGAGGGCAGGCGGGCCAGTGCCGTCTTCAGCGGTCGCCATTGCAGGTAGGCGGTCAGGTAGGCCAGACCGACCCCGGCCAGCAGCGACAGCACGATGGCAGAGCCCGCCAGCGCCAGGGTCTGCGGCAGGCGCTCGGCCAGCAGCGCGGTGACCGGACGCCCCAGGGACAGCGACTGCCCAAGGTCGCCGTGCAGCGCGCGCCACAGCAGGTCGAAGTACTGCTCGAACAGCCCTTTGTCCAGCCCGTAGTAGGCGCGGGCCTTGGCCAGGTCCTCGGGTGACAGGCCGTCGGCCTCCAGGCCCGAGGCGCTGAGCATGATCGCCAGGGTATCGCCGGGCAGCAGGTAGAGAATGAAATAAGTGATCGTGTAGGCACCCCACAGCACCAGCAGCGCCTGGCCGATACGGCCGGTCAGGTAGCGCTTCATGGCTGGCCGACCTGGATGTCGCTGAACAGGGCGAAGCCTTCTGCGGTCCAGCGGAAGTCCTTGACCCGCGGCGCGGTGGCGGCCTGCCAGACCCGCTCGTACAGCGGGAACGCCGAGGCTTCGTCGATCAGCAGGTCCTGCAGCTGGCCATAGGCCTGTGCCCGCTGCGGATCGGCGGTGGCAGTGATGCCGCGGTCAAACAGCACCTGGGCCTTGGCCAGTGTGGGTGGCTCGTAGGTGTTGGTGGCCAGCGTGGCGCTGTTGGCCGAGCGGGGGTCGAGGATGGTCTGCAGGATGATCGGGTCGGCGCGGGTCATGTAGGTGGAGGTCAGGTCATAGTTACCGGCTGCGTTGCCGGCAACCCATTCGGCACGGGTCAGCACATTCAGCTTGAGATCGATACCCACCTTGCGCAGTTGGTCCTGCACCAGCACGTCACCGGCGCTTTCGGCCGGAGTGAGGTTGTAGCGCAGGGTCAAACGCTGGCCGTTCTTGTGCCGGTAGCCATCCTCGCCCTTGCGCCAGCCAGCGGCGTCCAGCAATTGCTCGGCGCCTTCGGGGTCATAGGCAAGCTTGCTGGCCTGTGGCTTGAAATACGGCGTGGTGACGTCATACACGCCGCTCACCACCGGGAACGCTGCGTTGTACACGGTGTGCGCGTAGCTGGTACGGTCGATGGCTTTCTGCAGCGCCAGGCGCACCTGGCGGTCGGCCAGCAGGCGGTCGTTGCGGGTGTTGGGGTAGAGGTTCAGCGCCGGGCCTGGCAACGAGCGGCTCTGGATGGTCGCGCCCTTGGACTGGAACAGCTTGAGGTCGACTTCCGAGAACGGGTTGCGTGGCCACAGGATGTCGGCCTTGCCCTGCAGGAACAGGCCATTGCGCACGCTTTCCTCGGGGATGTAACTGATCTCCACGGCCTCCACGTGGGCCGGGCCCTGGTTGCGCATGTTGGCCGACGGCCAGGCGTAGTCGGGGCGCTTGACCAGGCGTGCGCCGACCTCGGGGGTGTAGTGCTCGAGGATGAACGGGCCGGTACCGATGATCTTGCCTTGCGAACGTTCCTGCGCGGTCAGCTGGTACGAGGCCGGCGCGAGGATCGCCAGGTTGGTGGTGGAAGTCGCCTGCAGGAAGCCGGCATTGGGCCGTGACAGCACCAGCCGCACGGTGAAGTCGTCGATGACCTCCGCGTGGTCGTAGCCGGCGAGGTAGGTGGCACCAAAGGTGGCGGGCAACTGGCTGGCGAAGGCTTTGTTGCTGTCGAAGGCAGCTTTCACGGCGTGCGCATCGAAGCGCTCGCCATTGCTGAAGGTGACGTCCTGGCGCAGGTGGAAGGTGTAGTTCAGGGCGTCGGCACTGATCTCCCAGCTTTTTGCCAGCCACGGGATGATGCGCCCGCTGTCCAGGTCCTGGTCGGTGAGCGATTCAGCGACGTTGCGCAGCAACACGCGGTGTTCCAGCCAGTAGACCTGGAAAGGGTCGACGCTGACCAGGGTGGTGTTGTCGCCCCAGAAGGCAACGCTGAGGGTTTTGCTGGTGGTGCTGTCGTCGGCGGGCGAGCAGGCAGCGAGGGCCAGGGCCAGGCAGCCGGTGGCGAACAGGCGATGCAGTGGGGGCATGGGATGTCCTTCGATGAGAGAGGGTTATCTGTACCCGCGAAGAGGCCGGCACAGACGACGGTTGCCTTGCAATCAGTCCTGGTAATCGCGGCCCTCGCGATCCAGCTGCCGGATCAACGCATCCCAATGCCGCTGGATACCTTCGCCCTTGCCATCGGCAAACCGCTTCGATTGCTCATGCACCTTGGCAATCGCCGCTTGCGGTGCATGCAACAGCTGGTCATTGCCCCCGGCCTGGGCCGCCACCTGGATGTTGCACGCCCGCTCCAGCCCATGCAGTTCGCGGAACGCATGCTCCACGCTGATGCCGCCGGTGAGCAGCCCGTGGTTGCGCAGGATGAGGATGTTGCTGTCGCCCAGGTTGGCCACCAGCCGCTGCTGCTCGTCCAGGTCCAGGGCCACGCCCTCGTAATCGTGGTAAACCACCCGGCTGTAATAGGCCAGGGCGTGCTGGGAAATCGGCAGCAGGCCGTCGCGTTGGGCCGACACCGCCGCACCGTCGCGGGTGTGGGTGTGCAGCACCGCCTTGAGGTCGGGCCTGGCGCGGTGAATGGCGCTGTGGATCACATAGCCGGCCTGGTTGATACCCAGGCCCAGTGGGTCGTCGATGATCGTGCCGTCGACGTCCACCTTGACCAGGTTGGAAGCGCTGATTTCGTCGAACAGCAAGCCAAAGGCGTTGATCAGGAAGTGTTCGTCCGGCCCCGGCACGCGGGCGGAGAAGTGCGTGTAGATATGGTCGGTCCAGCGGAACAGCGCCGCCAGGCGGTAGGCTGCGGCCAGCTTGACGCGTACCTCCCATTCTTCGGCGCTGACCCGCTCGCGCACATTGGCAGAACGGGGCGTGATGGCAGACAGTGAACTCATGGTGTGCTCTCCGGTAATCAGTAGCCGCGTGTGGTGTCGACCAGGTTGGCCAGGGGCGCCTGCGCGCGGTAGCGGTGGAAGTTGGCGAGGAAGGCTTCAAGGAAGGCGGGGTAACCCTCCTCGGAAATGGCCGAGGTATGGGGTGACAGAAATACCCGTGGGTGGTGATACAGCGGGTGGCCGACGGGCAGCGGCTCGGGGTCGCTGACATCCAGGCTGGCACGGCCGATCAAACCGCTGTCCAGGGCCTCCAGCAGGGCCTGCTGGTCGAGCAGCCCACCCCGGGCGATGTTGACCAGATGCAAGCCAGGGCGGGCGTCGCTCAGCACTTGGCGGTCGATCAGGCCGCGGGTGGCAGGGGTGAGCGGGGCGGCCAGCACCAGATGGTCGCTGCCAGCGAACAACTGACGCAGGTGGTCGGCACGTTGCACACCAGGTATTTCGGCAATTGGCTGGCCAGGGCGGCTCAGGGCCAGCACCCGCATACCCAGTGCCACGGCCTTGCGCGCCAGGCTCTGGCCGATGCTGCCGAAACCGAGAATACCCAGGGTGCGGCCACGCAGCGGCGCCAGCGGGGTCAGGCGCCAGTCGGCATCCTTGACCCAAAGCCCTGGCAGGTGCTTGGCAGCGGCGAACACCAGGGCCAGCGCGAACTCGGCCACCTGCTCGGCGTTGCCGCCCTTGCCGCTGGTCACCGGCGCGCCTTTGAAGACCCAGTCGGGGTAGAAGTCGATGCCCGAAGACACCAGCTGCACCCATTTCAAACCCCAGGGCCAACCTGGCGGCGGGCTGTCGACGCGCTGCCCGCGCACATTGACCGGGCGCAGGATGAACACATCGGCGGGTGCTTCGAGGGCCAACTGGCCGGGGGCGATGTCGAGCACTTCATGGTCTGGCAACTGCTCGCGCAGCTGCTGGTTGGCCTGGGCGTCGAGCTGGCTGGCAATGATCGAATGGCTCATGGGCGAACCTCCGTCAGCGCGGCGCGGCCGACCTGGCCGAATACCACGTCGTCCTGCGGGGTGTGAATGCGGCTGCAGAGTACGTCGCGGTAGTGCCGCTCCAGCGGGTTGCGTCTCGAAAGCCCGGGGTTGCCGGCGGCCTCGACGGCGAGGGCCACGGCCTGGATGGCATTGCTGCTCACCAGGTGCTTGAGCTGGCCGGCGTGCTGCGCCGCCGTTTGCCCGGCGACGGCGGCATCGAGCAGGCTCTGGTTGGCGAACAGCAGCGTGTCGATGCGCCCCAGCACATCCTGGAAACGCGCCAGGCTGGCCAGCGGCGCACCCAGGTTCGACGGCGTGCGCTGCTTGAGGAAGCCCGCCAGCCAGTCGCGGGCGGCGCGGGCCACGCCGTCATACACCGCTGGCAGCAGCACGGCCATCCACAGCAGGCCGTGGCCATCGAGTTCGGCTCTCGCGGCACTGGCAGGGCTGGCGCTGACGGCGTGGTCGAGAGGGATCAGCACGTCATCGAATCGCACCTCATGGCTGCAGGTGGCACGCATGCCCAGGTGGTCCCAGTCGTCGATGATGGTGATCCCGGGCGTGTCGCGGTGCACCAGGAAGCCGCCCACCAGCGGGTCGGCATCGTCGCTGCGCGCCCAGACCAGATACCAGGTCAGGCCGTGGCTACCGGTGGAATAGATCTTGCGCCCGCTCAGGCGCCAGCCTTCGGCGGTACGCCGGGCGACGGTGGCCGGCAAGCCGCCGCGGGCGGGGCTGCCAAGTTCGGGTTCGACGCGCAGCGCGTTGATCAGTGCGCCCTGTTGCACGGCTTCACGGGCCACGCGCTGGCGCAGGTGCTCGGGCCAGCGCGCTTCGTCCTGCAGGCGGAAATGCTGCAGGTACTGCATCACCAGGATCAACGCGGTGGCCGGGTCGCCCTTGCCGACCGCGCCGATCACCCGGCGAGCGCTGGCAAGGTCAGCACCGCCGCCGCCGAGGGCCTGGGGCACGGTGAAGCCGAGCAGGCCGTGACGTTGCAGCAGGTCGAAGTTGTCCTGCGGAAACTGGCCGCTGCGATCATAGCGCTCGGCATTGGCGGCGAGGGCCTGCGTCAGCTCGGCGAGGGCGCTGTCGGAGGGGTGACTCATGGGGTTTCATCCCTGAATGACGGTAAGTGCTTAAGACCGTATTCGTATGGATGAAGGCTGTAAAAGTCTTTTTTGTTCTATGCTAATTATTTGTTTTAAGAATCTATGCAGCATCATGTTATGCGAAAAATGCATTTAGTGACGCTGCACACGCTGGTCCTCGGGACGCTCAGCCCAGCAGTCTATGCCCGGCTACTTCACCAAACAGTTCCACTGGCTCCTGCAAATTACCCAGGTAGCGCGGATGGAACAGCCACAGGTCTACCTGCGGTTTGAAATCGGTGACATTGAGCACGTCCAGGGCATCGCGATGCCGGCTTGCTTGCAGCAACGGTTCCGGGACCAACCCCAGGCCCTGGCCATTGGCAACCAGCCCCAGTTGCAACTCGGTGCCGAAGGTCTCCAGGTTGATGGACAGGCTCAGCCCCTGTTCGCTCAGCGCTCGCTGCAGCCCTGCGCGGAAACCGCAGCCGTCAGGGTTGAGCACCCAGCCGCGGGTATAGCAGTCCTTGAGCTTGTAGCTGCGCTTGCCTGCACTACCCTTGGCCGCCACCACTTTCAGCGGCATGCGTGCGATGGACTGGCTGGCGATGCCCTCGGGGAAGATCTTGCCTGGCGGGAACAATGCGGCAGCAGCGTCCAGTTCGCCGTTTTCCATGCGCGCGATCAAGCTGCTGCCCCAGCCACTGCTGACCTGGGTGCGTAGCTGTGGGTAGGCTTCGCGGATCTGTGCCAGGGCGTCAAGCAGTACCACATCGCCCAGGGTCTGCGGCACGCCCAGGCGCAGCGTGCCCGACGGGGCGCCATCGTTGGCCACCAGTTCGCGCAGCGAGTCGATCTCGCGCAGGATCGCCTTGCACTGCTCGTACACCCGCAGCCCCATGGGCGTCGGCTTGAGCGGTTTGGTGTTGCGGTCGAGAAGGGTGGCGCCAAGGTCTTCCTCGAAGTTCTGCACCCGGCGGGTAATGGCCGGTTGCGTCAGTTGCAAGGCTTCGGCGGCAAGGTTGGTCGACTGGCAACGAATGACCGCGACGAAGGCGTCCATATCATCGATTTTCATAATCGGCGCTCACAGGATCGAACGGGAAAAATAAGGCATCAGCATAATCGCACTGGCGGGTAATGACATCTGCAGGGTTTGCTTTGATTAAAACGCATATTAGGTTATTCCTAAAATCAATTTAGTTTATTTGACGGTTGTCGCTAGAGTCGCCTGACCGGGCCGCATGACGCTGCCCGCCCAGGCAGCGAGGAGCGCCATGTCCATTCGAACGAAATTGTTGACCCTTGCCGCGGCCCTGTTGCTGACAGGCCAGGCGATTGCCGCAGAGCGCCTGACCCTGCGCATCGGTGACCAGAAGGGCAACATGCGCGCCCAGCTGGAGGCAGCCGACGCCTTGCGCGACCTGCCCTACGACATCCATTGGGCCGAATTCCCCGCTGCCGCGCCGCTGGCCGAGGCACTCAATGCCGGGGCGATCGATGCCGGCATCATTGGTGATGCGCCGCTGTTGTTCGTGCTGGCTTCGGGGGCGCCGGTCAAAGCCGTCGCCGTGGACAAGTCAGACCCTTACGGTACCGCGCTGCTGGTCCGGCCTGATGCGCCGCTGCAAGGCGCAGCGGACCTCAAGGGCAAGCGCATTGCCACTGGCCGAGGTTCGATCGGGCACCATCTGGCGCTCAAGGCACTGGACCAGGCCGGGCTCGGCGAGAAGGACGTGGAGTTTCGTTTTCTCGGGCCGGTGGACGCCAAGATCGCCCTGGCCAATGGCGCGGTGGACGCCTGGGCGACCTGGGAGCCTTACACCGCGCTGGCCGAGCTGAGCGGGCAGGGCCGGGTGCTGGTCAACGGCCGCGGTCTGTCCAGCGGCAACAGTTTCCTTGCCGCCACCGACAAGGCGCTGGGCGAGCCTGCGCGGCGTGCAGCACTGCAAGACTACCTCAACCGCCTGGCCGAGGCGCAGGTGTGGGCCAACCAGCACCTGGACAGCTATTCGAAAACCCTGGCCGCGATCATTGGCTTCCCCGAGGATGCCGCCCGCCTGCAGTTCGAACGCCGCCATCTGCGCTGGCAAGTGATCGACCCACAGACCGTGGCAACGCAGCAGGACACCGCCGATTTCTATCATGCCCACGGCCTGATGAACGAACGCCTCGATGTGGCACCGACCTTCGCCAGCGGGTTCAGCATTCCTGCGACCAGCCAAGCTGGCCGCACAACCCTGACTCAGGAGATTCCTTCATGCCATTCAAAGCTCTACGCCAGCTGGGTCTGGCGCTGCTGGCCAGCGCCCTGCTGCCAAGCCTGGCCAGCGCCGACCAGACCCTGCGCATCGGTTACCAGAAGTCCTCGACCCTGCTGACCCTGCTCAAGGCCCGTGGCAGCCTCGAGCAACGCCTGCAGGCCGAGGGCATCCGGGTCAGCTGGCATGAGTTTCCCAGCGGGCTGCCGCTGCTGGAGGCACTGAACCTGGGCAATGTCGACCTGTCGGCGGACGTCGCCGACACCGTGCCGGTGTTCATCCAGGCGGCGGGGGCCAAGCTGACCTACTTCGCCCGCGAAACACCATCGCCAACGGCCCAGGCGATCCTGGTGCCGGCGGATTCGCCGCTCAAGACCCTGGCCGACCTCAAAGGCAAGCGCGTGGCGGTGACCAAGGCGGCAGGCAGCCATTACCTGCTGATCCAGGCCCTGGCCAAGGCCGGGCTGACGTTCAAGGACATCACCCCGGCCTACCTGATCCCCGCCGACGGCAGGGCCGCCTTCGAGAACCACAAGGTCGATGCCTGGGTGACCTGGGACCCTTACGTGGCCAGTGCCCAGCGCCAGCAGAACGCGCGCATCCTGGCCGATGGCAGCGAGTTGGCCAGCTACCAGCGCTATTACCTGGCCAGCAGCGACTACGCCAAGGCCCACCCCGAGGTGCTCCAGCAGGTCTACCTGGCCTTGCGCGAGGTCGGGGCCTGGACCAAGGCCAACCCGGCGCAGGCCGCGCGGATCCTCGGCCCGCTGTGGGGCAACCTGGACAGCACCACGGTGCAGCAGGCCAATGCCCGGCGTAGTTATGACGTGCAGCCAGTGAAGCTGGAGAACCTGGCCGAGCAGCAGCGCATCGCCGATGCGTTCTATCGCGAAGGGCTACTGCCAAAAGCGGTGGATGCCCGCGCGGTAAGCCTTTATGAGCCGGCCCAGGATTAGTCAGCATACGGATGTAGCAGGGCGCTGGAACCAGGACGTCAGCCAAGCTGCAGGAGCGAGTTCTCCCGCTCCTCCTGCGGCGGCCGTCATCAAGGTTCAGGGAATGGCAAAGGTGCGGTTGTAGGGCGCCGGACAGCGAAGACGTTAAGCGTCATGGCCACCAAGGCGTAGTACCCGAAAATCGCAACCAGCTCGACTACGGCTGGCTCGCCGAAAGCATCCACCGCGTCCTGGTAGCGCTCATCGCTGACTCGGCGCGTACGGTAGAGCTCTTCACCCAAGTGGTAGACGATGGCCTCATCTTTTTGGATGAAAGTGGGCGTACGTTGTACCCGCAGCGCCTCGATGACCTCATCGCTGAGCCCGCTGCTGCGAGCAATAGGCTCATGGATCTGCCACTCTGCCTGGGACTGCCACCAGGCTGCGGTGAGCAGGATCGCCAGCTCGCTCAAACGCAGGTCCAGCCGCGTGTGGTATCTGCAGAAAGCGCCAAGCCGTTGTGCGTGATCAGCCAGTGCAGGGCTATGGATCCAGGCGAGGAAGGGGCCGTCAAGATTTCCCCTTGGCCCCTGAAGGATGTCACTCAGCACCTTGCGCTGATCCTGGCTCATCTCCTCTTCATGGAGTGAGGTCAATCGGGATCGAATGTTCATAAGCGTCCTCTCAAACCCCCGCGATTGCGCTGTCTATTGCCAGCGCGAGCTTGTCCACGATCGCGTCGACATGACTTGAGTCGATGATGAAGGGCGGCGCCAGCAAAATGTGATCGCCTTGTTGCCCATCCACAGTACCGCCCATGGGGTAGCACATGAGGCCGTGTGCCATGGCGGCTTTCTTCACCCGTGCGTGCAGTTTGATCGATGGATCAAAAGGCGTTTTCGTTGCGCGGTCATTGACCAGTTCGATGCCACGAAATAGCCCGCGCCCGCGGACATCACCCACATGAGGGTGCTCGCCGAACCGCTCGGTCAAGCGTGCTTGCAGGGTGTCTCCCAGCGTCACGACCCGGTTCAGAAGCCCGCGTTTCTCGATGGTTTTCTGCACGGCCAATGCCGCGGCACAGGCGGTCGCGTGGCCGATGTAGGTGTGGCCATGCTGAAAGAAGCCTGAACCGTTGGCGATAGCGTCACGGATCTTCGCGCTGACCATCGTTGCGCCAATCGGCTGGTAGCCGGCGCCCAACCCTTTGGCGACAGTGATCAGGTCGGCCGTGATTCCCTCCTGTTCGGCCGCGAACAATGAACCCGTGCGGCCCATGCCACACATGACTTCGTCGAGAATGAGCAGCACGCCATGGCGATCGCAGATTTCACGCACGCGTTTGAAGTAGCCCGCGACAGCTGGAACGGCACCCAAGGTGGCCCCTACGACAGGCTCAGCGATGAAAGCCATGACGTTTGCCGGGCCCAGGCGGCAGATTTCCGATTCCAGCTCTGCGCCCAGGCGCTGAGCATATTGCTCGACGGTCTCAGTCGGTAACTGATCACGGTAGGCATAGCTCGGGCTTACGTGGCTGACGTTGATCAGCAATGGCTCGAATTGCCGCCGTCGCCATTCGTTACCACCTGCCGCCAGGGCGCCCAACGTGTTTCCGTGATAGCTCTGACGACGCGCAATTACATGCTTGCGGCTGGGTTGACCGATTTCCACGAAGTATTGCCGCGCCAGCTTGAGTGCGGTTTCCACCGCTTCAGAACCCCCGGACACGAAATAGACAGACTCCAGACCCTTCGGCGCGCGAGCGACGAGAAAATCTGCCAGCTCTTCCATGACGTCAGTGGTGAAGAAAGAGCTGTGGGCGTAGGCCAATTGGCCAATCTGATGGCGTACCGCCTCGATGACCTCGGGGTCGCTGTGGCCAAGGCAGGAAACTGCTGCGCCGCCACTGGCATCCAGGTAGCGCTTGCCGGCGCTATCAATCAGATAGGGCCCGTCACCGGCTACGGCTGTGGGGTAGGTATGGTTGAAGCTTCGATGCAAGACGTGGCTCATGATCACCTCCAAGGGGTGTGCAAATAATACTTGCATATAGATCATAAGCAACGGATATTTGCATCTAGCCGCAGGGAGCGCGGCTCGCCTTGCGCTGGTGCACGCGCACCACTGGCATGGAATTGCCGCCAATAACAATCAGGGGCCTGCCCCATATCTTGCTACTGCCGCTTTCCCTCGGGCCGCCAACGGCAACCGAGCCTCCCCCTTACAGAGGAAAGACGATGAAAAAATTTCTTAAGGTATCGCTTGCAGCTTTTGCTCTGGCCATTTCAGGCACCTCAATGGCTGCCGGGAAAGAGCTGCTGATCGCAACAGACACGGCGTTCGTGCCTTTCGAATTCAAGCAGGGTAATGAGTATGTGGGCTTCGACATCGATCTGTGGGCGGCCATCGCCAAAGAGCTGGGGGTGACCTACCAGCTCAAGCCGATGGATTTCAACGGCATCATTCCGGCGTTGCAAACCCATAACGTGGACGCGGCGCTGGCGGGGATCACGATCAAGGAAGAGCGCAAACAGGCCATCGATTTCTCCGACGGCTACTACGACAGCGGCTTTCTGCTGATGGTCAAGAGTGACAACGAGACCATCAAGGGGGAAGCAGACATTGCCGGCAAAAGCCTGGCGGTGAAGAGCGGAACGTCGGCCGCCGACTACGCCAAGGCCAATCTCAAGGCCAAGGATCTGCGTCAGTTCCCGAACATCGACAACGCCTACCTGGAGCTGCGCACGGGGCGCGTCGACGCCGCCATGCACGATACGCCGAACGTGCTTTATTACATCAAGACCGCCGGCGAAGGTCAGGTCAAAGCCGTGGGCGCGCAGATGATGGCACAGCAATACGGCATCGGCTTCCCCAAAGGCAGCGAATTGCGTGAGCCAGTCAATGCAGCCCTGAAGAAACTTCGGGAGGATGGCACCTACGCCAAAATCTATGAAAAGTGGTTTGGCACCCAACCACAGTAAATCTTCCCAAGTTTTCTGAGAGTTCACCGTCATGCATTTTCAATGGAGCGCCATCTGGGATGCGCTCCCGGTTCTGCTGGAAGGCGCCAAACTCACGCTCTGGATCTCGATCCTGGGCCTGATCGGCGGCGCCATCATCGGCGTGATCGCGGGCTTCGCCCGCGCTTACGGCGGTTTCTTCAGCAGTCGGGTAGCGTTGGTATTCATCGAGCTGATTCGCGGCACCCCCATCATGGTGCAGGTGATGTTCATCTACTTCGCCTTGCCCCTGATGATTCCCGTGCGCATCGATCCGTTCGGGGCCGCTGTGTTCACCATCATGATCAATTCGGGCGCCTACATCGGCGAGATTACCCGAGGCGCTGTGCTGTCGATCAACAAGGGCTTCCGTGAAGCTGGACTGGCGCTGGGTCTCTCTGGCCGCGACACCCTTCGCTATGTCATCACACCGCTGGCGTTTCGTCGGATGATCCCGGCCCTGGGCAACCAGTGGATCGTCAGTATCAAGGACACGTCGTTGTTCATCGTCATCGGTGTGGCCGAACTGACTCGCCAGGGCCAGGAAGTCATCGCCGGCAATTTCCGTGCGATGGAGGTCTGGTCTGCCGTGGCCGTGATCTACCTGATCATTACCCTGGTGCTCAGCTACATCCTGCGCCGTATGGAAGCGAGGTTGAAAATCCTGTGATCGAATTCAAGAACGTTTCCAAACACTTCGGCAGCACCCAGGTGCTGCATAACATCGACCTGAGCATTGCCAGCGGTGAGGTCGTGGTCATCATCGGGCCGTCGGGCTCTGGCAAATCCACCTTGCTGCGCTGCATCAACAAGCTGGAAGAAGTCACCGAGGGCGAGCTGATTGTCGACGGCTTGAAGGTCAACGACCCCAAGGTCGATGAGCGCCTCATTCGCCAGGAAGCCGGCATGGTGTTCCAGCAGTTCCATCTGTTCCCACAGATGACGGCTCTGGAAAACGTGGCGTTCGGGCCGATCCGGGTGCGCGGGGCAAGCAAGGCCGAAGCGCATGCGCTTGGTCGTGAGCTGCTGGCCAAGGTAGGCCTGGCCGAACGCGCTGACCATTACCCGTCGCAGCTGTCCGGCGGCCAACAGCAGCGAGTGGCCATTGCCCGGGCACTGGCGGTCAAGCCCAAGATGATGCTGTTCGACGAGCCGACCTCGGCGCTGGACCCTGAGCTGCGTCATGAGGTGCTGACGGTGATGAAGGCGCTGGCAGAGGAGGGCATGACCATGGTCATCGTCACCCATGAAGTGGATTTCGCGCGCAAGGTAGCCAGCCGACTGATCTTCATCGACAAGGGGCGCATCGCCGAAGATGGCAAGCCACAAGAGCTGATCGCCAACCCACCCAGCCCGCGCTTGCGCGAGTTTCTCCAGCACGTTTCATAAGGGGCAATGCGATGCTCACTCAACTTCACATCGCCGGCGATGCGTTCGAGCTCGGACGGCGCCTGGGTGAATTCGGTCGTCAATCCGTACATGGCAAACTGCGCAGGTTGCCGCTCTGGCAACACCTCGTTTCGTTGGCCGATACGGACAAGGCGCGGCAAATGAAAACGCTGGTGCGTGAACGCTATCCGCGCTACTGGCAGGAGATCGAAGGCCTGGCCGCCGGGCTTGAATTGCCCGTCGATGAAGTCTTCATGTGGAACTGCAGGGGCGATTTTCCTGGGTTGGTCAGTGTGGATGGCTGTACCACGGTATTGGGCCAGGCAGAGCAGGGGACCCTGATCGCCCACAATGAAGACGGGCTGCCGCAATTGCGCGGTGATTGTGCGATTGTCCACGCCAAGCCGGAGGACGGTGCGGCCTTCATCAGCTTCGTCTATCCCGGCTCGATTGCGGGCCATACCTTTGCAGTCAACGAGTTCGGCGTCGTTGCGACGGTCAACAATATTCGCCCGGTTGATATCCCCGTGGGCGTGCCTCGGATGATTCTGGGGCGGGCTTCGCTGGATGCCCGAACGGTGGATGAGGCCATTGCCGCAGTCTCCCCGATGCCTCGCGCCGGGGCGTTCCACCACGCGTTCGGGCAAGCGGGTAGCGCTCGTGTCGTCAGCGTCGAAGCAACGTCAGATGGCGTTGTCGTGCGTGAGGTTGAAGCATCGACTGGCCACTCGAACCATCTGGTCGATGCGTCGTTCCGGGATTTCAAGCAGATCGTGACAGGTAGTTCTGGTGCTCGTCAGCAGCGCGTCGATCATCTGTTGGCCGGCTCAAGCCGTAAGCTCGATCTCACGCTGGCGCTGCAAATCCTGCGCGACGAGCAGAGCGCAACGTTGCCAGTCTACCGCTGCGCCGGAGATGACCCTGATGACGAAAATACGCTTGCCACGGCGATCTTCACGCTGACGTCCAGCGCTGTAGAATGGCGGGTTTATGCGCGCCGCGTGACAGATCATCCTGACGCCCAGGGCGCCGTTGTGTTAGACCAATAACGGATAGCTCCGATGACGCAGTTCAATGAATACCTACCCGAAACAGTGGCTGAACTGAAACAGCTGCTGGCTGCCATCGATAGACAAGAGGTGGATATCGCTTTAGGCGGCAGTTCGACGCGAGTGCTGACCCAGATGATTGAATCGCCGCAACACGCGGCGGTGTCTTCAATCACTGAGTTGGCCGCGCAGTTCGGGGTCAACGCCTCGACACTGTCCAGGCTCGCCAGACGGCTTGGGTATTCAGGGTTCAGCAAATTGCAGGATGTCTTCCGACGAGAGCTGACAGAGGGCAAAAGCTTCTACAGCGACCAGGCCTCGCGGTTGGTGGTCAATACGGAAGGCGCTGGAGCGATTAGCCAATTGGCGCGACTGGGGCGCCAGGAAAGCGCCAACATCGCCAGTCTGGTCGAGCAGGTCGACCCCGCTGCGTTTGACGAGGTTGTCGACCTGCTGTGCAGCGCCAAGCGTGTGCGCATCCATGGCATGAGGCAATTCAATTCGCTGGCGCTGTTCATGTCTTACGGGCTTGGAATGCTTCGGCCGGATGTCAGCGCACTGGATTCCAGTCGCCAAGGCGTTGCTGATGCGCTTGCTCAACTGGATGCCGGAGACCTGTTGGTTGTCGCCAGCTGCTTCCCGTATACCCCGAGCGTGCTGGCGACCGCCGAGGTGGCCCAACGACACGGGGTAAAGGTTGTTGCTTTGACCGACTCTGCCAGTTCGCCTCTGGCCAAGACCGCGCTGCACAGTTTTTATGTGCCCAACCACAGCCTGTTCTTCAGCAACAGCATGTGCGCGTTCATGCTCCTGGCGCAGGGACTGCTGAGTGCGGTCGCCAGCGCCCTGGGCGAGTCCGCAGTCGCCGCGCTCAAGTATCGGGAAGAGCTTATCTCTGAGTTGAATTCCTCGCTGTAGCGATACACCGAGGGTTCTCAAGCGCCGCCTCACCTGCGCAAGGTTTCGAACAGAAATTCCCTGAACCATCGATTGCCGGCATCGGCGTCATAAGTACCATGCCAGTGAACGGTGGATTCGACCCCCGGCATCTCCACGGGCAGTGGATAGATGACGAAATCTCCGGAATGGTTCAGCGCACGGGCGACGCCTTCAGGCAGGGTAACCATCCACCCGGTATGCCTGAGGATCTGCGGCACCACCGTGAAGTGCGGAATCCTCAAGGCGATTTGGCGGTTCAGGCCGCTTGAAGCCAGGGTGTCCTCGATGGCCACGTGGCTGCTATCGGTAGACGTGATACTGACGTGGGAGAGGGCAAGAAACTGTTCCACGCTGATGCGCTCTGCCGGAAGTCCGTCTCGCTTGCGCGTCATGCAGGCGTATTGCTCATGAAACAGGGATTTGTATCGGGTGGTGGTTTTCAGCGTGGGTAGATTGCCGATGGCAAAGTCCAGCTGCCCCATGCGCATGCGCTCGACCACCATGGCGACGGGTACCAGCTCAGATGACAGCTTGATGCGCGGCGCGAGGGTCTGAAGCCGTTCGCAGAGTGCCGGCAGGAATACCTGTTCGCCAATGTCCGACATACACAAACGGAACTCACGGTCGCTGGTGCCAGGATCAAATGGTTCGGTTTCATTCAGGGCGTCACGTACGGCCGTGAGTGCCCGCCCGATCGGAAGGGCAATACGCTCGGCGGTCTGGGTCGGCAGCATGCCTTCCGGCGTACGCACGAACAGCGCATCATCAAATAACGTGCGAAGGCGACCCAGGGCATAACTTACTGCCGGTTGGGTAATCCCCAGGCGGCCAGCCGCGAGTGTCAAACTGCGTTCCTCCATGATGGCTTGAAACACCCTGAGCAAGTTCAGATCGACATCATTCAAATTGCGCATCCGAATAAATCCCATTTATTAACAAAATAATAGTCATGAATTTGACTTATAGATTACAGGTTCATAGACTTCGGAACAACAGCCAGGCAATACAACAATTTGAGGCGTTGAGTAATGGACGAAAGTTTTTGCAAGCAACCAGCAACTGGCGGAGCACTTACACTTCCAGTGTTGTTGTCCAAACGTATTGAACGCAGCCCTGACACTGCACTTTTTTCCGACCGAAGCAGCACCTGGACTGCGGCGCAACTTGTCGATGCGATAGCAGCGCGTGCGGCAACGCTGGCGGAATATGGCATTCAACGTGGGGACCGGGTAGCGTTGATGTGCGCCAACCGCGCCGAGTTCCTTGAGGTATTGTTGGCGTGTGGTTGGCTGGGCGCGGTGGCGGTGCCTATCAATACTGCCTGTCGCGGCATGCAGTTGACTCATGTCCTGGCGAACAGTGGGGCGCGCTTGCTGGTCAGTGAAGAAGTCCATCTGGACGTGCTTGCAGCACTGGACTACACAGCGCTTGCTATCGAAACCCTGTGGGTCGTTTCGCCCCAGTGTACGGTCGACGCGGGATGGCAGGGGCGTTTACGGGTGCAGTCGATGCCGCCTCGCAGTGCTTCCAAGGCGCCACCTGCAGTGCTGGAGGATGGTGACCCGCTGGTTATCCTCTACACCTCCGGAACTTCCGGGCTGTCCAAGGGCGTGATCTGCCCTCACGCACAGTTCTTCTGGTGGGGCATGAATACCGGTGGTGACCTGCAAGTAGTGCCCGGCGATGTGCTGTACACCTGCTTGCCACTGTTCCATACCAATGCGTTGAACGCCTTTTTCCAGGCTTTGTTGCACGACGCACAGTTGGTGGTAGACAAACGCTTTTCCGCCAGTGGTTTTTACCAGGCGTTGGCGCAAACCGGGGCAACGGTGACTTATCTGCTGGGCGCGATGGTGCCTATCCTGCTCAGCCGCCCGCACAATGAGCAGGAGCGCACGCACAACGTGCGTGTCGCGCTGGCGCCGGGCGTACCGGAACAGTTCCATGCGCCGTTTATCCAGCGCACCGGTATCGGCCTGATCGATGGTTATGGCGCCACCGAAACCAATGCTGTGATTGGCGGGCCACTGGAGAGGCAGCGGCCTGGTTTCATGGGCCGATTGGCCAAAGGCTTCAGTGCTCGCGTTGTGGACAGCCAGGATCGGCCGGTAGCCGATGGCGAGCCGGGCGAACTGGTACTGCGCGCCGAGCAGCCCTTCGCTTTCGCCTGTGGCTACTTCGGTATGCCGGAAAAGACCGTCGAAGCCTGGCGCAACCTGTGGTATCACACCGGCGACCGTGTGGTGCGCGACAGCGACGGCTATTTCCGCTTTGTTGACCGCTTGAAGGACACCATCCGGCGCCGGGGCGAGAACATTTCGTCTTTCGAGGTGGAACAGGTGCTGTTGAGCCACCCCGCAGTGGAACTCGCGGCGGTATATGCGGTGAAGTCGGAGCTGGCCGAAGATGAAGTCATGGCCTCGATCGTGATCAAGGGGGGGGCTCGGCTCGATCCGCTGGAATTGACCCAGTATTGTGAATCCCGGTTGGCGTATTTCGCCGTGCCGCGGTACTTGGATTTTGTCAGCGAGTTGCCGAAAACCGAAAACGGCAAAGTGCAGAAATATAAATTGAGAGCACTCGGCATTACCGCCACTGCGTGGGATCTAGAGTGCTCCGGCTATAGGCTTAAACGCGCCTGATTACTTGGTTTTGACTGCCGTGCAATAACAAACGATGCAACAACAATAACAACAGCGTTCATAATTATTCAGTCATTGACGGAGACCGCCATGACGGGCACGCATTCGCTTGAATTATCTGACACCCAGTCGGGACATAGTCATGTTTCCGCGGGGGTTGATAACCGCACACCGATCGACAGAAAAACCTTTCGCAAGATCGTCTTGGCTTCGGTCACAGGCAACGCGCTGGAGTGGTACGACTTCTTTCTTTACAGCACAGCGGCGGCGCTCATATTCGGGGAATTGTTTTTTCCCAAGGGCACCGATCCCCTGGTCGGTACGATCGCGGCACTGGCCGGGTTCGCAGTAGGTTTTCTTGCCCGGCCTTTCGGTGGCGTGATATTTGGCCATGTCGGCGACAAGTACGGGCGCAAAAAAGCCCTGGTGTGGACACTCTCGATCATGGGGGGCGCAACGTTCCTGATCGGGCTGTTGCCCACCTACGCCCAGGCTGGGGTGTGGGCACCTGTGTTGTTGCTGCTGTTACGTATCCTGCAAGGTATCGCGGCAGGCGGCGAGTGGGGCGGCGGCGTGCTGATGATCAGCGAGTCGGCTCCGCCTGAGCGTCGCGGCTTCTATGCATCGATCAGCCAGATCGGTGTGGGCGGCGGGTTTGTCCTGTCCGCTGGGGTGTTCTATGTGGTCCAGCTGTTGCCGGAGCAGGATTTCCACAGCTGGGGCTGGCGCATTCCGTTTCTGATCTCGATCGTCATTTTTGGCCTGGGCGTGTACATCCGCCGCGCATTGCCCGAAAGCCAGGATTTCCAGCGGGCCGAGGCAACCGGCAAGACGTCGCACATGCCGGTGCTGGATGTATTGCGCAAACACCCGCGCGAAGTGCTGATGGCCATGGGGCTGCGGGTGGCTGAAAACGGCGGTTCCTACCTCATGCTGGCGTTTGCCCTGGTCTACGGCAAGTTTCTCGGTGTGCCCAATAGCGTGATGCTGGCAGGCGTGACGGTGTCCACCTGCGTGGAGTTGGTGGCCATGTTGTTCTGGGGACGCCTGTCGGACCGGGTAGGGCGCAAGCCAGTGTACATGGTGGGCGCCGTAGGGATGGTACTGGTGGCCTTTCCATTCTTCTGGCTGCTCGAGACACGCGAACCGGCCTGGATCTGGCTGGCCTTTCTGCTCGGCAATGCCATCTGTCATGGTGCCATGATCGGGACCCAGCCCAGCCTTATGGGCGAACTGTTCAGCACAGAGGTCCGCTATTCCGGGATGGCGTTGGGGCATGAAGTCGCCTCCGTGTTCTCTGGCGGCCTGTCGCCGATGATCGCTACCGCCTTGCTGGCCCATTACCAAGCCAGTTGGCCAGTGTCCCTGATGATGATGGGGCTGGGTCTGGTCACGGCCATCTCTCTGTGTTTCACCAAGGAGACCCGCGTGCGGGCCAAGGGAGGACGGCCATGAGCCGCTCAGCAAACAACGACGCCGTGGCGCTGATCGCTGGGGCACTGGAGGTGCCGTACAGCCGGCGCGGCACGGGCGAATCGACGTCGCAACTGCTCGGCAGGGCAGTACAGCAATTGCTCCGCCATGCCGGTGTGGCACCGCATGAGGTGGACGGCCTGGGCGTGGCGTCCTTCACCCACAGGCCGGACAACGCGATCGACCTGGCGTGGCGCCTCGGGCTGACCCTGAGCTGGTGCATGGACGATCGCAATGGCGGGGCGAGCGCGATCAATATGCTGCAGCACGCCGTGCGTGCCATCCAGCACGGTGATGCCAACGTGATCGTGCTGGTGGCGGGCGATACGTTCACGCCGGAAGATTTCAGAACCCTGGTCGACCACTACAACAAAACCACCGAGGAGTACCTCAAGCCGCTCCAGCACGGCGGGCCCAATGGGGTGTTCGCCATGCTCACCCAGCGTCATGCGCAACGCACCGGCCTTGGGCGCGAAGACTATGCACAGCTGTGCATTGCCCAGCGCGCCTGGGCGCAGCGCAACCCGCTGGCGGTTTACCGCGAGCCGCTGACACTGGAGCAGTACCTGGACGCGCCCATGGTGGCCGACCCGCTGTGCCGCTTTGACTGCGTGCCGGTGGTCAATGGCGCCAACGCGATCCTGCTGACCCGGGCCGATCTCGCCCGCAACAGGGTGAACGTGGCGGTGCGCGCGGTGAAGGCGCTTCACAACGATGACCACCAGGCGGGCGATGGCCTGCAGACGCCGCTGGCAAAGATTGCCGACACGCTGTGGGACCGCGCCAATACCGGGCCTGATGCCATGGACCTGGCCTGCGTGTATGACGACTACCCGGTCATGGCCCTGATCCAGCTCGCTGACCTGGGCTTTGTCCCTGACTACGACTACCGACGCGCACTCCGGCGAATAAGCCGTTTCGAATTACCGGTCAATACCTCTGGCGGGCAGCTCTCGGCCGGCCAGGCGGGAGCGGCGGGGGGCATGCATGGGCTGGTCGAAGCCATCACCCAGCTGCTTGGCGACGCCGGTCAACGCCAGGTTAGCGATGCTCGCCTGGCGGTGGTGACCGGCTATGGCATGGTCCAGTACCGCTATGGCATGTGCGCCAACGCGGTGGTGCTCGAACGGTGGCAAGGGGGTGTGGCATGGCGTTCGTGATCCAGCAATGTGTCGGTTGCGGCCAGGCCAGTTTCCCACCGCGCTACTGCTGCCCGCGATGTGGCGAGGCGCAATGGCAGGAAGTCTCCGCCCAGCTCGGTCGGGTTGCCCAGGCCACCGTGGTGCGCGCGCGTGTCGGCATGGCTGGCGCAGAGCACCTTCACCTGGCCAGCGTCGAGCTGCGCGAAGGGCCAGTGGTGATCGCCCAGACCGCAGGACCTTTGCCTCCCGGAACCGTGGTCGAACTCGCCATCGATGATCACCGGCGAATCGTAGCCCATCCGGCCTGCCGCGACTTGTAATCAACACTGTCCGAGCCGACTTCGTCCGCCGAAGCGGGCGCTGTCGGCCTGCGCTCAGCCAGTCAGCCTCCGACCATGCACGGCCCAGGGCCTTGCGCGTGGTGTACACGAGTACCCAGGAGTGTGGTTATGCCTTCAGCAATCGATTACCGGCTCGCGTCCGGCCTAGGGCTGGCGCTGGCTTGCCAGCCGGCCTTGGCAGATGACCCATGGGCCGATGTTTCAACATATTTTCAGCAGGGAGCCTTGTCCGGTGTAACCCGCAACTTCTATCTCAACCGCGACTTCCGCAACGGTGGTGCCAACCGCCGGCCAGGCACCGTCAACGGCTACCGCGCGGAGTGGGCCCAAGGCTTGACGCTGGACTACATCTCCGCGTTCACGCCTGGTGTCGTCGGCCTGGGTTTCGACGCGCATCTGTATGCGGGCTTGAAGCTGGACAGTGGTCGTGGCAAGACCGGCACCAACCTGCTGCACGTCAGGAACGACGGGGAGGTGGCGGATGAATACAGCGTGGGCGGTGGTGCGCTCAAGCTCAAGGTCGGTGAAACGGTGCTCAAGTACGGGTCGATGGAATTGCGCACGTCCCCGGTATTCTTCACCGATGGGGGCTCCGGGCGCCTGTTGCCGCAAACGGTGACGGCGTGGCAGCTCACCAACCGTGATCTGCAGCCGCTGACCTTCGATGCCGCCCACATCACCGCCGGCAAGGCGCCTTCGGAGAACCGCAACGACAGCACGTTGCGTTCGCTGTATGGCGCCACGGAGACGGATACGGTCGATTATCTGAGCCTGAATTACGAGCAGGGTGCAGTCAAAGGCTACCTCGGCACTCAACGTGCCGAAGATCTTTGGCGCCAGGATTACCTGGGGTTTCGCTACTTGCCTGCCCTGGTCGAGGGCCTGACCCCAACCTTGAATTTCAGCCTGTACCGCACGGTCGACATCGGTGCCGCCAATGGCGGGCCCATCGATAACCTGACCTGGTCCTTTGCCCCGGGTGTCAAGTTCGGCGCTCATTCCATCGTGCTTGCCTACCAGAAGGTGCAGGGCGACACGCCCTTCGACTATATGGCGTTCCGTGACGGGCAGACCACCGTGGCACAGCTGGCCAACAACGTGCAGCTCAGTGACTTCAACGCGCCCAACGATCGGTCCTGGCAGGTTCGCTACGACTATGACTTCACCGCGCGTGGCGTGCCTGGCCTGAAGTTCATGATTCGCTACATCCAGGGGCAGGGTGGCAAAGGCTCCAATATCGCGCCGGAGAGTTCCTATTACTCGCTCGGCTATCAGGATGGGGGGCGTCACTGGGAGCGCAATATCGAGATGCAGTATGTGGTGCAAAGCGGGCCGGCAAAAAACCTCAGCCTGAGGGCGCGCTACGGCGTGCACCGCGGTAATTCGGCCGAGCCACGCGGTGACATGGACGAGATTCGCCTGATCACCGAATTCCCTTTCAAGCTGCTTTAGAGAGCGCTGTTGGCAGCGCTTCATCAACGGCTGCTTCGGCAAAAGATACCTGCCGAGCAAAACCTGATTCGCTTACCGTAAAAGGAGTAATGAGATGAGCCAATACATCGATATTCTGGCGCGAGACCAGGCTGGTAGTTTCAAGGGTTATCTGGCGCTGCCGCCTGAAGGCAAGGGCCCCGGCATCGTGTTGGGCCAGGAAATATTCGGCGTGAACGCCAACATGCGCGAAGTGGCGCAGATGTATGCCGAGGAAGGCTACGTGGTTCTGGTACCGGACCTGTTCTGGCGGCTGGAGCCGGGTATCGACCTAGGCTACACGCCTGCGGATTTCGACAAGGCCTTGAGCCTCTACAGCGCACTGGACCTGGACAAGGCCGTGGACGACATCGCTGCCGCCTTCGACACGCTGCGGTCCCTGGACGAGGTCACCGAGCCCGCCGTGGGTTTTGTGGGCTATTGCCTGGGGGGCAAGCTCGCCTACCTCACCGCCACCCGTACCGATGCCGCTGTTGCGGTGGGCTACTACGGCATGGGCATCGAGCAGTACCTGGATGAAGCCGATGGGCTGAGCGGCGGGCTGGTCCTGCACCACGGCGAACTCGACGGCATGTGCGACGCCGCGACCCGTGCGCAGATCGCCGAGGTGCTGCGTGGCTGCCCAGGCGTGGAGCTGTATACCTACGAAGGTGCCGACCATGCCTTTGCCCGGCTGGGCAGCGATCACTTCCACAAACCCTCAGCCCTCATGGCCCATGGGCGCACCATCGCAGCGTTGAAGAAGTACATCGGGCCGACCTACAACCTTTCTGACCTGTGGGATGAGCACATCCATCACGAGTTCGTTACCCGAGACGTGCCGGCTACCCTGAGGACCATGGTCGCCGAGCCTTACGTGAACCACATTCCGACGCTGACCGGTGGGGTGGGCAGCCAGCAACTCGGGCGCTTCTATCAGCATCACTTTGTCCACGCCAACCCGGAGGACACCAAGATGATTCCGGTTTCCCGTACGGTCGGCGCCTACCAGGTCGTCGATGAATTCATCATGTCCTTCACCCACACCTGCGAAATGGACTACATGCTCCCCGGGATAGCACCCACCGGCAAATACGTGGAAATCCCCATGGTGGCGGTGGTCAACTTCCGCGGCGACAAGCTTTACCACGAGCATATCTACTGGGACCAGGCTTCGGTGCTGGTACAGATCGGCCTGCTCGATCCCGAAGGCCTTCCGGTGGCGGGCATCGAAACTGCCAGGAAATTGCTGGATGAATCGCTGCCTTCGAACACGCTGATGGCCCGCTGGGCCACGAGCGAGCACCTGTGAGCGCTTTCTCTGCCATGGCCAAGGATGTGCTGATCACCGGCGCCAACGGCGGGCTGGGCCTTGCCTTGATCGAGGTCTTTCTGGCCGCCGGAGCACGGCGTGTCTACGCTGCCTGCCGCAACCCTGAGCGTCTGATGTTCGATCACCCGCAGGTGGAGGTCGTGCCTCTGGACGTGACGCAGCCGCAGCAGGTAGCACAGGTCGCGGGGCGGGTAGGGATCGATATCCTGGTGAATAACGCTGGCGTCAATCGACAGCAGCGGTTACTGGGCACCGACGAACCCGAAGCCGCTACCCATGAGATGGCCGTCAACTATTTCGCCACCCTGGCGATGATGCGTGCCTTTACACCGACGCTTGTCGAGCGCTCGGGCGCCATGGTCAACGTCCTGTCGATCCTGGCGCGGGTGGCCTTGCCAGCAATGGGGTCGCTGTGTGCGTCCAAGGCGGCCGCGTTGCGCCTGACCGAGGCAGCTCGGGCTGAGCTGGCCGGCCAGGTGCAAGTGATGGCCGTGCTCCCCGGTGTGATCGATACGGCGATGAGCCATGGCGTCGCGGGTGACAAGGCCAGCCCCCGGGAAGTGGCCGAAGCGATCGTGGCAGGGTTGGCCAGCGGTGCTCCTGAAGTCTATCCAGACCCCATGGCACTGCAGGTTGCGCAAAAGCTCGCGGCTGATCGGGCAGCGGTACAGGTCGACTTCGCCCGCTACTTGTAACCGGCTGTTGCCCTTGCGGCGGCTCCGGATGATCAAGCATTCGGATCAACAAGTTATTTGCGTCAAGTTCATGTTGGCGCGCAATTGCTGAAGGCATGCCTGACAAGTTTGCAACTCGAAAATAGTTGCGCCTGCTTCTTATACAAGATGAAGGTCGTTCTATTTATTTATAGACGGACTTCTTCGACTTATGGAAAACATCCTGCTCAGGGGGTTGCTGTGTCCAATATTTTATTTCGCCATTATATTGCTGGAACTTTCGTCGGCAGTAACCGCAGATTCGACAATATCTCGCCGGTCAACGGGAGCCTCTTGGGCCAGGTATGTGAGGCTGGCGAAGATGAGGTGAATGCTGCCGTCGAAGCGGCGAGGCTCGCTCAGTCTGGGCCTTGGGCTGGATTCAGCGCTGCCCAGCGAGCCGATTTTCTGGAGCGTATCGCCGATGGCATCGAGCGTCGATTCGAAGAATTCGTCGCTGCCGAAGTCGCTGATACCGGCCGACCCGTGCATCAAGCGCGCAGCCTGGATGTTGCGCGGGGTGTACAGAACTTCCGTACTTTCGCGGATCTGGTGCGACAAGGCGGTAGCGAGCTCTTTGAGATGCGCACCGGCGATGGCACGGATGTCTTCAGTTATACCGTGCGTAAGCCGCACGGCGTGATGGCCATTATCTCGCCGTGGAACCTGCCGCTGTTGCTACTTACCTGGAAAGTCGCGCCAGCGTTGGCCTGTGGTAACTCGGTAGTGGTCAAGCCGTCGGAAGATACGCCTGCCAGTGCCACGCTGCTGGCCGAGGTCATGCACGAGGTGGGGGTTCCCGCAGGTGTATTCAACCTGGTGCATGGCTTCGGCCCTGACTCTGCCGGTGAGTTTCTTACCCGGCACCCTGACGTCGATGCCATCACCTTTACCGGTGAGTCGCGCACCGGCTCGACCATCATGCGCGCTGCTGCCGAGGGCGTACGTGAGGTGTCGTTCGAATTGGGTGGCAAGAATGCCGCAGTCGTTTTCGCAGATTGCGACTTTGACGCGGCAGTTGCTGGTGTGCTGCGTTCCAGCTTCACCAACTCTGGCCAGGTTTGCCTTTGCACTGAGCGGGTCTATGTCGAGCGGTCGATCTACGCGCGCTTTGTCGCGGCGCTCAAGGCGGGTGCCGAGAAGCTGAAAATCGGCTACCCCGACGAAGACGGCGTGAACATGGGGTCGCTGATTTCCCATAAGCATCGCGACAAGGTGTTGGGCTATTTCCAGCTGGCGGTGATGGAGGGCGCCACAGTGGTCAGTGGTGGCGGCGTGCCGGAATTTGGCGACGAGCGCGACCAGGGGGCTTTCGTCCAGCCGACTATCTGGACCGGGCTGGCCGATGACGCTCGCTGCATCCGCGAAGAAGTGTTCGGCCCGGTCTGTCACATCGCGCCCTTCGATAGCGATGACGAAGTGCTGCAGCGCGTCAATGACTCGGCTTACGGCCTGGCCGCCTCGCTGTGGACCCGGAATCTGAAGCGCGCCCACCATTTCTCTCGACGTATCCATGTGGGCATGGTGTGGGTCAATACCTGGTTCCTGCGTGATCTGCGTACGCCGTTTGGCGGCGCACGCCTGTCTGGGCTTGGCCGCGAAGGAGGGCGCCACTCGCTGGATTTCTATTCCGAGCTCACCACCATTTGTGTCAATCCGTAAGGACAGGAGAACTTCATGCATCCAGCAACCGCCGAAGCAGCAGCGAGCTTGCGCCAGGCTCGTGAACAGGGCAGGCCGTGTGCGCCAGTACGCGATCTCATCGAGCGTGCCGCCGCCGAGCAAGATGAACCCGCGCTAAAGCAGGCTTACGCCGTGCAGCAGTACAACAACGCCGCCGACATTGCCGCTGGCTGGCGTCCGGTAGGTCACAAGATCGGCCTGACCTCCAGCGTCGTGCAGCGCCAGTTGGGGGTGGATCAGCCGGACTTTGGTCGGCTGTTTGCTCAGATGGCGCGGGGCGATGGCCAGCCTATCAGCTGGAGTGACTGCCAGCAGCCAAAGATAGAGGCAGAGGTCGCCCTGGTCCTGGAGCGCGATCTGTGCCATGAGCACCACACCCTGGCGGACATCATCCGTGCCACTGCCTTCGCCCTGCCGGCCATCGAAATCGTCGGTAGTCGTATTGCCAACTGGGACATCAGTCTGCTCGACACGGTCGCCGACAATGCTTCGTCCGGGCTGTTCGTTCTCGGCAGCCAGCCGGTGTCCCTCGGCCAATTGGACCTGGTCAATTGTGGCATGCGCTTGAGCTTGCGCGGCGAACCCGTATCGGTCGGAGCCGGCGCAGCCTGCCTGGAAAACCCACTGAATGCAGCGGTGTGGCTGGCCAACACCATGGTCCGTCTCGGCGAGCCACTGCGTGCTGGTGACGTGGTCTTGACTGGTGCCTTGGGGCCAATGGTGCCGGTAAGCCCGGGGGATGTTTTTACCGCTGAGATTCAGGGCTTGGGCCGCGTCACTGCGTCCTTCGCCCAAGCCCAGTAAGGAGGCCCGAATGAGCCATAAACGCAAAGTTGCCATCATCGGCTCCGGCAATATCGGTACCGACCTGATGATCAAGATCCTGCGCAACGCCAAGCACCTGGAGATGGCCGCGCTGGTCGGCATCGACCCGGCTTCCGATGGCCTGGCCCGTGCCGCCCGCCTGGGCGTGGCCACTACCCACGAAGGGGTGCAGGGCCTGACCCGGCTGCCGCTGTTCAAGGAGATCGACTTCGTCTTCGATGCCACCAGTGCCGGGGCCCACGTGAAGAACGACGCCTTCCTGCGCCAGCACAAGGCCGACTTGCGCATGATCGACCTGACCCCGGCTGCCATCGGCCCCTACTGCGTGCCCGTGGTCAACCTCGAGCAACATCTGCAGGCGACCAACGTCAACATGGTCACTTGCGGCGGCCAGGCGACCATCCCCATGGTCGCGGCGGTATCGCGAGTGGCCAAGGTGCACTACGCCGAGATCGTCGCCTCGATCGCCAGCAAGTCCGCGGGCCCCGGCACCCGCGCCAACATCGACGAATTCACCGAGACCACCAGCAAGGCAATCGAAGTGATCGGCGGTGCGACCAGGGGCAAGGCGATCATCATCATGAACCCCGCCGAGCCGCCGCTGATGATGCGCGACACGGTATACGTGCTGAGCGAGACCGCTGACCGCCAGCGCATCGCGGCGAGCATCGAGGAAATGGCGGCCGCGGTGCAGGCCTACGTGCCGGGCTACCGCCTCAAACAGCAGGTGCAGTTCGAAGAAGTGTGCGGCCTGAAGTTGCCAGGGCAGGGGACCTTCACCGGCCTCAGGATTTCCATTTTTCTCGAAGTCGAAGGCGCGGCCCATTACCTGCCGGCCTACGCCGGCAATCTCGACATCATGACTTCCGCCGCGCTGGCTACAGCCGAGCGCATGGCGCAAGCAATGGAGGCCTCGGCATGAACGGCAAGAAACTCTATATCAGCGACGTGACCCTGCGCGACGGCATGCACGCCATCCGCCACCAGTACACGCTGGATGACGTGCGGGCCATCGCCACGGCTCTGGACCGCGCCAAGGTCGACTCCATCGAAGTCGCTCATGGCGATGGCCTGCAGGGTTCCAGCTTCAACTACGGTTTCGGTGCCCACACCGACCTCGAATGGATCGAAGCAGCTGCCGACGCGGTCAACCACGCCAAGATCGCCACGCTGCTGCTGCCAGGGATCGGCACCCTCCATGACCTGAAGAACGCCTACGACGCCGGTGCCCGCATCGTCCGCGTGGCCACCCACTGTACCGAGGCAGATGTGTCGCGCCAGCACATCGAGTACGCCCGCGAGCTGGGCATGGACACGGTCGGCTTCCTGATGATGAGCCACATGCAAACGCCCGAAGGGCTGGCGCAGCAGGCCAGGCTGATGGAGGGCTACGGCGCTACCTGCATCTATGTGGTCGACTCCGGTGGGGCGATGAACATGGACGATATCCGTGCGCGTTTCCGCGCGGTGAAGGCCGTGCTCGACCCGGCCACCCACACCGGTATTCATGCCCACCATAACCTCAGCCTGGGCGTGGCCAACTCCATCGCCGCGGTGGAGGAGGGTTGCGACCGTGTCGACGCCAGCCTCGCCGGTATGGGCGCCGGTGCCGGCAACGCGCCGCTGGAGGTGTTCATTGCTGCCGCCGACAAGCTCGGCTGGAATCACGGTACCGACCTCTACGCGCTGATGGATGCCGCCGACGACCTGGTACGCCCACTGCAGGACCGCCCGGTGCGGGTAGACCGGGAAACCTTGGCGCTGGGTTATGCCGGGGTTTACTCGAGCTTCCTGCGCCATGCCGAAGTGGCCGCTGCGCGCTATGGCATCAAGGCGGTAGACATCCTCGTCGAGCTGGGCAAGCGCCGCATGGTCGGAGGCCAGGAAGACATGATCGTCGACGTCGCACTCGACCTATTGAAGCCATCGCTGGAGAAACGTCCATGAACACCGATATTGCTCGTATCGCCGACGCGCTTGACCGGGCTGCGCGAGGAGCCGAACCCGTGGCGCAGTTCAGTAGCAGCAGCCCCTTTTCACTGGGCGACGCCTACCGTATCCAGCGCGCCTCCATGCAGCGCCGTTATGCCGATGGTGAGCACTGCATTGGCATCAAGCTCGGTTTCACCAGCCGCGCGAAGATGGTGCAAATGGGCGTCGACAGCCTGATCTGGGGTTGGCTCAGCAACACCATGGTGGAAGAAGACGGCGGCCTGGTGGACTTGGCTCGCTACATTCACCCACGCGTCGAGCCGGAGGTCTGTTTTCTCACCCGCCGCGCCATCGATCGCCCGCTGACCCTGCTGGAAGCGGCCGACTACGTCGAGGCCGTGGCCCCCGCGCTGGAGATCATCGATTCTCGCTACCAGGCATTCAAGTTCAGCCTGGAGGATGTGGTGGCGGACAACTGCTCCTCGGCGGGCCTCACCGTCGGCCCCTGGTCGCGGGATTTCTCCGGGCTGGACAACGCAGGCGTAGTGCTGCGCCTGGATGGCTGTGTGGCTCAGGCCGGCTCCACTGCCGCCATCCTCGGCAATCCGCTGCGCAGCCTGGTGCAAGCCTCGCGCCTGCTGCACGCGGCCGAACTTGAACTGCCCGCCGGCAGCCTGGTGCTGGCAGGTGCCGCCTGCGCGGCGGTGGCCTTGCAGCCAGGCGTGCATGTCAGCGTCGATGTCCAGGGGGTGGGGCAGAGCAGCTTTCGCGTTCGTGGTGAAAACGGGGGTGTCAGCCATGAGTGACGTCAAGGCCACGGTTGTCGCTAGCAAAGCCACACCGCGTGGGCGCTTCCCGCATGTCAAGCGCGCTGGCGATTTTCTCTTCGTCTCGGGTACCAGCTCGCGACGCCCGGACAACAGCTTCGTCGGCGTCGAGGTGGATGCCATGGGCACCACCCGGCTGGACATTCGAGCGCAGACCCGCGCAGTGATCGAGAACATGCGCGATATCCTTGCCTCTGCAGGTGCAAGCCTTTCAGACGTGGTGGAGATCAGCAGCTTCCTCGTCGATATGAACGATTTTGGCGGATACAACGAGGTCTATGCCGAGTTCTTCGACGAGAGCGGCCCAACCCGCACCACCGTAGCCGTACACCAGTTGCCGCACCCGCACCTTCGTATCGAAATCAAGGCCATAGCGTACGCGCCGCGTTCTCGTTGAACCGCAGGGAGACAATTTCAATGGACAAGCACCACTTCAGCGCCCCGTTCAACTTCAACAGCTGGATCAACGAGCACGAGCACCTGCTCAAGCCGCCGGTGAACAACCAGCAGATCTGGCAGGGCAGCGATTACATGGTCACCGTGGTCGGTGGGCCTAATCAGCGCACCGACTTCCATGACGATCCGGTGGAAGAGTTTTTCTACCAGTTCAAGGGCAATGCCTATTTGAACATTTGGGACCAAGGGCGCTACGAGCGTGTAGACCTCAGGGAAGGCGACATTTACCTGATGGCCCCACACGTTATCCATTCGCCGCAGCGTCCCGAGCCCGGCAGCCTGTGCCTGGTGGTGGAGCATCGCCGCCCGGAGGGGAAGTTCGACGCCCTGCAATGGTCCTGTGCCCACTGCGGCAGCGTGGTTCGACGCTATGAATTGAAGCTGAAGAGCATTGTTGCCGACCTGCCACCGGTATACGACCAGTTCTACAGCACCAACGACGAAGAGCGTCGGTGCCCTGGTTGCGGCGAGATTCACCCTGGTCGCGATTGGCAGACCTGGCACAAGACCCTGCAGGAGAATCACTGCGTATGAAAATCGATATCCATTCGCACTTTTTCCCCCGCATCAGTCAGGCCGAGGCCGCACGCTTCAATCCCCAGCGTGGTCCTTGGCTGCATACCGAGGGGCGTCAGGGCCAGATCATGATCGGTGATAAACCGTTCCGTCCGGTACATGACGTGCTCTGGGATCCGCAACGACGCGTTGAGCACCTGGACGAGCAGAATCTGGACATCCAGGTGATGTGCGCTACCCCGGTGATGTTCGGTTACGACCAACCCATCGAGCAGGCGCTACCGTGGGCACAACTGATGAACGATCGTGCACTGGAGATGACGGCCATCGCACCCGATCGCCTCAAGGTGCTGGCCCAGGTACCCCTGCAAGATATTGATGCGGCCTGTCGCGAGGCTAGCCGGGCCAAGGCCTGTGGCCATATCGGCGTGCAGATTGGCAACCATGTGGACAACCACGATCTGGACGACGCGGGCCTGGTGACCTTCCTGCATCACTGTGCAGTGGAAGATATCCCGTTGCTGGTGCACCCGTGGGACATGATGGGCCGCGAGCGCATGAAAAAATGGATGTTGCCCTGGCTGGTCGCGATGCCGGCGGAGACCCAGCTGGGCATTCTTTCGCTGATACTTTCTGGCGCTTTCGAACGCTTGCCGCCGTCCCTGCGCATCTGTTTCGCCCATGGCGGCGGCGGCTTCGCCTTCCTCCTGGGACGGGTGGATAACGCCTGGCGCCACAGGGACATTGTCCGAGAGGATTGCCCGCAAGTGCCGTCCAGCTATGTCAAACGGTTCTTTGTCGATTCGGCGGTGTTCGACCCAGGTGCGCTGCGTTTGCTGGTGGATGTAATGGGCGCTGACCGCGTAATGCTCGGGTCCGATTCACCTTTCCCGCTGGGCGAGCAGGCCATTGGTGCTGGAGTGCTGGAGCATCCGCAGCTGAGCGACCGGGATAAGGCGTGTATCTGCGCCGACAATGCCCGGGGCTTCTTCGGCGTGTGATCGGCCAAGGACACCGGGCTACAGGACTTTGTTGACTACCTTAACGAGTCGTGGTGACCAGGCGGAGTCATGAAATAAAGCGTATTCCGTAGGTTCGATAGCGGTCGGTTACCACCGACCGCTTCACATCCAAAGCCAACGCAGGCTGTGCGACAGGCAGCATCAAGGCGTTACCCTTTAGGCGGATTCACGTTTTTTTCTCTGCTGTTTCCTTGGGCCATGCTGGAGAAGACACCGTCTCTGAGAACCCAGGCGTGCCTCAATGCGGCGCCAAGATGCCCCAGGATGATGGCAAAGAGAAGCCACGCCAGCGTTCCATGCGCCAGCCGAAGCCATGCGTAGAGCACCGGGTTATCGGGCACGATTGCAGGCAGGCTCCAGTCGCCCAGAAGGATCACGGGCCAGTTGCCTGCCGACCGCACCGCCCAGCCGAGTAATGGCAACCCGACCATCAACAGGTAGAGCAAGGCGTGCGACAGATGCGCGGCTGCGGCTTGCCAGCGGGGTACACTCGCGGGCAGTGCCGGCACCGGCCGGCATAGACGATTGGCCAGGCGTACCAGTGCCAGGCAGAGGATGGCGATCCCCAGCGGCTGGTGCATGTCGATCAATACGGGACGAAGGGCCAGTGAGCTCATCATGGCGACCCCGATGAACAGCATGGTCATGATGGCGATGGCCATCACCCAGTGCAGAAGCCTGGCGGTCAAGTTGAAGTGTCGGGGTCTTGGCGTATGGGAGGTTGGTACATCTTGCATCACTTGTCATCCTTCTCGCCAATGGCGTCGGTGGCCTTGCCGAGCGCGATTTCGCGCAGACGTGCATTGTAAGAGTGCGAGTAGATACCGGCGCGCGCTGCCAGCACAGGATCGTTCGAAAGCGCGATCCCGGACGGCACCAGGGTGGGGTCGAAGTTGATATCGCGACAGCCACCTTCGCGCTGATCGCGAACACTTGTCACTTCCAGCGTGCCGGCGACCAATTGCTGTCGCTCGGCGGGCCAGGGTTGTGAAGGATCATCGACCGGATCCCCCGCCTGCGCCAATTGCAGTACCAGGTCCCAGCGAACGGGCGCTTGTGCTACCCGCTGCTTGATATCGTCGAACAGGAAGTCGTGGCTGGATCGCGCCCGTTCTTCTTGAGAAAGACCATGGAAGGGCGCATGGGGCCGCATGAACCAGCGCACGGGCTGCCGTTTCCCATCCGCCGCAAGCAGGACAAAGGCGTTGATGACGTTGTACTGGGCCTGCGCGAAGCTGCTCGGCGAAGGAGCAGTCGCCTTGTACTCCACCGCCTTGCGGGCCTCCGGGTACTTCGTGAAGAACGCAGCGACGCGTGCGGGATCAGGCTGCCCCGTTGCCGGGTCAGGCTCGAAAGCGTTCCTTTGCGCCAGGAATCCCTCGGCATCACGCGTAGGGAAGTAGGGGGCATTGTTCAGCTTCATCCGCCATTGCGACTTGTCGTCGGCACTCAATAACAAGGCCATGCTCACGGTAGCGGTAGAAGTATCCGCAGCATGCGGATCAGCGGATCCGATGGAGAAGCGCCCGATGGCCGGGACTTCTTCCTGAGCAAAAACCCGAGCCGTCGAGAGCGACGCCGCTGCGTTGTTGCTACGAAAGACCCCTGTGAAACAGATCCCTTTACCATGCGCTCGGCGATAGCCCGGTTCGAAGTGGTCCAGCGAGTCACCGAGGAACGTTCGTGTGGTCGTTCGGCCCCCGATCAGTCCTGCAGCCCAGACGAATGACAGTGCCAGGGCCCCGACGATGGACGCGATGACCAGAACGGGAAGCCAGCTTCTGTTGAATGTGGGAAGTTTCAACGCACTCACCCTAACCTTGACCAATGCTCGGCACGCACTATAAGTTCGCTACACCCGTCTACGGAAGTACGCACCTTTTGGTTAGTGCCATGACTGCATCCCGCTCGAATACTGGCAACTCCCAGGGCTCATCCGCGCTTGATGAGCGCACGCTGACCGCCAAACTCAGGCGCGGCGACCTGTTCACTGGCAAATGCAAGGCCAGGGAAGTGCTTTCTCACGTAACGAGCCTGTGGGGAATGCTATGCCTCATTGCGTTGCTCGACGGCACGCTGCGTTACAGCGAGCTGCGCCGCAAAGTGAACGGCGTCAGCGAAAAGATGTTGTCGCAGACCCTTCAGCGGCTGGAGGGCGATGGTCTCGTGCGCCGGACTTCCTATCCCGTTATCCCGCCGCATGTCGAATACAATCTGACGCCTTTTGGTGAGGAAGCCGCGACGCATGTTGCAGCGCTTGCCGACTGGCTGGAGTTGAATCTGCATAAAGTCCCTGATGCCTAGTGAATCGCCGCTGGTTTGCTGAACACTCTCCAAGCGTCTCGGTCACCCGGACCTTACGGGGAGGGTGCCTAGCATCAGTACGGCCATCTGTCGCCCACAGGCACCCGATGTCAGCTATTGGTAGTCCACTGCTTACTTACAGACTGCGAGAAGCCCGAAGTGAGCACCCATGGAATCCCCCCCGAATATGGTAGTCCCGAGCGCGACGCAGCGAACCTGGATGGTCAATATGATTTCGAATGCCTTGTCATCGGGGCTGGCCCTGCCGGATTGACCGCTGCAATCTATCTCAGCCGTTTCCATAGGCGAGTGCTGGTCGCCGATGGCGGCCACAGTCGTGCAAGGATGATTCCTCGCTCGCATAACTATCCGGGATTCCCACCGGGCATTTCTGGAAAGGAGTTGCTCGCGCGTTTGGCGGAGCAAGCCACTCAATATGGCGCATTGATCGAGGCTGGTTGTGTCGAGGGGTTAGCCCACGAGAGGTCTGGGTTTGTCGCCACGCTCAACGGCCGTGCGGTCACCGCGCGAACGGTAATCATGGCCACTGGCATGAAGGATGTGCTTCCTCCTGTTGAGGCCGCTTACGACGCGGTTGCGCAATCGAGGATTCGCCTATGTGCAATTTGTGATGGCTACGAAGTTAACGGAGACAATGTTGCTGTCTACGGTGAAGCGGAGTGCGCAATCCGCCACGCTCTGTTCCTGCGCAACTTCACTGACCGACTGACAGTGCTTATGAAGGCCGGTGCTGCAGAATGCCAGGGAGTTGCCGGTGAAGCGCTTCAAGCTGGAATCCAGCTGGTGGAAGACGCGGCGGTGGACGTCATCCGGTTGGCCGGAGATCAGGTCGAGGTACAAACCCTGAAGGGCGGTTCATTTCACTTCGATATCGTCTATCCGTGCCTAGGGTCTGACGCGTGCTCAGGCCTGGCTTCGGCGCTGGGTGCTGAAGTCGATGAGCAAGGTGCGCTGGTTGTCGATTCCCATCAATGCACCAACGTGAAGGGGCTTTATGCAGTGGGAGATGTGGTTGGCTCGCTCAAACAAATCAGCGTCGCCACAGGCCAAGCGACTATTTGCGCCACTGCGGTGCATGGTCAATTGGATCGGCGACTGTGGGAACCACGCGACTGGTTCGGCTAGGGCCACCGCCAAGCAAGGAGCTGCTTGATGAAAGCGAGAAAGGCGCGGTGCTCATTGCTGCGTTGACCGGTGTCGTGGCTTAGGAGGCTAGAACACGCATTACATAATCTAGCGTTTAACAAGTGGGCGATGTCGAATGTTCATAAGCGCCACAATAGCGCTCGATTACTCGCTCAGTGCTCCTGAGATGAACGCATCTGTTCATCGATTGGTGTTCATAGATCTAGCTTTCCCGTCATTAGTCTCGTCGCCCATCCATCCGGATGGTTCAGGTATGTTCCACTTCAGTAAGAGGCGCGCTTACGTGGTGTTTCGCGACCGAATATGGCATATAGCCTCTATGGATTTTGTTGCAGCGCCAAAGCTGCATCGACTGGACTATTAGCGGTCATTCGCCTGCTCAGCGGGACACGGAAGGCCATTGCATGAGATCGGGGTAGATGCTGGGAGCTATCAAAAGTCGTCTAGGCTTGGCGTGGGAAGCGCTTGTGGTTGGAGGGAGAGCCGCGTGGAGGGTGCTTTCTACCCGTCACTAGGAGGACAACGTTGACTCCTTCTTTGAGCCCTTGACTCCCGTCATTGTGACGGATGGCCGATCGGCCCGGTATGAGAGTGAGCTGCTACATGCACTAGAAAACCCCAATGTTCTGAACATCGCGCTCACCGGTAACCGTCCATTTTCGGCTGGTGAGCAACTTGTTCGGAGTTTCCTTAGGGGATTATGAAAGGTCTGTTCATCGAGCGCTCACCGCCAGATCGCAAAACAAGCCACTCCATTGGAGTGGCTGTCGCCTTAATCTGGTAGCTTATTGAACAAGCCAAGACTTAACCACATCGCCACCATACTCACTTTTCCAAGCCTTGAGGATTTTATGGTTGCCGCTCTTGGTTTCAACCACTTCACCGTTGTGAGGATTTTTGTAGATCTGAGTAGTACGCGCGCGGCGAGCCCTTTCAACCGGAGGTACTGACGCCCCTTGCTTTCCGCTCTTGGGAGTTTCAACTGTCGGTGAGAAGTGCAGGTTGATCAAAAGATGGTAGAAGATTATGTCTTTACCTCCTCTGCGCCGAGTCTCGCTCGCTAGCCAAATATGATCTACATCATAGAGCACGCTCAATGCACTAGGAGTTCCGTCACTGATTGTATAACCAGTATATACCTGATTTGAAACGTAGGAATTATAGCCTTCCACGAGATTTGCGAAGTTCTTAACATCGCAATAACCGACCATCACCACAGGGCTGAGAGACTCACCGTCATACCCCGCAATTTTGTTGAGGTGATCTCCAATTGTCGTAGTGTCTACAGAAAAGAGGCGAAACGCTTCAAAAATCCCCACTCGCCTGCTGTCACTTGAAGTGATGAAGCCGTCAATTTCTCCTGGACCTTTACCAGAAGCCGAATGCCCACCGCGCTTTTGATCTCTCAAGGAGAGGTTAGCATGCGACATTCGCTGATCGAACAGTGATACGAACCAATCGTTGATCCAATCCTCCAGGGTCATGCCGTCAAAACTCACATTCCCTTCGGTATCCTTGAACCCAACTTGAAGGTTACGTTTGCGAAGGACGAGTTCGCCTGCGACGGCGAGCATGGTGTCTCTGAGATATTCATGAGGGGCCAGGTTTGGCTTGACCACCTCCACATAGCCTTCAAAGTCTTTCGCAATAATTTGGTTGTAATGTTGCCGCAGCTGCGCGACCGACCGTTGGCCACTCTCGATCATGAGCAGCATGAAGTCCTTTGTCGACGGGGCATCCTTCTCGATCTCAGCTAGTTCGGATATCAAATCATCAATCCCAAGCTCGTCCATTGTCGCGTGATTGATTTCCTTGTAGCGGGCGAGGATCTTTTTGACACTAAAAGAGTCTCGCTGTGCTAAAAGCGCCTTGCAATACGGAGTGAAAATTAGCCTTCGCCCTTGCTGGTCGGGGCTAAGCTGAGCCCAAAATTGCTCGATTCCTGGTGCTGCGCTGAGTTGGTAGGCTTCTAGAACAGTTGCCACCCAAAATTCAGCCATTTGATCTGGCGACTCCATTCTTGAATCTGTTTGGAAGCTGGCCAAAGCACTTTTGAGCCTGAGCTTGTTAGAATCGACAACAAACAATTTGACGTGACCATAGAGAAGCACGAACCCGTGGTTCTTGCGTTTGGTTTCCCGATACAGCGCTTCCATGATAGCCACAGTCTTGGAAGGTTCTGTCTCGCAAAATGCTGTCGCGATTACCTGCCGTTTGAAATAGTCGCACTCATTATGATGCGTTCGATCATCTGACTGCCGAGATGCGCGCAAGTCGTGGGGATTTGGAAGCTCGTTCGCAAGATTTTGAAAGATGGTGGGTTCTTGATTGTGACGCTCATAAAGCTCAAGGAGTTGAGATTTGTACTCATAGCTCTGCCACACTTTACGGGTATGAACAATGTGTCGACCAGTGGCCGTTGTAAATCGCTCCTCTGCAAGAATTTTCTTCGCAAATGAAAGCATCCTTAACGCTATTTGCGTCCGCCCAGTGTTCATTGCCGAGGTGAATGCTTCCTCAATTGCTTGCAAGCCAAGCTGATCGTCCAGTTCAGCAGGATGCTTATCGATCGCTTCTTGCAGTTTTTGCGCTCGTGCAATGACGGAGGTCCTCTCCAGAAGCTCAAACAGAAGGTTAAGAGGGATGGAAGGGGCGCACCGAGCGATGAAGTCCTTGAACAACTCATCTGAGAATGAATTTGAGTAGTCGCAGACCTGTTGCCAGCAATCAAACTTGTCGGAACCAAACCCTTCAAAGAGCCGAACGTATTTTTCTCGATTTCTGAACCCGCATGTTCGTATGATTTCCTGGATTCTGCCCGCTATCAGTTGCTGTGCGCTGACCTCGGAAGAGGCGCGGCCAGCGCTGATCAAAACCTGCAGATGGTGGCGTATTGCGAGGGCGACACTGTAAGCATCTTGACTGTCGGCGTTGAGTTGTTCCGGCCATTCATCACATCGACTGGAAAGACTCAACATGAAATCCTGGCCTTCTCCTACGAAAAGCTGTTTCCATGAGAGTGTCCCGAAGAATGAGTTTGGCTCAAGGCTTTTCAGGCCTGCGAAGCTGGCACCGAACTCCGCTTTGTACCGCTCTCGTAGAGATTGGCGGACTTCTTCACAGATAGCTTCAGTCGGATCTATACCTGTGAGCTCGATACGATCAATGAGCCAAAAACCCAAAAGATATTTGAAATGATGACGCGTCTGATCATACCATGACATCTCTACGTCGACGTCAAATCCCGCGAATGCTTGGGCAAGACCATTAACCTGCTCATCTGTTAGCGAGTCAAGCAGTGTAAGTATGAGGCGATACTCGAGCCCTTTGAAGAAATCAGGTGAATGGAATGCGCACTGCTCACCGAGTTCTTTCAGCACGGAAACGAAACGGGGGAAAAAATCTGACTCGTCTTGAATGGCCTGCACATACTCGCGGCAGAGCAATTGCTGATATCCGTCCCCTAGTTTTTGTAGGTATATAGCACTTTGGTTGTGAGATCGCTCGAAGGTCCGCTTAGCGAGATGAAGGAATGCCACATCGCTGGTCTCCTTGTGGGCTAGTAACAGAACCATGTAGTTGGGGGCGTCATAATTGGGCAGGGTGAGGTAAAGCAGATATTTGAGGACTGGTCGAGCATTTGCCAACGCAACAAGGTTTTCCACCAAACCTGAGGAGGCGAGATGCGCAGTATCAATACGGATACTGGCTTCTACTACGGTCGACATCAGCCAGCTGTAAAAATGGCTTCCCTCTCTCAGCCACGCCCCTTGCAGTCGTGTGACGAATTCAAGCAGGGTTGACACCTCGCCGTACGGAGCCGGATAAATTTCGTCTAGCGTGCTCAGCGTAGGTCTAGGCAGCTCCTTCTCCTTTGTCGTTGATTCCGATAGACCAGTACGCTGATCGATTACAAATTGGCTATGAAGCTCCGTGGGTCGAATGCGCCCTGAAAAGTCGTACTCATTGATGCACTGCCTGACGTACCAATCGATACTCGTGGCTAGCGCCGGGTCCTCTGCGAGAAAGTTAGCAAGCAGGTCATGGAACTCTTTGCGCTCCTTGTACTGGAGACGGTCAAAAATCACGGGCATTGCCCACTCGCAGTTCACCCGAAAGCACATCATCCATCGATTGAAGGCTTCTCCAGGTGGATGATTACGGCGCAAATCCACCCAAAGCTGCGTACTGATCTCAGCACTGAAGTTATGATTGCCGGGCATCAATCTAAAAATGCCACCATCTAGTTCCAGCTCGGGCAGCAGTTGCTCAGCGGAAAGGCGATCACCAAACTCGGCCTGAAGTAGCTTCTTCAGTTCGCCCTCACCGCAGGCGTAATGCGGTCGAATGCAGCCGTTTCGACCCCATTGAACATCCTTGAGATGCTCAATGGTTTCAACGAGCGGAACTAAGGAAGGGTCGACTAGGGTTTCATCTCTCACAGGGTTCGCATGTGTAGCACACCAGCCTGCGTAAAATGATACCAACCCCAACTCCTCGAATCGTGAAAGAGGAATGTCGGTGCCAAGATATGGTTCCCCTTCTGTCCGAGGCCATTCGAGCTGACCGGTCAACACCGCTTCCACCGTTTCTCGATTAAGACTCGGAGTCGCCAGATCGGCGAGATTGAGGAAAATGGAGAGTGCTTTTGCGTGTCGCTGATCCTCGTAAGAAGGAGCCCGAACGTCAGGCTCGTTCTTCGCATAACCTGCCAACAATGCTTTCAGGTGCCGCCAGCTTTCCGAATACTCATTCATCGTAATGCCTGTCCTTTGCGTGACCGTACTCTTCTCTCTCCCATTATGTTTATTCACTGACCAGTCCAGCAAGACGAGGAAAACTCTTGGTGTCGTCTTAGGAGCATGGGAATAAATCGGAAAAACGTCGTGTGGATGCTCCAAAGCTCACTTGAAGCACTGATCTGGGGGGCGTCTACGGCATCTCACCAGAGATGGTGATTGGAATGAGGTGCTTGCAGCGGTGCGTGATGGTTGGGGAGGGCTCAAAGCATAAAGTCTAAGTCTCGGTGGTGATACAAGTGGCGAATGATGATCATTCGCTAAACCCCTCCAACGAAGGAACGAAGAACAGCCCTTCGGTCATTGCCCGGCTGTAGTCCAGCAAGCGGTCGTAATTGCCTGGTGGCTTGCCGACGAACATGTTTTCCAGCATCTGCTCGATCGGCGCCGGCGAACGGGCATAAGCCAGGCTTGGGTTTGCGCTTCATCGAGCGCATTGGAATGACGGGCTGCATTCGACATTGGTCGCAGTAGCGGCGTAGCGCTTCGGCGTCGTAGCCCTTGTCAGCAAGCAACCATTTGCAGCGTTTACGCGGTCGGCCAGGTTGGCTTGATGGAATGCTGACGTCGTCCAGCAATGGCTGGGCATAGCTGATGTCACTGGCTTGACCGCCAGAGAGGAGAAAACGCAACGGTGTCCCGTTGGCATTGCAGAGCATGTGGATTTTGGTTGTCAGGCCACCGCGACTACGACCTAGAGCGTGATCGGCAGGCTCGTCAGGCCCCCTTTTTTCCGGGCGCCAGATGAGGCTCGGGTTGCGCGTACGGCGGTTGAGTCGATCATCCAGGTTTGCAGATCGATTAGGCCTTGCTCATCCAATCTCAGGTGCAAGCGCTTGAGCATCTGATCGAATGTCCCCTCATTTCGCCAGCCACGAAACCGTTGATACACCGTTGACGAAGGGCCGAAGCGCTCCGGCATATCTCGCCATACAGTGCCCGAGCAGAGTACCCAGAGCACGCCATCAAGCATCAGCCGATCGCTCAGGCGTGGCCTCCCTCGGCCATGAGTTTCGATGAAGAGATCGGAGACCACATCCCAGGCTTCGTCCGAGAGTTCGTAACGCTTTTGTCATCACAGGATTCCTTTCCGTAGATGACTGGGAACCCTATCGAATTTCAATTTTCAAAGGGCGCCGATTGGTTTCTTGGGGTTTCGTAAAGTCCCATTCGTTTCGTATGACGGATTAGCCCCTAAAATACGCAGGTGACTCTACTTCACATAGGCATCTGCCACCCAGACTTCACCCATCGGAACTTTGGCTCTTGAACCTTCGGCCCGCCGAAGTCTTCACCCTCAATCTTGAAGCACCTGGCCATCAGATCCCGCACCCCCCCCAAGCGCTCCATGGCAGTGAGTTCCTTGGTGATGTCCTTGACAACCGTTGTAAACGCCTTAGTCGATTCTGACTTCAAGAACTCGGGAGTGGAGAGAGCGAAATCCCGGTCGGGTAACGAAACCCCAAATAGACTAGTAACAGAGCTTGCCGCTTTGATTAGAAAGCTCCCCTGGATACCTTGGGCAGACCTGAGACCGTAGCTGCGTTTAAGGTCGCCGCAAATTTTGTCGACATCATCCATGAGCTTGGTGATGCGCTTGTTTCCACTCGCGAGCCCTTGCTCGTCGAAGGCAACTCGAATGGCCTTTAGGGTTTCACGCATCGTTACGAAATGGTCTTCGCTGCGGATCTGTCGAGCTGCCTCGATCGCACCGGAAACGCTTCCGGCGGATTGAGTCAGCCATGCCGAAAACAAGGGCAGGTCCAAAGCAACGGTCTGAGTCGCTCCATGCGACTGGATTTCCGAAATGCTCGTACTGGTTTTGTCCGAGAGGTTTGCCAGGAGGCGAGCGGTGAAGTCATGGCCGAAGGCGCCGGCTTTCTTCATCCAGTGCACTTGATAGGCATGCCTGATGGGATGAATGAATGAGTCTGCTTTCAGGTGTTTGGCTGCAGTCGTGTAATAAATTGATTTGTACGCGAGCCAGTTCAGCGAGGCGACGAACATCTCGAGTTGCTTGGTGGGACCTCCGTAGGCACCAGGATACTCTCCGGTGAACTCTGACTTGCTGAATTCGTGGCCATCCGAACCCACTAGTTTGACATCTTTCGACCAACGTCCGCGCGTTTCACTGGCATCGCTTAACTCTGCGAAGATTGCTGCGCTTAGGGCACTGTATTTGCCATAGTCGTCGGACCCACGGTAGCCCAGCATCCTCATGGTTAGGTAATACACACTGGAGGCTTGATCCCAGGTGCAGACCATGTTCATTTTCAGTTGCTCCAAAAGGGCACTAAAGTCCTCATCCACGAACTCGCCGCCGCGAATTTCAGGACGAATCAGCGATGCTTCTTTTTGAGCGAGCGTATCAACCCCGTCCAGCCCGAACTCGGTAGGCGACAAGAACCTGAGGTAGGGGAATTGTTGCTTGCGGCTTTCTCTGTGATCTGCTTTGTAGTTGTCTATGCAGAGGAGGTCGTCGTAAAAGAGGTTGCCTTGCAGGAAATTCTCTAACGCGCACAGGTCTCCATTGATCGTATCGCTGGTCTTGACCGCAACCGCGCCGGTGGCGCGCTGGACGGCAGTGAGGGTGGCGTTGTCTATCAGTGCGTAGGTCATGTATTCATTGCCCATCCTAGTGTGGCTGAGACTATAACCACTGAGATTGGATGGTGGCTATATTCGACGGGCAGTCTTCGCGAACCATGGAGCATGGTCTTGGCGCAGGTGAAGCGCCTTATCCGACTGCACGCTCAGTGGCGCAGTTCATACGCGCTTGAGCGTGTAATCAAGTGGATGGGCTCGACTATGCTGGGCCATTCACGATCGGATTGACATCAGGTGCTGGAATACAAAAGAAATACGTCGAGCAACCAGCGATGAATCGGGGAGGGCAGCGATTCATTGAGTGCATTTGGATAATTCTCGAGGCATCTTGGTAACCGCTAGCCATTGCAATGCAATGGCTGGGCGCCGATCTGTGGTAGTGCCAAGTAGAATTTAAGTTCAGACCGGGCGGTGCGAAACCTCAACACATCGCATCTTCCAGCACCCGCTACAGCTACTCACTCACTAGCCAGTAAGCTTTTGCCGCGCCCTGACGTGCGTAGCCTATGCAGAACGCCATCAAATCGCTCATGCGCTCATCAACCATGGTGCGCCGAATGCCAGGTTGAACGCCTACCACCGTGAAGGTAAGAGCTGTTGCAGGTGTTGACCGCAGCAACTCGTAGGTTTCATCCCAGTCCCCGCTGACAAAGTACGAAGGAGATGTGTGTCTGCGATGCATGCGATCTTCCATATGATGCAGCAAGGTCGCGACGTTGCAGAAGTAAGCTGACTTTACCAGCTGTCCCGCAACCTCATATACATCACCAACTCGCCCTCCATTAGCTGGCCCTCCTGCACCTTTACAGTGATAGAGGGTTACGTTCACTTCATGGGCTGCATTGACAGTAACGCAGATGTAGTCGGCGGCCTCGCCTGAGCGATGGTCGTAATACAAACACCGGAGATCAGGAAGCGTCAGAAGGTATTGCTCCAAGTGCTCCTGCACAGTTGCTTGGCCATTGAGCTCTGCACGTCGCGCCAGTGTGCGAGGCTCCTGGTTGTTCGGCAGGAACTCCACCTCGATCGCGCAACCTGTCCAATCGATTGACTCCGCATCACCTGGAGCAAGTGCGAGGGATCTGAGAAGAGGGGCAGCGATTTTGTTTAGCCCTTCAAACGAAGACTTATCTGTTGCATAGAAAATAGGAGGGTGCTCACTAAGCCAATCGGCCAATGGCATCCAGCCATCCTGGCTAGACTCGATCGTCATCGTGGCATCTGCTTCCAGGCAGCGAATCAGTTGGCCACCCTCAAGACTCAGGCGCATACGGATCTGCCCCTCAGCATGAACGATCGAAAAATCCAAGTGCCCGGCTTGTGGATCGCACTCAAAGTCCTGGATATCCCATTCCACAAGCCTAGAGGTTTGTAATTCTTGTTCTTGCGTAGTCCTGAAGTGAATACGAGGATTGCGAGTGAGGCCTTGCCGCGACCAGTTGGCTGCCATCACCGCTTCTGGTAGCTCCCGAAGAGTCGTAGTGGTTCTGACCAAGTCGAGGTGTGTTTGGCTAAACGCAGCATCTCCTACGATGCGCCCATGAAGCGTCTGCACCCAGGCAAAGAAGTCAGGAACGGATAGGCGCTGATTGCTCCAGATTCTAGAGCTGCTACTGGCTCCGATGGTTTCACGCACCTGGCCGTTCATGCCACTCCCGAAGTAGTGACCCTGAGCGTAAGCGCGGCTGTCACCGGCAGTGACCGCGCGCTCGGCTTGAGGGCCAGTTAGGGTTCGATAAGTTTCGACTTGCGAATTGAAGGTCGTGTTCTGCAAGCCAACAGCAAAAAACCTCATCCCCTCCAGTCCGGCCCTCGCTCGGCTCGTTTCTTCATAGCTCAACCCTCGGCTGCCGGCACGGCAAACGATATCCATGATGGTCAGGTACAGCTTCTCTGTCCTGAGGGTTGAGCCGATGAAGCAGTAGCTCGATTCAGGAAAATACATCAGCAAGAAGGCCTCGTGCCGAATATCAGTGAGCGTGTTTGAGGTCGACCAGTTCGGAGGTGCTTCATCTGCTGTCAATACGAGAGACAGATTGCCATCTGGCGTTCCCCACTGCTTCACAATCCGAAGCACTCGACCGACCTTTTCTCCCAGCAAGTCGAAATCCGGCCTGCGACTGCAGTGAAACCCTCGGACGTGCGCGTACAAATTGAAGGACAACGCAGACACGGATTCATAGTCAGATTCAGTCATCCGACGCACCGGCAAGCTTTCGATGAATTCTTGGGCTTCAACTGCGCCCTGGATCTCAGCAAGCGCGGCATCATCAATCATCCGAGCCAGATCGACTCCCTCTCTGAGCAGAGTCGCGGTTGCCTCACGCACTCTGAATGCCGGTGCAATGAGGGTTGGGCGTCCCGTGGCGTTGTCGATCCTAGCGAATCTGCCGATGAACTGGATTGTGGGTACCAGTGATTTGTGGGGTGCGTGCAACGCGGCGACCTTCAGTTTTGGGAAGTCATAGCCCTCGCCAAACATGTCTACGCAGATGATGGCCTTCAATTCACCAGAAATGAGCTTTGCTTCAATTGAGTCCTGTTGTCGTTTGGTCAGTCGGCTGCTTATGGCGGCGACGGAAACGCCCAATTGCTCGTAGATCGGGACGAGCGCTTGCGCGGAAGATATGGTCGAGGCGCGTACGAAAAGCCTATGATCAAAACCGTTAGCAATATCTTCTTCGAGCTGTGCCACTGCAGTTTGGGCAATCACCCGATCAACATGCTCATCATCAAGCTCGTTATCTATTGGGGCCTCCCTAAAGACGATAGGGTCGAACGCCCCTTCAGATACGGCTCTCATCACAGGATATCGGTAGACTAGCTTGCCCGGAATAACGCGGTCATCGCGCCTGAAGGGTGTTGCTGTCAAGAATATAAATCGAGCGGTCGAGTAGTGATCAAGATACGCTGCCCAGGAGTCCGCCGGCGCATGGTGAGCTTCATCGAAAATTACCAGGTCAAAGAGGTCGGGCGCTGCGCCTGGGGCAATCATTGGCGAAGAACTACCGGGGGTTGAGATCACGACGTCGAACTCCCGCAACTGTTCCCAAGCCTCGGGTGTTATCGGCCGCCCCGAATGCAAGTGAGCGGAAGGTAGCGGCCCATCTTCAGGTAGCGCACCGATGCGCCTGAGTGTTGACAGGGTGGAAAAATGCGAGTGCACCTGTTTGCGCAGAGCACTTGATGGCTCGACGACGAGGATCCGGGTTGCTCCAAGCAGAAGCGGTAGCGACATCATCAATGATGTCTTTCCATAGCCAGTGGGCAGGCAGATGATCGCGGGATCGTCTTGCACAGAGAAATGGGCCAATGTTGCATGCATTGCGCCAAGCTGGCCCGGCCTGAAGCCGCTATTAGGCGCGTCAGCTTGCTGAAGAAGGTTGAGTGATCCCGCCTGTTCTACGAAAAAGCCAGCCATTTCGACCATCCTTGGATATTTCTAACCAATCGTAATCTGCGACGGACTTTAAACAAGTGGTGAAGGTACAAATTTCTTTCAGCATCTCCTAGCTTCTGCTTGCTTCAGCAGGCATGGGGACTGAGGTTCCACCCGTGAATCGCCACTGGTTTCCAATAGACGCGACGCAATTCCAGGGCTGCAGCTCGCAAACCTCTACTGGGATCTTGTCCCAGGCCCACATCGTCAGAGCAGCTTCCGGACCAGTCTTTGTAGAGAAATGGTGCCCCTCAGGCTCGACCACGCCAAAACCGCGCACAGTCCAGCGCTTGCGGCGCCGCACTCATCCTCCGAATTTGGGTCTTTGCGCCGCTATTCGTGCTGTGGTGTAGGCGTTGGCGAACTCGGACTGGTCAATTGTGCCCCTCGTTAGGCTCTCATTGAGCTCGGTATAGATTCGCAACCCTTCGCTAACCGCTACGGATTCCAACTGAGCACATTTCGAACCCAGCAACCGGATAGCAACCCTCTCAAGACGCTCGTCCATCTGGTCACCATGATGAGATTCGACTAACAGCCTGTAAACCGCCCAGAGTCCTTTAGCGCTGGCCTTTGGCAAATGCCCCCTGAGTGCGGCGGCGATGATCAAAATGACAATGGTCTCAAGGGCCTGATCAGGGGCATCACTTTTCATGGCTGCTTTGACATGCCAGTGTCGCATCAGCGCTGCTAGCCCAATCTCAGGAAGCAAAGCCTGATCCACCAGAATACGTAGCACCGATGCGGCATGCTCCAACACTTTCTCAAAGGTCGCGCGGTAATCCCAGAGCGCCGAGATTACTGAGATGAACCTGGGTTCTGCGTCAAGGATTTCTACGGCTTGACGTACGGTTCGTGCAGTAAAGACAGCCGGGGGAAGCAGCCGTACAATCTCGGACAGCTGCACGATTACCCTGACCTTCCATTCGCACAGCTGCGCAATTTTGCCGGCTTTTTCAATGGGGGAGAGCTGCCCAACCTCTGTCAGTGCGGCCAGGACATCAAGCGTGCAGAAACCATCGACCTCGGAACCTGCGGCACAAAATATCCGCAGCGACTCGTCATCAGAATAGAGCCGGTACCGTTCCGGCTCTTTGCCGAGTATCTCCACCATTTCACTGTTGCTGCGCCCAATGACCCTGGCGGGCGATGCTTCGCTTGCCTCCTCTGGAGGGGAGGGCTGGAGGATCGAGGCTAGATGGGGTTTCAAAGCGTTCTGTAGCTCCAAACATTTGCTTCGCTTTGGGCTTCCAAATATGGGGTTCGTGAACTCGGCAAGCTCCTCCATCGTGGCCCTGGAAACCGCAATTTGACCGAAGAAAGTAATGACGGCGTCGATCAGCCCCAAGTCGTTAAGGACTAACAGCGCTGTCCAATCCAGCAAAGGCACTCGCTTGCGCAGGGCATCGGCACCGATCGGTTGCCACCCCGTATCGTTGACCATCGCCAAGTGATACTGGCGATCATCCCGGCTGGACACCTTGGCAACTTCCCACAGGTGTACAATATCGGAAATGTAAGACAGCACCAGCCGCGGGCGCCACGAGAAAGGGACGGTGTTTAATCCCTGCTGTAGGGATCGCTCCATCCGTTTCTGGAACGCTTCTCTGTCGGGCGTCATTCCAGTCAGTGCTTTCAGGCTTTCCACCAACTCCGTGCCAGAGGCGCCCTCTCGAATTTCGCCTCTCCAGAGCATCCGGGAATTCGGGAAATTCCTGAAAAATGCTTCAGCGCGTGTTCGGAACTGCTCTCTATCCCTGGCAAGTTCGATGTCACTGCGTCCCCCCAGAGTGCCGCTCAGGTGCATCATCAAGTAGGTGCCTTCCTGGCTCTCGACACTCTGATCTACCAATTCGCCTGCTCGTAGGGCTAGCTCCAGTAGCCGGTCGCTCGTTGGGTCGGAAAACTGGATGAGAAAGAACAGTAATTTCACGAACTCCAATTGTTCCCCTTTGGATCTCGCAGTTTCGAGCGCTCTTTCCGCTGCCTCCACGGCGTCATCGACGTATCCGCAACGTGTGGCAATCGTCGCATAGGTGTTCAGGGCCAGTGGGTCGTCAGATCCTGTGGCTACAATTTTCAACAACCGATCGCGGGCCTTTTCCGTTTCGCCCAAGTGATCAAGTGCCAACGCCTCGAAGGCCCCCATTCGATCACCAGGCTCAACTCGGACTCGATTGCTTTGACACAGCTCTACGAGGCCTTGCCAATCTTTCAAAGTCACCAAGGCTAAACCAAGCCGCGCAGCCACCGCAGGCGAGAGGACATAGTGCTCAGTGATCCTTTCGGAGAGTTGAACACACGCCTGCGCGCTTTGCGGATCGGTGGGGTCAAGCTCGTGGATGAGGGTGAGTGCAATACTGACGGGCCGATCCAGTTCCTCATACCTGGCCTGCAGCGTCCTCAACGCCTCATCCTTGGCCAACCTGCTGATTTCCAACTGAAGGTAAAACTGTGCGAGGGCGGCTTCGGGGGCCAGAGCAGGATCTGCTTCGAGCAGCCCCATCCACTGGTTCACAAGGCCGGTCTGAACTGATTTGTGAGCCGAAATTGAGGCTGCGGTGACAGCCGACCCAAACAGGGGATGGCTGCGATCCACGTTACCGACGTATGCGCCAAAGCCTTGATAGCATGCCCGAAATTTACGGGTTTCATAGAGCAAAAGCGTGCTCCAGAGCTGCTTGTCAGGTGAGTCGGGCAACTGATCATTTGCCGACAACGCGAGGGTGAAGTCTGCCAACTGACCCGCAATGCCGCGTAAGACCTCATGGATATGGGGCAAGTCCGGACGCTTCTGCGCAGCATCCTTCAGGTCTGGAAGTATCGACTCTGCCTTGCCAAGGGCCGATGCTGTGGCCCCCCAGATGTCGACGAGCTGCTCTATGTTGGAGCCCCAGCCAGATGCTTTTATGGACAGGACAGCATCGTTAATCGCAACCCAAGCTTCCTCGAGCTTTTGAAGGTCTACACCCGGAAGACCTGCGGGTGGGATAGATTCACGTCGCGGCGTAGTGGCGGTGGCCACTGCGAGGGAAAATTTGGCTCGGGCCCTAAGCAACAGCAAAAGTTCACGAATGTCATCGGACGCGTCACAGGCTTCAAGGCCCGCCTCGCAGTCCGTCAGGGCATTTGCCGGTTCTTCAGACAGCCAATGTGCAAACGCTCTGGCGAAAGACCGTTGAGGTTCCGCAAGCAAATTCGCCTGCTCAACGGCCAACTCGTAATGCCCTTGCACGGCATGCAGCCGGGAGCGAATGGCAATGATGGCTGGATCTTCACCTTCCAGTAAATCATGTAGCTCTGCAAGTGAGTCGCTATCGTTCTCGAATCGGATGCGGATCTCCGCTTCCACCTGGGCTGCTTGGAACTTGGGGAGCGGCGTTACCCCGTACGCGTTCTGGTAGGAAGAGACTGCCGCTTTGTTATCTCCCGTTTGAACCTGCCAGTTGCCACGTAGGCGCCAATATTCTGCACGCTCAAGGGTGGCCGACCCTTCGAGTTTTGGCTCTGCCTCATCGAGCTGGATCTTCGCTCGATCCAGCGCGGTGACCTGTAGATCTGCCTTGGCCTGAGTCAAGTTCCAGGCAAGCGTGCCGCGAGCTGGGTTGACCCAGTAGTCTTCCGTTGGGCCTGCCAAGGCGTTCATCAGTGCGGAGCCTCGTGCAGCCACGCCTTTTACCACGCCCTGAACCAGGGTTAAGCGGTCATCTGCTTGCATCCCTGGGTGTGTTTGCTCTGTGCGCTCACTCAGGATATGCCCCATGCGAGACAGTTCGTTCTGGTGGCGAATGTCCTTTGAGAGATCCGTAGCTCTTTTTAGTACGTTCTTTGTGGGCGCACGAAGGGTGACGTATCTGCGTTCGGCGGACAGATCGTCGACCGAGATGCGACTCAGCTCATCCCTGAGCCAAACATAGAAGAGGGGGCAGTCGACAGGATCTTCGTTCACCGATAGGTCGCAGATCACCAAGAGCACCGGTTCTACGGCACGGGCGTAATAGCGGACAGTGGTGGCTTTCAGAGATACCGAAATGTATTCGCCATCCGCCGTCAGGCTCGGAGAGCGGGTGCCTTTAAGTTGGATACGGAAAATATCCGTCGCACGTTGATTCGGCGTGGTCTGCACTTGGAAGTCATAGCCATAGTCGTCAGTCCCTTCCAGGCTTTGCACTCGCCAATCCTTGGGATGTCGAGCCATCAGGCAACGTGTTGCATCGGCATTGATGTCGTGCTGATCACCCGTCCCAGGTAGAGGCCCGTCAACTGGCATGGTGCTTCCTCGGTATTATCAAAATGGGTGCTGGAGGCTCGAACTGCGTTCTGATGCAGCACTATTTGTCCTGAGTATACAGGCCCCCAAACCGCACTTGGGATCAATATCTCTGTATCTGGAGGTGTGAGTCAGGTTGGGTGCGTGCCTGTTTTGTACGAGACTGCCCAAAGTTTTTCCGAGGCCCGGCTCATCCAAAGCGCTCGGTAATGGCTTACTGATGCCAGTCCGGTTACGCTGATGTGTAACAGGGAGGAGGCGCAATGAGTCAGTACCTTTTAAGTTTTGCCAAGCACAACCTTGAGGGGCGTACTGATGCGTACCTGGTGCTTCTTTGGTGTATGTACCAGGCCAACCAAAGCAAGGGCCGCTACTCCGACCACATCAAGTCACACATCACCACGGCGTCGGATCAACTGCTGGGTCGCAACTACCAGCGGGTCGCTGCTCGTTTCAAGAAAGTGCTCGATAAAAGGCCTGAATTGGATCGGACACCCCCCTCGGGCTTGGGGGCGTTGGATTACCTGCGCGTCAGGAATTTCCGGGGCTTTGGCGAGTTTGGTGCCGACGACAAAGGCACGTTCATTCGATTCAGTAAGCTGAAAAATATTTTCTACGCACCCAATGGCGGCGGTAAATCATCGCTCTGTGAAGCCATCGAAATTTGCACCACTGGGGACATCAAGGAAGCCGCTAGGCGCAAGACCAAGCTCAAGCAGTACATTGCGCGAGGGGAAACCAAGCCCCAGCTCGCTCTCCTGGGAACGAATAAGCTCAAAATTGCGCCCAGTATCAGTTGGTCGAGCTGCTTTATTGATCGCAATCGCCTTCAGGAGTTTTCGCTCTTGGGCTCCAAAGACACAGGCAGTGGCGAAAGTGATGTGTTGGCGACCTTGTTCGGCCTGGAAGAGCTTCAGGAAGTCATTTCTCGTTTCGTTCGCCCTGACAGCTTTACGCTCAAGGCATTCATGCGTGCCGACCAGGCCGAGGCCCTGACGAACCTTGAACGCGCTAGAACAGAACTTGGCCAACTGCGTAGCAAGCACAGGACAGATCTGTACGCTGCGATTTCGCAGACCTGCCAACTCTTGGGGTTGAGGGCCGATCAAGATTACGAAATTCGTCTAAAGGTGCAGCGGCTGCGCAAGACGATAGACATGCACATTCGTGGGGCCGAGCGACTGCGAGCAGCCAAAGCACCGGTGGTCATTCCCATCAAGCATGTTGCACGTACATCTGCCATCGCCAGGCGGTTACTCAGCCGCAAGAAGCAGGTCGAAACACTGTTTCTGCAAATGGCCAGTGACGTTAACTATCGCGCTGTTTTTGAAGCCTTGGAAGCGTTGGAAGCCGCCGAACAGCCGTCTGAGCAGACCTGTCCCGCCTGTTTGACCCCACTTGACCAAGTCACAGTGAACCCGTTTGAAAGGGCTCGTGATCAGATCAAGGCGCTCGAAGCTCTGGAGGCCCTGAAGCAATCCAAACTGAAAAATGACGCTCAGGTTGTCCTCTGGGCTTCAAGGATCGCGACTGGGGTCAATTCCGTGAAGGCCAATGCCTATGCCGATGTACCCTGTCCACTGGCGATGGACGCATTGGAAGCGGTGCTCATCGAGTTCCATACGGCGACTGACCGCACGACAGTGGCGGGGTCTGTCCTTAATGCTTTCATCGCGCTCTGCGCTGACAGTACAGTCCAGATCGAGGCCTATCTGCGTGCCTGCGAGCGCAAGCAACGGGAGGTTGATCAGGCGGAGGTTCAAGCGGCTCGTCTGGATGCGCTCATCGAACACCTCAAGCAGGTCGATGAGTCGCTGAAACGACAGTTTGACCTCAAAACCCAGGCGCTAACCGGGTTCACGGACGCCAATAACAGGATGCTTGCGCTGATAGGGCAGAGAACGGCTTTGCTCAATGACTCGGTGGATAACAGCCATTTCAACCAGTTGCTCAAGGATCTTGAGGCTGAATACCGAACGCTCTACAGCGACCTGTTGGACTACAAGCTGGAGCTTGAAAAGGCGCGCATTACAGGGATCGAAGCCAAGGCTGCCGAGTACTACCGAGCGATCAATAACCACGACGATGACCATGAGCAGATAGAGACGCTGGCCTTTGAAAAGCTTACGGAGAGCTACCGGATCAAGATCACCAACGTGGACGGATCCCTGCTGGATGCGTTTGCTGTGCTCAGCGAAGGGCATCTGAGGGCGCTGGGCTTGGCGATTCTCTTGGCGATGGCTGAGAAAAACAATTTTCCGCTCATCGTTTTTGATGACGTCGTCAACGCGATCGATACGGATCACCGATCCAATATCATCGACTTGTTTTTCAATGATGACTACCTGCGCCGGATCCAGATGGTGGTGACGACCCACGATCGCCTCTTCTGGGAGCGCTTCTGCATCATCGCTGATCGCCATCCTCAATCCGACCAGCATGCAAACCATGTGCTCAGCTATACGAACAAAGGCATCGTGGTCATCGATCATGCAGGCGGTTTTCAGAGAAAGGTGCACGTGGCGCTGTCGGTCTATGACGTTAGGCAAGCATTGCTGTATTGCCGGATCTGGTTCGAGTCCATGGTGCTAGAGTTCTGCATTGAAAACGGCGTTCAGGTGACCGCGAATTTCAACAAATCGCAGCTAAAGAAGAGTATGTACCTGCAGGTGAGCCTGGAGCACACCTTCAAGCTGGTGGAGCCCTTCATTGACTACGACCTTTCGCATTTCAATTTCATCAAGAATGACTTGGTGAACTGGAGTGGCCAAAACCAGGAGCACCACGCCTTTGATGAAGGAAGCCTGAACTTTGTGCACTCCAAGACAAGTGGTGAGGTCCTTAAAATCTACGATGCCATCCGCTTTCTGGAATGCCAGCTCTTCATGGACAAAAAGAGAGAGTCAGGAGAAAGGTACCTTGCAGAGGTGAATGAAAAAATTGAGAAGGGCCGCAGAAAATTGGTAGGACTCGCCAGGGCTCCGGAAGAGGTGAAGCAAGAACATCAGGCCGTATTAAAAGCGCTGGAAAAGCGCGCCATTGAGCTCACCCAAGAGCTCCAGTTCATTGAGCGCTGCGTAGTGAGCGTTGCTGACCGCGAGCGAGCCAGGGATCTGCCAGCTGAGTTGCCGCCTACCTAGCCGTGTTGCAAGCCACCGTCTGGATGGTTGTTCGAATGATCAGTTTGAATCGCCCTGCGTTTTGTAGATACCTCGTTGCCCTAAAACTGAGACCGAGTACGAAGAGCCCTGAGCAATCCGCGTCTGGCTGAAAACACAACAGCGATAAAAGGGTGAATACGAGGGAACGTCTTACGAGAGTTCAGTGCAACACAGCAGAAAGGCAAAAGCCCGGTCGTTACCGGGCTTTGCAGATCCCTCAAGGGGAGATAAAGCTCAAGTGCCTCAAGGGCTACCGACAGACTCTACGAGCGGTAGGCGCACATGTCAACGTTTTGCGTCTGGAACGAAGTAGTCAGGATACGTGTACCGTAATGGGTAGTCGTCAGATCTGACGCAGTCCTGTCTAGCACTGTGGGCGGGTTACCATGCCGTAATCTGTAGTCGATACGAAGACTACTAATCTGATTTATTGGGTGTTTCTCAACGGTGCCATTACTGACTCTACGTCCAAACCGTTCATAAGGCAGTTGTGTGCTATTACTGACAGAGCCTCGAAAAGCTTGTCTCGCTGTCTTGCCAACGCAGCGTTCTCCGCTTGAAGACTTGCAATACGCTCTTCGAGACTTCTGCGTCGGCGGGCACCATCCGGATCCCTCCCGCTTTCTCTCATTTGAACAATACGGGCGGCCTCAATTCTGTCTCCACGCTCACCTCCTAGCGTAGCTCGGCTTGTCAGGCCCAGTCGGCGCTGAACCTCCGGTCGGGAAATGGGAGCGAGCTCCACTCCTGAGCTAATCATCTGGGCGAGGAGAGCGTCTATTGCTTCGTCAAGAGTGCTGCCCCTCAATGTCTGTCGTCGCGCCATAGTTGCCCCTAGTCATCTGATACCGAACTGTGTCGTTTGTCCGAGTCCGCAACCGTGATTGGACGCCCATTTGGAAACACGCGTTGCACACCTCCACTGGTATCGCGTGCAAGGACAGATTTTAAATTGTTGAGCTTGTCTTCCTGGTCTGCTAGCCATACATCGCTGCCTGCCTCTCCGGTCCCTGCGTCTCGCATAATGGATATTGCCTTCGTCAGATTCTTAGCTTGTTCTTCAAGGTTGACCCGCTCCGATGGAGTGCCCATCAGATGTAGATGCGAGCAGCCATTCCAGCACTGAAGATGCTTAGGGCAGGGTGCTTGGGAGAAATCGTGGATACAACCTCCGAAAGGGGTCACATGCAGCGCCGTGGCGTGTACGGTGAGGAATGCTTCTGCAGTTGTTGTACCTTTATCTGATAGCAAAGCATGATAACTGTCGGTCAAAGCGCCATGAATGCGCTTATCTCTTATGCCTGCATGTAGAAAGTCGAGGCGCTCGCGATAGCTATTGAACGCCAGGAACTCATGATGGGCAGCGGTGTTTTCTTCAATGCTCGTGTGTTGGTAATAAACATTTTGGTCGAGGCGTTTGCGCCCCAGGGCCAACGCTTGCTGAACATCGCTCATTCCGGTCAAGTGATAAATGGTGTTCCGCCAGTGTCTAGGCTGATGGCTTGTGAGGCGAATCGGAGTCCCATCGGATTCGGTTAATGAACGGCGCGAAAAAATGGACGTGTATTTTTCATCGTCACCTAATGCGTGATTGATATCCAGGATGGTGACCCGACGCGGGACCGCACGAAACACATTCGCCTCACGTCCACCGAAACGAAATTGCCCGTCGAAAGCGATGGCAAGCGTTTCGCTGGTTCTAAGTACAATACGAATCTGTCCCCCGACATTTTCTGTCAGCACCGCGTGCCCACGGAGCTTCGGGACGATCAACCGCTCAATCTCCCCAGCGACGTAGCGCCGCTTTAACGACCTTCCTCGCTTATCGTCCGGTTCATTGTCAAACGGATGGACACCGTTGCGTGTGAGGAAAAGGTATAGATTTCTGCTTGCGCTTCTTGCTCCGCTAAAGCCTAGCCAGTCCAAGACTTTTGCATCGGAGATCACTGACTGAGGGGGGTAACTCCAAATACGTCCTGGGTTGAGCTCTTGCCAGGCGGCAATTTTTCGTTGTTCCGTGGTTAGCGTTTTTAATCGCTCTACTGCGCGCCTGGCTAGAGGAATATCGCTTTCAGCCAGCCAGTGAACCCGTGATTGAAATTGCTTTTCTGCAAAGTATCTAATCCCGCATTCGACCAGAGGCTTGCCATGGGCATCGACAACTACTTCTCCTGTCGCCCCTTTGATCGGCCTTTCGACCCAACAATCATAGGGTATTACTGTTACTTCGTTACCTCGTTGCCCAGTCGCTATCAATAAGTCAATAACTCGCAGCAAAATTTCTTCGCCGTCACTAAGTGGATTGTTCGAACATATCGCATATGCCTCCATCGCCTCACGAGAAGGTAATTTATCATCAGATTTACGCTGTTTTACCGCTCGATCAGGATCGTGCAGTGAAATGTAATCGTGCCGGCGTTTTTCCGGTTTCGCATCATGCTCAAAGTGGATGGCGATCTCGGTTAATTGCAGATTATCAATCGTATCCGCTATTACTTGGAGGTGAGAGATCGCATCATAGAGATTCTTGTAGCCGCTCTCACGGAGAAATCCCACGACGCGATCAAAGTCGCCACGTGTCAATTGTGTGGGGTCGGATACTCCGCGCTCAAACAAGGGGTTATACAGCCGCCGGACGGCAATATTGTATGCAGCCACCATTGAAAACTTCAGGCTCCGGGTGCGTTGTAAATACACAATCAGGGCCTTGTTAAAATCTTGGAACACGAGAGGGAGTGGGCCCTTCGCCGGAGTAGGATAGCCCGTTTTTTCGAGTGCTTGCCGGTGCGTTTCGAAGGTGAGCGTATTTTGCTTTCCCCGTTGTGGTAACCAGCCTCCGACGCCCCATAACGATGACGCCCACGGTGTTGAAATCGGTAGCGAATGGAAAATCGCTTGTTCCTGTGTAACAAAACCTTCGAGGCGTTGACTTGCTCTAGACAGCGTCATCTGCAGCATCCTCATTTTGTTGCCGGCAGCGCTCGATCGTAGCGCTTACCGCTAGGATGGTTGTCTGATGCTGGGCGAGGGGCCGGTTGTGTATGAGGTCACCGGCTAGTTCTGCCATATCAATGAACCGTTGGGCCTCCCGCTGGAGCGCATCCTTTACCTGCTCATGGCGGCCGTCAGCAAAGGGGTGGAACTTCTTGCAGGTGTAGCACGCGTATATAGGGTTGTAGGGACAGTGGGTATGAACGGGCAGGGCGCAGGCACCAATATCGCCTATGTATTGCGTATCAATGACACCGCGGACGGCTCTTTCAGGAGCCGCATCGCGGCGTTGGACGATTTCCCCAGTTAATAAGCTGCGCATGATGCGTTGATAGGCCGGGCTTTTACCTAGTGCTTTCTCTTTGACCCGGGCAATGTTGGGGGTGGCCGTAACGTAAGCACGCGCTGCAACCGTGCTGTTGTGGCCGAGCAGTTCGGCAATCATGTCTGCCGGAGTTCCCTGATCCGCCAAGCCTTGCCCGAGGTGATGACGCAACAACATGGTTACCTGATTCGGCCTATCTATCCCAGCTTCCCCCAGCTCGTGTTTGAGGCCTGAACCGATTTCAATAACCGAGAGACGCCGTCCACAAGGATTGACGAATAGTGGTCCACAGTCGCTACCAAAACGGCGTTGAATTTCTAAAACGTGGCGTGAGATTTTCTCACCGAGGCGGGTGGTTATTTTGCGGGGGCGCCGCTCAGGTCTGCGCTGGCCGACCTTTTTAGCCATGGGTAGCCATAGGGTGTAGTACTTCTCATGATCAGCGCTTTCAATGAACTCAAAATCCGTAACGTCTAGTGAATGAAATTGGATCGACCTCGGCGCGAGCTCTTCACCCTAAGTGAAGAATTATATTTAGCTGGAATTCCTCCCAAGAATCAGATGAAAGGTCTCGTTCAATGCGCTTAAGGAGTCGAATCTCTTCATTAAGGGCTAGGCCGGACTGGGATAAGAATATCCGCTCATAAGGATCAACGCGGTTCGTCTTTATCTCTTTAAATGCGAGATATGTTTCTTTGTCGAAGCCCAATATTCCTCGACCAAGCGCCCATCGATAGAAGGTTCTAAAAAAGATGATGCTTTCGCGAGATTTTTTCCATGCACTTAATATCGTGACCACTTCTTGCCTTGTCCAAGGAAATTTGCGTGAGATCTCGCTTTCAGCTAGCCGTCCAAACACTCCGGATGCTTTAAATGCCGTTACCGGTGCGTATTTTTCGAGTGCATATGCAACGAACGCTTTGGCAATTTGCATGATGTCAGGATTGAGATGGAGCTCAGCCCAATCGATTGTCATTGCGAGCTCACCGTCGTACCAGGTCCATATCGGCAAACGGGTATCGACGTACTTTGGCTGATCAGTGGTGCGAGTTCGAATCGCAACCAGAGCCGGGCCCTCGAACACGTAGGCCGGAGGAAAGGAGGAGGGTGATGCCTGTTCGCGATCGGATGATTTAGTCACGACGAACCTCCTTAACTGTCAAGTCGGCCCCAAGCTGCCGAGGCACGCTGGGCGTTATGGCGGTTCGCAGACTCGGCTAGATAACGACTTGCATAACGACGTGGCATCGCCGAAGTCTCAGCCCACCCGCAGACTCGTCGGAGTTCGTCCGTAGCGCGGTCTAGGTCGTACCTACGTTGCTCGACCAGGTAAGCCAAGAAACGATCGGCGAAGGTGTGACGAAAGTCATGTGCAGAGAGAGTAGGCAACAACCCTGGATGCGCCAGTTCAATGTTCAGAAACAGCCGATCGAGGACGTTAGACAATGCGCGAACCGACAACGGGCGGCCTCGATCCGAGATGAACAAATAGCGGTACGGCAATTTAATCGGTTTACCGTCACGCCAAGGGCGCCGCTCGCTCTGGATATAGTGCTCGTAGACCTCTCACTGTCCGAACGATCTGTAGTTGCGTATCTGTCAGGCTGCGGTAACGAGTGCGGTCGGGACGAGCATTGATGATATGGCTCTCAAATCGCCGCTCAATGACGTCGGCGACATCGGCAAATACCACGTCGATGTCAGCGTGTGTGGCTGAGTTCTGACGGGCGCGCGGGAGGTAACGGGTCACACACCAAGACAGGTATTTCTTCAACAAGCGCAGGTACTGGTCCCGTGTTCGTGAACCGATCTGCTGAAAAAATACAGTGTCAGCTTTGCCAATTCGGGCCACCAGGTTGTCGGCTTGGCGGCGACTTTGGAGCCAGATGGCGTAACCGTCCAGTAACGCAAGAATCGCCTCGAAGTGGCAGGCCAAGATGGCTTCATCAATATTGAGGTCACGGCTTTTGGCATAGGTGTAAAAAGCCTGGATCGAGCGCAGGTGCGCTGCGGCGGTACTGTATGCACGATGCTTGAGTTTGAGCTGGACGTAAATGAAAGGGACAAGCATGGGCAACGGCGCTGCGTCACCAGCTTGCACGAGCAGCGGTAGTCGTTGACCAGAAGAGAAACGGCACTGAATCAGTTTCATGGGCAGCAACCTCACTCGAGGACTCTTCATGAACACTATGGACATGGCCCGTTGCAAAACTAGTCGTCCAAACCGCATTCGTCGAATCAGTGGCTTAGGCAGCTCATGAACATTTCTGACATAGCATCTGGTTTAACATAATACTCATTATGCGAATCTTTGTGTGGAGATACCGAGCCGTGAGTAGGCAGATCTCAACTGTCGACGTCAGGTAAAAATGCGAAATCACAGACAATTATGCGAAAGCCCCAGTCACATGGGCCTTGAGCGGTTTTTCTTGCGCTACAGATCAAGCCATTGTTTCAAACAAATCTGCGAATACGCCTCGCCCAACGCCGGGGCTTTGCGCCAGTAATCCCCTGGCGGACAACGCTCAGGCTTCCTCCGATTTTAACAAATACTAGCCGCCGCCGCAGTTTCATCTGTCGGGTCCGAGCCAGCACCAGACTGACATGAACCGTCATATGCGACATCGCAGTGGCCACGACGCTCCTAGCATCAGAGTTCATGACGTTGTGCAGTCCTTTTGAAGTCCCAGTCGGCATGGAGAACACCAAGGGCCCTTCGGAACGTTTTAACGCGCATTCCACCGTGAGGCTTGTAAGCATGCTCACCGGCGGCGGGATCCCCATGAGTGATCGATTATGATGCTCTATAGGTCTGCGGGCCGGCTTAAGGTTGTGCTGCTTTTTCACGTGAGTGCGACTAGCAGCGAAATGTCGGTTGGGAGGCCTATTTACGGGGGTTGTAAACTACTTTTTTGACTTGTAAACCACTGTAGTTAACACGTCAAAAAAGTAGTTTACAGGGTGTTTTTCACGATGCCGGGGCCGCCATGCACATGGGGCTCCAATTTGTACGCTGGGGTCATGCATGCTAACGTACCTCCTGAAGTTCAGCGCCCACCCCGCGGCAGATTCTGACTGTGCCGAGCACCAAGAGTTAGTTATGCGATCCTTCTGAAACATTACTGATTGCTCAAGGGATTAGCTGTGCTCCTCCAGACGTAAATTCTCCTGATGGGGTTATAACTAAACTAAATAGTCATTTAGTGTAGTTATAAGGTAAAGCCATCAATTCATGAATAGAACAGAGCGACTGCCTCTGTGCAATCAAAGATCTCAGGGTTGCTGATCGTGGTCCCTGAATGGATGGCGTTTGACTGTGATCGTCTACCTCTTCACTACAGTCCGAGGTGTTTTTAGGAGTCAGCGATGAAAATAACCGGAAGAGTCGAAGTAGAGACCGTTACAGACGTTGTGTGCGATGTATGCCGTTGCTCCACCCGCTTGGATACTGGCGGGCATCAGTTCGGGACCCTACAAGCACACTGGGGCTATGGCGCTGCCCATGATGGGGAGCGGTATGAACTGCACATGTGTGAGGATTGCTTCTTCCAAACATTAGCTTATCTCAAGCAGGAACGGCGAACTCAACATCTGTTCAGCGAGGGTGGCGAGGATCTCACCGACAATCTCGGTCTGGTCGCAAAGGATGAATATTTCGGTGGCGCCGGGAGCCGGTAGATACTCTCTACAAATCGCAAATGGTCGTATTGCTTCTCGACCTAGTTATTATCGCATGAGTGATCTTCTCTGCTCGGCGTGATTTCACAGCGATATCAGATCGGAACTCAGTCACAATTGACAGCCATTCAGTTTGGGCACGAAAGCAGGGGCAGGAATGCGCGCCGGCTTAGCAGGTATATAACTCAGCTAGCGCATCGCCTGTTCTACCCTACCCCACTTGCTCACCTCGACCCCATAACCACACTCCAGAAAAGACTCCACATCAGCGATAACCAGCAGAGTTCTGGCAAACCTCGCCTTTTAAACGCTGGTCGTCTCGTTTGCAATCTACCTGATCTGGTTAAAGACGCAATGCTGAGCTTAGCGACGCGTGGTCTGACACTGAGTTCGGCCGGCATTGTGCTATTTGAGCAACTTCACCAGCCATAGCGTATTGCCGCGAGAAACTATCAACCCTTCAGTACGGTAGCAGGCGGGCAAGTCTTTAATGGAGCTCTATTGTGTGTGACTCTCCGCCCACTATGTAGACGAGGCAAGACGACTTCTTCGCAGTAGCGATCCAGCGGCCAATTGAAAAATGTGTCCTGGCCGCCGAAGAGCTCATCATGGAGCACACGCTCGATACGAGAAACACGGTTGAATGCTCGGTCGACTTTCCAGGTGTCGGGTTTCAATGCTCGGGACTCGGCAACGCGCGCCATTTGCCCGGGCAGCATGTTGGCTGCATGTTTTCGGCTAGTAGCAACCTTATTAGTGTAGGCTCTGCCGCAGTTTTTGGCAGCCTGCCACCCTATAGCGCAAATATCTGCCAAAGGTAATGTTTCAATCATGCAACGCAACACCTTACGCGTGGCCGCCCCAGCGCTGATATCGAGCTTCTCTTTACCCATCTGCTGTTCCAGGTAGGCAAAGCCAGCGTGTTCTGCCAATTCCTTGATCAGGGCAATCAGCTCCGGTTCATCAGAAAGCTGCAGATGGGTATCGAAGTCTCTACGCAGGCGCTCAATGACCTCCCATGCGGTCAGCGCTTTTTCTTCTTCGGTGTTCGCGCTGACATTGCTCGACCAACCGTACGCTTCTGGCACATACATCCATTCCGAGCGATAGTTCGAGGTTACCCATTCGGGGGCGCGGGTCAGCACAATGGCTCCCGCGCTCCACAACTCACTGATGAAGCCCTCGGTGCTGCTGAAGCCTGGGGCAAAAGGGCCGATCGAATTGGCTTCACGCACGCCCGCAATGTCGTCCTGTTGGGTCAAAAGCAGTGCCATAAGTAGTATTTTGTGTTTGAGGCAAAGCTGTGAGAACGTCACTCGCTTATCAGACCACTCTCGGTTTGCACGCTTGAGTCGCTTGCGCAGACAGTACCGACAGGTGCAAACACTGAGCTGTTGATGGCCACAGGGCTTGCAGAATGCCGGAGGTAAACCGTATGTCTTTGTTGCCCATTTCTGCTGTAACGGAGCACCACAACCCGGGCATGGTTGGTCATTCAAGATCCGCAGAGGTAGCAGCGGTTGAAGCTGCTTTTGCGTGGTTTCAATTCCGTACTCGGCCAGCAGGCTCTTCACGGTGGCACCCTTCATGAAAAGGGCGTGCATCTCGCAAATCTGATCGATCGAGAGGTATGAGAGTGCTGGATGTGGCGCGGCGTATGATATCGATGCTGACATGTGTGTGGATGTTCTAGTTGTCGTTGAAGGCATTCGCCATGATAACCAGCAGTACCCCGGTTGGCCCATTAGCAAGCTGCAACCTGCAGATCCTGCTTGTCGAGGCGCTCGCAGCCAGTTCTTGTTCGCTCATAGCGGAAGTGGAAATGGTTGCTACCAGCGTGTGCCACCACCTTCCTACGAGCGCGGCGAGTGCCAGAGAGTCGATACGTTGCTGGCCAAGTGGTGGCCACTGATAATAAGCTGAGGAAATGCCATGAGTAGCGATGCCCTCAAGGCTTTCAGTCCCCTTAACAAGGCTATCCCCATAATGTCTGTGCGCCCCGCTACCCCGCAAGGTCATCTCGCCGAGCTGCGCACGATTCTGCAACGTGAACTGACACCTGGGCAATTTGAGCGCATGGTCGCGTCACTGCTGAGTGAGCTTCTAGATATCGGTATTGCCGTAGCAAGAACCGGCTTTCAACATGGCGGTGACGCCGGAACCTCGGGTCGGCAGAACCGTCGTTTGCGTATCGAGTGCAAGCGTTACGGTGATAACACCCCGCTTAGTGAGCGCGAACTGCTCGGTGAGGTGCTGGAGGCGTTGGCTACGGACGCTGCGCTAGAAAGCTGGATCCTCGCGGCCACGCGCGAAGCGTCTGAACAACTAGAGCTGAAGCTTGCAGGCTTAGCGGACGAGCTCGGGGTGCCAATCGTTGTTATCGACTGGAAGGCCGATGGCTTCCCTGCCCTGGCCGCATTGTGCAGTGCCGCACCTGAAGTGGTGCGCAGATACGCCGGCGATAAGGCGGCAGTATTGGCGGCCACGCTTCAAGGAGATGCCGCAGTCACGCTATCACGACTCAAACGTGACCTCTCGCAATGGGGTGCGGGCTATGAGCGATTGCGCCACCTCGCCATTGAAAAGTTACGCGCGCTTTGGAACTCTCCATCCGTGTCCACCGCGGCCTTGGGCCAGAATGCGGCGGGCGGCGCCAGTATCACCACCATTCGCCGGCATGCAAGCTATGGCGCCCTGAATCGATGGTGGCGAAATCCTAACGCCGCCAACGCACCTGGTGTTGTATTGGGACTCGAGGGCAATGGTAAAACCTGGGCGGTGCTGGACTGGCTCGTCAGTGAGTCAGAAGCGTTGCCAATGGTCGTGGTAATTCCTTCGAACGCCATGTCCGGGTTTAATGATGTTTCTGAAACGGCAATCAAACGTCTTCTAGCAGAACGGATGTTCGAGGTCACACAGACCCGCGACCGCGAGCATTGGCACCGGCGGATAGACCGGCTGCTGGAACTTCCGACCGAGCATGAACCGGCGCTGCTGGTTTTCTTCGATGGCATCAACCAGGAGCCAGCAGTGAAATGGGCTGCCCTCCTCGCGTTGCTGCAGACTCCCACGTTCGCTGGGCGAGTCCGGGTAGTGCTGACAACCCGTCAGCATCATTATGAGCAGACCCTTAATCGCCTGCGTGCGCTGGTGTCTGCCCCACAACGCATCGAGGTTGGCGTCTACGATGGCGTAGCTGGCGGCGAATTGGATCAACGCCTGGCTGCTGAGGGGCTAAATCGAGATGCTCTTCATGAGGATTTGGTTCCACTTGCGCAAACGCCGCGGTTATTTAGCCTGGTGGTTCGTTTCGGTGAACGCTTGATCGATGTTGGGCAGGTGACTGTGCATCGGCTGCTCTGGGAGTATGGGCGCGACAGCTTTGGTCATCGCGCGGGACGGTCCTTCAATGAGATGGAGTGGCGTCAGTGGCTGCAAACGGTTGCCGAACAGCAACGTACAGCACCTCGCCTTTACACCCTGAATGATTTGGCCAGCAGCACGGGACGCGCCGATCTTAGCCCGTCTGAGGTGGCCCAGCGCATGAGTGATATCCTCGACTCACGCTTTGTCGAATCTTCCCTGACAGCGGTGAAGCTCACAGGTCCGCTGATACAGCACGCGTTGGGTATGGCGCTTCTACACCATCTCGACGAATGTGGTGAGATTGGTCAAGAAGGGATTTTGCACGAAGCTTATACTTGGCTCGACCCCATCGCAGGGTTGGATCAGCGCTCAGAGATTCTACGTGCCGCAGTTTCCATTATGGTCGAACGTGATCAGCCGACGGCGCTCAAGGTATCTACCGCGTTAGTTTCAGAATGGTTGTCCTCTCAAAACCTCCCCAGTCAGCATGCGAGCGAGTTGCGTCGCATCGCCGGGCCTTTGGTGGATTCGTTACTGGGTACAATAGAACGGCCAGGCGAGGCAGGACAGCGGACCGCACGCTTGTGGGCTGTCGAAGCACTGCGGTCAACGTCAAGATCTGACATGACCCTTCGCGCTGCCATTCTGGGTCGCGTCCAGTCGTGGCTTAGCCAAGTATCGCGGGACGTTGAATCTGAACAGCGACGCCACCTACAGTCTGATGACGCGCGAGCTAAACGTGTCATGGACAGGGTCGGCGTCGATATCGATGGTCCGCTGAAGGTTCTGGGTTTATCTATTACCCTGGTTTCGCAGGTCGCCACTCACCACCTCAGCATGATTCCCCTGTTGCTGGAAGGCTATCCGCTCACTGATGCCCGCCCGCTATTTGAGCTCGCGGCCTTGAACTTGGCGATCCGCGGTCGCAGTGAGGTCTGGGACGAGCTCAAGTGGCTGTGTTTGCTCAACGGCGTCGACTTTCTCAGTACAGCCATTGAGCTTAAGACAGCGGCGGACCGGATCTGCTACTGGCGCTACGAACCAGGCATTAACCCTCAACTAGGCGCACGCTGTTCGGCGCTATTACTCTGGTTGTCGGGTGTTGAGCAGCATGAGCGCCTGGCCACGCAGCGCAATCCATCACTGGACAAGGCCGATTACGAACAGGATTACCTCCGTGATCCGGGCCGAAGCTTTTACCCGCTGCAGCGGCAACACAGTACCCAGGTGCTGTTGGATCACAGCTTGCCCATGCGCACGCGTGTCGACCGCGCACAGCTGTTTTGGACAGATCCCGCCTTCACTGTGCCAGCCGCATTTGAAGACGAGGCAGCAGACAGTCTTGCAGCGATTGAGGTCTTGGAGCTTGATAACCAGCGTGCGCCGACCCCTACCGACCATTTTTTCGAGCGGTCACTGGCTGCGATGACGCGCGTCGCCCCGCATGCACTGGTGGCCAAGCAGCGGGAAAAGCTCGCGTCCTTGCCAGCGAGACCGGCTGATCAACTGTACCTGGCCCTGGCCGCCTTTCAACGAGAGCGACTGCTGTTCACCGACAACAGCGCTTACGCTGCAGCTGCCGTCCGCCGGGCCCGGTCTCAAGCTCGCGGCCAGAGACCTTACACAGACAATGACGAGGTGGCAATCGACAGCCTTTTACTGACCATGGAAATGTCAGGGCTTTCTGCTTACCGGCAAGCGGAGATGGTCGTTGATGCAGCATTGCCGGTGCTCTACACCGACATGTTGAAAGCGGTCATGCCGCTCTCGCCTGGAGAAATCAGTAAGCTGTTGCTGCGTTACCGGTTCGGCTCGGAAAAACACATCAGCGACTTTCTGGCCGTGCTCAGTCTGCAGCCCAACCTTCGTTCGCTTGACTGGAATTGGTTGGAGCATCAGCTGGCAGCTACCGAAGGCGATGCGCGCACCCCTCTTCTCCAGGTAGCCTTTCGGTCGAACGCAGCACGCCTCGGGCAATACTTAGGAAAATCGAAGTGGCAATGGCACCACGAAGACGCAGTTGAAGCCTCGCACTGGGGCTCATTGGCCGTGCTGGCAGCTTCCACTGCTTGGCCGTTTGATCAGGTCTGCCAGCAAGCTGCTCCATGGCTGCTGCTGCAAGCGCTGAACCAGCGAGAAGCGACTGCCGCAGACTCGCACATGGTTAGCGAGTTACTTTCGACGGTGCTGGAGTTGACGGCCCATGACAGTGCGCCCTCCCCCTGCACGCTGTCCGTGCGTCTGGAAGATCGAGAGCAGTCGCCCACCTGCTTCTCGGTCACTGAATCCTTAGACTCTGCCAATCTGTCACTTGAGCAGATGATGGCGGCGAACTCCGAAGCCCAGGTAGCGGCGCGACAAGCCGCAATCGACAGTACCATCGAGCGAGTCAGAGACGCCCGCCGACGCGGTGCGCAGTTCTACCTGCAGGACTTCGACGCTGCCGATTTTCTTGTGATCATCGACCACTGTCCCGCAGTGATCAAACGGTGGTTGAGTGGCACGGCCGACAGCTCCACTGACTTCCTCCGCCGCGTTCGGTTAAATGAGGGTTTCTATCTGGCCCTTTGCGAGGCCTTATTCCATCGGGATGCAAATCGTGCAGCGTCGCTTTGGTTGCAGTTACACCAGAACATGAGCACCCGCTTCCTCGGCAAAGCCGAAGTCCCCGACTTGTTGCACCTGCTGTTTCGCGTGCCTGCGTCGCCGGCCGCGCAAGCCCTGCTGGATGCGGTGCTCGATATCAAGGCAACCAACACCGACGCTGGGCTATTGGACCTCAGCATCTGCGCCTACACCAATCAGGGACACGCATGGCTGTCCAGTGTTATTCAAGCCGATCTGAGCTCGCCGTTGGCCTGGCGGCAGCAGCGTGGGGCTCGCCTGCAAGGGTTCAGTTGCGGCAACCGTCTGCCTACCGATCTCAACTGGCCAGAAGGGTTTGTTGATCAACCAACTACACGCTCTAGCGACAATGCGTTGCTGCGCCATACCGAAGCCTGCGCTCGTCACTGGTGGGAGGTCTACTGGAGCGCCGCTGATGCTGAATCAGCGTATGGAGCATGGTTACTGTTTTGCGCTTCGGCAGACCGTCGTGCATGGACCTGGATGGCCGTTGACCAAATGGGCGCTGATCTGCCACCGACGGAGCGAACGCTACGATTGATCAACTACGAGATAAATCGCTCTCATCTTCGCTCTGCAATGAAGAAGCGTGAGAAAGACTTCGGCAATCGCTTCTTGGGGAAAAAAGTGAGCCCGCACGTCGGACCTTGGGCGTTGGCCAACCATCCATAGTCCTCCCTGGCAACAGTTCGGTCGGTTACGCCTCGTTCCACCCTCACGTGCGCTGATCAGATTTGCAGCAGAGCGAAGCTTCTCGGGCGCGATACCACCCTCTATAGTGGCCATTTGCTTTGCGACGAGGGCTGACCTGATTTGTTGGCGTCGCCCGGTCCAATCGTGTTGAGTTGCAGCGAGCGTACGCTAGCGCTCTTCTATTTTCATCAGGAGTCGGATGGTGCAGCAGTTCTCTTTGATCCATGAAGGCGTTACCCACTACGCGGAGTACGAGGTGTGCGACGACACCCTCCTGGTTTATTTACCAAACGGTGAAATCCGTCGGACCGAGCTTCGCGGTCTTGATGCAGAGTCGGCGGCTAGGCCCCATTTGCGCTCATACCTCAAAACCACACGGGCGCACGGCGAAATGCCAGCCAACTGATAAGGCACACCGCTAAGAAAACTTTGAACCTTCATTGCAGGGATGCCATATGCCCCAGGTACCACTCAATCGGGGTTTCCGCCTTGTCCCGGAAACCTATCAGAAGGACGATATTCCACTTGGAGAACTTTTGCTCCCAAGCGCTTCGTCTGACGTCAAGACATGGGCACAGTTGTTCGACGAATACCGTGTGGTCATTCTCGCCGAAGCTGGCGCCGGGAAAACCTACGAGTTGGAAGGGGCCGCACGGCGACTGAAAGACCAGGGTAAAGCTGCGTTTTTTATCCGTATCGAAGACCTCTCGGAGCAATTTGAGCAGGCTTTCGAAGTAGGGTCGGCAGAGGCATTCCTCAGCTGGCAAGCAAGTTCCGATGAAGGTTGGTTTTTCCTCGATTCTGTAGATGAAATTCGCCTCACAGCGGCGCGGGTATTCGAACAAGCACTGCGCAATTTTGCCGGTCGAGTGGGATTGGCTTGCAATCGCGCGCACATTTATGTGTCGAGCCGCCCGTATGCCTGGCGCCCGCAGCGAGACCGTACACTGCTTGAAGCAATTCTGCCGTTTCACGCTGACATGATCACGCTTGAGGGTGAACAAGAAGAGCCCAGTGTCAGTCTGATCGCAGACCAAGTCACTGCACAACGGTTTACCGCGCACACCAACGAAGAGCCTCTTCCCACACTCAACGTTTACCAAATGACCGCGTTATCGGCCGAAGACATCCGGACTTTCGCTGAGTGCAGCGAAGTGCCGAATAGCTCGACGTTTTTGCACGAACTAGAACGCAGTAATCTGTTCACGTTGGCACAACTACCGTTCGACTTACGCGACCTGATTCACGCCTGGAAAACCGATCAGGTGTTGGGGAGCCGGCTGAACATCCTGGAGCAAAGTGTTACCCGGCAGTTAAGCCAGGCAGAATTGAGTACACCTTCGCTAACGCTCACACGTCTGCAGGACGGCGCCCAATTGCTTGCCATCGCGGTAGTCCTGACTGGCGTCGCTAACGTGCGATTGCAAGCTACAACAACCGGTGAAGGCATCGACCCGATGGTGTTGCTGCCCGAATGGTCTGCGGCCGAGCTCCATGCTCTGCTCACCAGCGGGCTTTTCGGTGAGCCGGTCTACGGAGAAGTGCGTTTCCGTCATCGCGAGGTGCGGGAATTACTCGCCGCGCGCTGGATCCACCAGCAGTTGGGTACCGACACTAATCGCAATGAAATCGAGAACTGGATGTTTCGCTCACGCTATGGGCTGACGGTTTTGAGTGCACGCCTGCGCCCTCTCCTGCCTTGGCTGGTTTTGTTCGACGAACGCATCCGTGAGCGAGTCATTGCGCACTACCCAGAAGTCGTTGTTGAGGGCGGAGACGCCGCAGCGTTGCCCCTCATTGAGCGCGAGACAACTCTAAAACGGGTAATTGAACAGATCACAGACCCGCGTGCGTCGCTCAGAGGGCTGGATAACAGTGCAATCGTGCGAATTGCCACCCCCGAGCTGGAACCCTTCACACTTCAGCTCATCGAAAAGCATTTCGAAGATGACCGGGTGATGTTTATTCTGGGACGCCTGGTATGGCAAGGAAAGATGACTCAGAGTCTTGCGCCACTTAGCCGTATTGCTGCGGACCCTCAACGCGGTCACTATGCTCGACTGGTAGCAGTACGCGCAGTTGGGTGCTTGGCGGACAACGAGCGCCTCAACGAGCTTTGGCGAGCCATTCTGGACAGCGGGGGGGAGATACCCCGCACGGTCTTTGCCGAGTTGGTCGCGTATGCACCGCCACAGAAAGCCTCGATTGACCTTATTCTGGAAACACTTGCCCGATCGGTGGACTACAAACGTTACGACTCCAGTGGGCTCGCTGGCAACCTGACGGATTTCGTCAACCGCTTGGCGGGCTGTTCAGAATCCACGTCAGCCGATGACTTGCACGCTTTTGCCAGCGGTTTGCTGACTTACCTCCAGAAAAAGCCGCATCTGGAGCGTGGGGAGTGCGAGCTTTCGAAAGCGTACTACTGGTTAATGCCAATCGCCTTGCGATGCGTAGAGCACTTAATCGCTAAGCGGGCTCCAGCCGCCATGTCCTCCACGACCCTGAGAGTTCTTGCGGCGGCCCCTGAGCTTATGCAGTGGCACGGTAGCGAACTGGGCGATATCAAAGGCGCATTGACGACCTTGGTTCCCGCGTGGCCAGAGCTGAACGACGCGCTGTTTTGGAGGTGCATCGAGGACTGCCGCACGCGGCAGGCACGCAGGAATCAAAGCCTCAAGGACGATTGGCTGGTTAGCTATTCATGGCACTTCTGGGCATTTGCTGCGGACAGCTTCCCCAGAATTCTGGACTGGGTTAGGCAGCGACCTTTAGAAGACGACCAGTTTGTCGCGCTCGCAAGGGCCTATCGCACCTTCAATGACCATGGCAAGCCTACACTCTGGCGTGAGCAATTGCTGGCCACTACGCATGGCCATGCTGCTTTGCAGGAAACTCTGCTTGCACTGCTCAACCCGAAACCGGATCCCACACTCGTGCGCTTTCAGGAACAGGAAAGAAAGTACCGTCGCCAGCATGCGCGACAGCAAAAACGAGAAAGTAACCAGTGGACACATTTTGTCGAGCGCCTCAAGGCCAAGCCCGATCTAGTGCGTCACCCGCCTGGCTTGCAACCGAGCGAGGTGAGTAACTTTCAGTTTCATCTGATGGAGCATATTCGTGACGCCTCCGGATCGTCCACGCAGCTTGATGGCAGTGACTGGAGCGCACTGATCCCGGAGTTTGGCCTGGCGGTTGCCGAAGCCTATCGGGATGCAGCCATCGCTTTCTGGCGAGCCTACCAACCCACTTTACGCTCAGAAGGCGCAGAGCCGAACAGTATTCCCGCTGCGGTCATGTTCGGGTTGACTGGCCTCGCCATTGAACTGCAGAACCATGAACACATTGCCAAATTAGACGCACGGGAAGCGGAGTCGGCCTTGCGCTACGCGCTCTTCGAGCTCAATGGTTTTCCTTTCTGGTTTGATAGCTTCTGTCGACAGCATCTGCCTGAGGCGACCGCATTCTTCTACCGCGAAATTGACTGGGAATTGTCCACCAGCCAGCCGGAGCAGCGTTCTTTCTATGTCTTGCACGATGTGGTCTATCACGCGCCCGTACTGCATTCAACGCTGGCACCGTTGCTTAAGCAATGGCTGATGAACCATCAGGTACTGAACCTTGAATGCCTGCGCTACAGCCGGCGCATCATCGGTAATGACAACTTACCAGCGGCCGAGATCGCCGGGCTGGCGTTTGACAAGATCAGCAACCCTGCGACGCCGGGCGAGCAATTGCCCGTTTGGTACGCGGTCCGTACCGACGCCGACCCGACATTGTCGCTTCCGGCATTGAAAACAGCCCTGAGAAAGTTATCCCGAGCTGCTGCCGAGCGCTTCGGCGAAACCTTCAGCGTAGAGCTATTGGGAGGTCGACGTGATGCAGTCCTGAGCATTGGCGGCTTCAACAGTCCAACTTACCTGAAAGAGCTGTACCTCCTGATGCACAGCGTCATCCGAGTGAAGAACGACCTTAATCGGGCCGGAGGCGGGGTGTATTCCCCAACGGTACGTGATGATGCTCAGGACGCGCGCGAACGCCTTTTCGGCATGCTCCAAGAGCAATCTTCTGAGATCACCTACCGTGCGATTCTCGAACTTGCCGAAAAACACCCGGTTCAGCATTTTTGCACCTACATGCGTGCGTGTGCTGTCAGCCGGGCAACCACTGACGGAGATATGCAACCATGGCGCATCGAGGAGGTCGCTCACGCTGCGCGTCGTCTCATTCGGACCAGCACCCTCCTCTCCCCGGTATTGGAGGTCGACAATGCAGTACGTTGACCGCCCCATGACTCCTCCAGCCGCTCTCAGCTCCCCCCAAGCCCAGGCGTCGCGAAAAGCGATGCTGGAGTTTTGGCAGCTGGAGCCTCAGCGACGGGCGCAAACCAGCGTGCCGGCCATCGGATTTAGCCCGGAAGAGCCGCACCTGTTGGAAGCGCTGGCCGACATGAGCGGGCAGCGCTGCGTTTTCTGTGAAGCCAGCGCTACGCTGGTCATTCATCGCTTCCGTCCGCCAGGTAACGCGCTGCCAGTTGCGCGCTCCAGTGACGCGCATCTTTATTACCTGTGGCTTGCCGACGCGTGGCAGAACCTGCTGCCCATCTGTCACGGCTGCATGCCGATTGAGCCGCAGTTTCCAGTTCGCAGAGCGCGCTGCCGGCCACCAGCGCTGGACCAAGTTCAGGCGTATGTCACCAGTGGCAAAGGGCTTTGGCCTTTTGGTTCGCCCGAAGAGGAGCCCTTGCTGCTGGATCCCACCCAGGAGCGACAGTTTGCCAAGCACTTGATCCCCACACTCGACGGTGAATTGTTGGCAGGCACACCGCGCGGCGAGCAAACCATTGCCATCTTCGACCTCAACCGCGGGGAGCGCCGCGATCAACGCTATCAGGTTTATCAAAGGCGCTTGGAAGCTCTTTACACGTGCGTGGTTTCAGGAGAGCTCAAGAACATTGACCCGCTGGTTGATTTCAAGAGCCTGGAGTTCGGGGGTACGTGGTATTTACTGCTGAGGCGCCTGCTCGAACATCTATCGATCAAAGGCATCGGGCGGCACTTGGCTGTCGAGCGTGTGCGCCCTGCCCTTTACAAATGGGCTGCGATCCCCAATGCCGCAGCGCTATTGGATCAGGCGCGCCACCTGCTGCAGCGTGAGGATTCGTATCTTCGCGCCCATGGCACGCAGGTCCGGCGCCTGCCCCCGGCAAAGGATGCCGTGATTGCTATTCAAATTCGTAACTTTAAAGCTATTGAACGTCTGGACCTCAGGCTTAACGAGCCATCGGCGAACCCTGTGGAGCACCATGGAGCACTGGCTCCCTCGTTGGTCATTCTGGGTGAAAACGCCACTGGAAAAAGTTCTATTCTGGAAGCCATCGCCTTGACCCTCGTCCCTTCGGCGGTACGCAGCGCACTCAATGTACCCTGGGCTGACATGGTAATTGACCCTACTCAGCTCGGCGTTGAACAGTCAGGGGAGAGGGCGAAGACCCACATTCGAATCGAACTGACCAACCAACGCTGGGTTCAATTGGGCATCGACCGGCAACAGCCCACCCACGACAGCGATCTGGGCAACCAGCAGGTCCCTGTCTTTGCCTACGGTGCTTTTCGTCGATACGGTCGGACCAGCCATCGTGCGACTGCACATACCCATGTGCGCAGTCTGTTTGACGGTCATCCGCTCTCCAATCCCGAGCCCTGGCTAAGCAGGCTCCAACAAGATCGCTTCGACATGGTGATTCGCACACTGCGCGATGTATTGGCAATCGATGGTGAATTCGAAGTCATTCAACGCATGCCGGCAACCGGCGCATTGTGCATGGTCACCACCGTGACCGATTTGGACGGTTCAACACGCTTCAACCACACACCGCTTCACGCCGTCTCCTCTGGCTATCGGTCAATGTTGGCAATGATTTGCGACATTTTCAAAGGGCTGATGAATCCGAGAGTTTATCCTGGATTCGAGAATTTTCAGGCAGCACGTGGGGTAATCCTGATTGATGAAATCGAGGCCCACTTGCATCCGCGTTGGAAAGTACAGGTGATGTCTCGCCTGCGCGCGGCCCTGCCGAACATGACCTTTATTGTGACCACGCATGACCCGTTGTGTTTGCGCGGCATGGCAGACGGTGAAGTCGCGGTGGTGCAACGCATCGCCACTTCGGAGGCTCGGCTGGACAGTCAATTCCCGATCGCCATCGAAAGCATCTCCGGCCTTCCGCCGGTGGCGGAACTTCGGCTCGAGCAGCTACTCACTTCGGATTTTTTCCAGATGCTCTCCACCGACGACGCATACACCGATCGCCATCTGGCCAATGTTGCCGACTTGATGGCCAAGCGTAGCCGTGGCGAACTTTTGAGTATCGATGATCAGCAGATGTTGAGCGGCTTCCAACGCGACATAAACGGTGCCCTGCCCATCGGCTCAAGCGAGGCACATCGGCTCGTGCAGCAGGCTGTCGCCGAGTACCTGGCCCGGCGACGCGCCGCGAGTAGTGAGGCATTGCATGCGTTACGGCGTAAGGCCAAAGACGAAATCCTCGCCGCATTGGAGGGCTTGTGATCATGCGTCAGGTCCAGCGTGCTCCTACTCCCGCCTCCCTTCAACTTGGGGCCGCCGGTAGCGATGAACTTGCGCGAGTACGCGTGCACCGCGCCACCCCCGCGCCGGCTGGCAAAAAAAAGAAGAGTTTCGAGTACACGGCCTACAAGGGGGATGATGTCCGCCGGGCTTTGGAGAAAATGTTTCACGGCAAGTGTGCTTACTGTGAGACCTATTATGCCGCCTCGGCGCCGGTCGATATCGAGCATTATCGGCCGAAGGGGGGTGTCACCGAGGCTGCCACCCATGGCGGTTACTGGTGGATCGCCATGCAGTGGGAAAACCTGCTGCCATCATGCATCGACTGCAATCGCAAGCGCGGTCAGGTGATTGTGGAGGCGTCCTCAAGCTTGGCCGTTTTGGCCGCCAGCACCTCTCCGACGTTGACCCAAGCAGGAAAGAAAAACAGCTTTCCCTTGGCCGCTGGCGGGGTAAGAACTACCGCGGAAGGTACGGACTTCTCCAGGGAGCAGCCATTGCTCCTCAATCCCTGCAATGACGATCCAACCGCTCATCTGCTGTACAGCGTTGATCCCGCGCACCCCACGGGATTGATCGTGCCAACCGGTTCCCCAGAGCAGCAACAGCGCGGTGCAGTTTCAATCCAGGTGTACGGATTAAACCGTCTCAAGCTGCTGCAAGACCGCAATCGTGTCCTGCGTAGCATGGAGTTTCTTGGCGACCTCATCATTGACCTGGCCACCTCGATCGACGCATTGGAGGCGCCAGATGCCGCGCTTCAGCTACGAGGAACGCCAGCAGCCGGTGTTGCCACACGGCTGCGGCTGCTACGTGACCGCATGCTGGAGGAACTCAAGGCCGCAGCTGCGCCAGAAGCGCCCTATTCGGCAATGGCCAAGACTTGGCTAGAGAATTTCAAACGCCGTCTAGCCATCTGAGTCTCGCCGTGGGCGTGCTGAGGCGGACTGACTCACAGCCCCGGCGCGACTGTGTCTCCGATTGCAGCGACATTTGCGCACTGACTCAGCGTGCTAACAGCAAGATGATTAGCATCAGCCCGGCGAACAACAGGCAAGCGCTCGCCAGCCCCGCTTGTTTGATCAATCGGTCCAATTTGCGATCCAGCCCCTGCACCTGACGTTCGAGTGTATCGAGTCGACTGAAAGCCGCCTCACCATTGGCCTGATTGGTATTGGATTCCTGGTCGGTTGAGCTGCGATCACTGTGCGTGGCGATTAAGCTTCCGCCTGCCCCAGTAGAACCGATCGTAATCATCATGAGCAGCATCTTGACGTTATCTGCCCAGTGCGAGCCTTCCAATGCTTGTTTGAATACCAAGTCGTAGGAAAACTGGATCATCACGCCATACGCAATCAGAAAGAAACCTTTGAGAAAGCGGTCGTCGCGGTTGTCGACTAAAAAGATGAAGACGGTAAAAGCGCCCATCAGGTATGCCATCGCGGATGCATCTATCCCGAAGAAGCGGTATGTGATCCAGCTCTGAATGACATTGAGCAACAGGGCCAGGAGCAAGCCCGGCTTTGTAGACAGCCAGTGCCACAGGTTCTTTTTTGCAGACGACAACTACTTTACTCCGGCTGTTGGCGGCGAGAGCTACCCGCGTGATTGGCGAGAGGTTCAAACATACTGAACCGGATGAATTGCGCATTTTCTGAATCATCCGCGACTTTTCACTGAGCGCCGGGGGCGGCTGGCCAGCGCCTCAGCGCGGGCTTCGGCTGCGATTGCCCGCTCACGGGCTGCGACCAATTCTTCGCGCACAGCCTGCAATGCAGCTTGCAGGGAATGAACCTGTTCACCCGTGGTCCTTGCTTGTTGCTGAGCCTGTTCTAGCTGCGTGGTCGCTAACTGAGCTTGGCTACGCACCAGTTGTGCCTGTTCCCGGGCATCGGCCAAGGCCAGTTGATGCGCTTCCGCGCTCTGCTGGGCCGCACTGAGCCGGCCCTGAGCGTCCTTGAGTTGTGTGCCCAGCGCCTTGCCTTCCTCGCGGGCCCGATCAATTTCGCGATAGGCCCGGTCTTCGACGTCACGGGTGTAACGCTGCTGTTCGTCTCGCGCTCGCTCCGCCTGCTCGCGACTGTCCAGTAGCTGTTGCTGAAGCTCGAGCAACTGGTGGCGACCATCATCGCGCTGCGCCTGGAGTTCGTCCCGCTGGCGGCATAGGTCGTCGATCTGCGCCTGACGCTGAACCAGCAACTGATCCAGGTCAGACAGGCGGGTTTCGACGCCTTGCCGTGCGGTAACGGCCTCGGCTGTCTGCTGCCGCGCCTGGACCACCTCCAGGCGGGCACGAGCCTCCAGAGCACTCAGCGCTTCGCGCTCATCGGCCAGGACCTGGCGCTGGCCGGCCAACCCCTGCTCGGCCAGCCCCTGAGCCAAGGTGGTTGCCTGCTGCCAAATGGCCACAAAGGCCTGCGCCACTTCCGCCGGCAATCCCGGCAGGCGGGCTTCGCCGCGCAGGCGGCCGGCCAGTTGTTCCCACCATTGATCCAGCAAGGCGCCAACCCGCGCCGGACTGCCCCGCCCCAGTTCCAGGCGCACGCGCTCCACGGTGGGCCGCTCGCCGCGGGCGAGAACTGCGTCCGCGGCGGCAAACACGTCGTTTTCCGGTACGCCTACTGCCATGCCCTGCCCTCCATCCTTTTAGGTCTGATAATTAAATCTTATCCGATCTAATCGCGACAAAAACTAATTTATAATACGTTCAACGTATGAAATAATACATAATTACTAGGAATTGCCGTCTCAGTTCCCCTGGCGGTAGAAGCAGTGGCGCCGCGGCCGAGGCGTTAATCACCGCTTGCCCGTCGTGGGCGCCCGGTTTGAGATCGCGACGCCAAAAGGTCCGAGTTGTTGGCGGCGGCGATCGCGGTGATCGCGCAAGAAGGCTATGGCGGCGCTGCCTTTCGAATCCGAGTCCGTTAGCGCAGAGCGCGGGAAGGCCTTGATTGACGCCTTTATTGTCATGATTTCCTCATCCAAAATCGCCAAGTCCTCAGTCGCCTTCCCTAATCCCGGCGCCATCCCAAGAGTGCTTCACTCTGCCCCTGAACTTCGCCGCCTCCCTCGTTCTGGCACACCGAAAGAGGCGGTGCCGGTACACGTGCAAGCAAGCACCCGTACGTCTACGACCTGCAAGCCCTGTTTGAGCCATTATTTACTCAAATGGGTGTCCTATGAGTCGTTTTCCTTCACAATGCTTGCACGATATGCAGTGTGGAATCTTCTGATGCACCTCCCTACCGATGAGCGCCTGCTCAAAGCGCTGGCCGACGCGATCGTCGTCCACCCCCGAGCCACATTGAAGGAGCTGGCCGAGGCGGCGGGCGTGAGCAAGGCGACCCTGCACCGTTTCTGTGGAACCCGTGACAACCTGGTGAATATGCTGGAGCGCTATGGCGACCAGGTCCTCTCTCAGGTCATCGGCAACGCTGACCTGCACGGCAGCGACCCCAGCGCAGCCCTGCATCGCCTCATCGTCGAGCACCTCAAGCATCGCGAGATGATGATCTTCCTGCTCTTTCAGTACCGCCCGGACTCGTTCGACGACAGCGAGGCGAACCGCCCGTGGCGGGCCTATGCCGACGCACTGGATGCCTTCTTCCTGCGTGGCCAGCAAGCGGGCGCTTTCCGTATCGATATCAGCGCGGCGATCTTCACTGAAATGTTCCTGAGCATGGTGTACGGCATCGTCGATGCCGAACGACGCGGGCGAGCAGCCAGCGCGACATCCGTGCAGACGCTGGAGCTGCTATTCCTCGACGGCGCTGCGGCACCTGCTCGCTGACCTGCCTTCGCCAGCCCAAAAAAAGGCCCCAGGACATCGGTCTCTGGGGCCAAGTGGCTGGACATGCCAACCAAAGGAGGCTGTTTCAGCCCTTGCCCGGCCAGCCGCCACCGAGTGCGCGGAACAGGTCGACCAACGCAAGCTGGCGCTGGGTACTGGCTTCGATGAAGGCTGCTTCGTTCACGTAGCTGTTGCGCTGCGCGTCCAGATAACGCAAATGGCTGTCCACCCCACCCTCGTACCGCGCCTTGGCCAATGCCAGCGTCGCACGGCTGGTGTCGACCAGGGCCCGGCGCGCGGTTTGTTCGCGGCGCAGGGTGTCGGTGGCAGCCAGTGCGTCGGACACTTCGCGGAAGGCGACCTGGATCACGCCTTCATAGGCGGCCACGGCCGAGTCCTTATGTGCCTCGGCCAGGCTGAGCCCGGCACGGTTGCGCCCGGCGTCGAACAACGGCAGTGACAACTGCGGCATGAAGCTCCAGCTACGCGAGCCACCGTCGAACAGCCCGGACATCTGCGCACTGGCGGTCCCAAAGCTGCCGGTCAGGCTGATACGCGGGAAAAAGGCTGCCCGCGCCGCGCCGATATCGGCATTGCGCGCACGCAGCCGGTGTTCGGCAGCGAGGATATCGGGACGGCGCTCGATCAATGCCGACGGCGCGCCCGGCGCAATGTCATTGAGCACCATTGGCTCATCTGGGCGCTCAACGGGCATCGCCTTGGCCGCCTCGGCGCTGCCCAGTAACAGCACCAGCGCGTTGTAGGCCTGGCGCTGCTGGCGCACGGTGACTTCAAGCTCGGCACGAGACTGCTCGACCAGCCCCAACGCCTCCTGATGGTCCAGCGCCGTGGCCGTGCCGGCAGCGCGACGCTCACCGACCAACGCCAGAGAGTCCTCGCGGCTGGCCAGGGTCTGGCGGGTCAGCGCCTGGCGCCGCTCGGCACCGTCCAAGGTCAGGTAGGCCTGGCTCACCTCGGCGATCAGGGCGATGCGTGCGGCACGCCCGGCTTCCTCGGTGGCCAGGTACTGCTCCAGGGCCGCATCGCTCAGGTTTTTGACCCGTCCGAACAGGTCCACTTCATATTCCGGCAATGACAAGCCCACCTGATAAGTGCTGGTGACGCCTTCGCGGCCATCGTTCGAAAGTGCCGAAGGCAGGTGCTGGCGATTGCCCGCGGCGCTGGCGTTCAGCCCAGGCACCCGGTCGGCCCGCTCGATCCGGTATTGGGCGCGGGCCTGCTCGATGTCGAGCAGGGTCTGGCGCAAGGAGCGGTTGTTGTCCAGCGCACTGGCGATCAGCTGACGCAGCACCGGGTGGACAATGAAAGCCTGCCACTGCATCTGCTCCACCGAACGGCCGGCATGACCGGCAGCATCGCCCCATCCGGCCGCCACCGGTGCTTCTGGGCGCTGATAGGTGGGCGCCAGGGAGCAACCGGTCAAGGTCAAGGACAGGACCAAGGGAAGCACACGATTGAATTTGATCATCACTTGGCGACCTCGACCGGTTGCTCAGGTGCGGGCTTGCGCTTGAGCAGCGTCAACACCCAGACGAAACAGATCGGCACGAAGACCACGCCCAACAAGGTGGCACTGAGCATGCCGCCGATTACGCCGGTGCCGATGGCGCGCTGGCTTGCCGCCCCCGCGCCGGAGGCGATGGCCAATGGCACCACGCCGAGGATGAACGCCATGGAGGTCATCACGATCGGACGGAAACGCAGGCGCGCGGCCTCGATGGCGGCGTCGCCCAGGCTGTAGCCCTTCTCCCACAGTTCCTTGGCGAACTCGACGATCAGGATGGCGTTCTTCGCCGCAAGGCCAATGATGGTGATCAGCCCGACCTTGAAATACACATCGTTGGGCATGCCGGTGAGCGTCACCGCCCACACCGCACCCAAGGCACCAATCGGCACGATCAACATGACCGTCAGCGGAATCGCCCAGCTTTCGTACAGCGCCACCAGCAGCAGGAACACCACCAGGATGGCCAGGGCGAACAGGCTGGCCGCCTGGCCGCTGGACACCTTCTCCTGGTAGGAAAGGCCCGTCCAGGCGTAGCCGATACCCGGCGGCAGCTCGCTGACCAGACGCTCCATCTCGGCCATCGCCTGGCCAGTACTGTGCCCCGGCGAAGCGTCGCCGGCGATGCGGATGGACGGGTAGCCATTGTAGCGCACCAGTTGCACCGGCCCCTCTTCCCACTGGATGGTGACGAAGGCGCTGAACGGCACCTGCTCGCCGTTGGCATTCGGGGCATAGAGGCGCAGCACGCTTTCGGGGGTCATGCGTTCGCCTTGCTCAGCCTGCACCACCACGCGCTGCTGGCGCCCGGCATTGGTGAAGTCGTTGATCACCGCCGAACCGAAAGCAGTGGCCAAGGTGCTGTTGATGGCCTCGAAGCTCACCCCCAGCGTTCGGGCCTTTTCCCGGTCGATGTGCACGCGCAGCTGCGGCGCCTCGGCCAGGCCTTCCATCATCGCGTAGAGAATCACCGGATTGCCGTTGGCACGGGCCAGCAGTTGGTCGCGGGCGGCGAGCAGTGCTTCACGGCCAAGGCCGCCACGGTCCATCAGGCGCAGGGCGAAACCGCCGGAGTTGCCCAGGCCGTCGATGGGCGGTGGCATGACCGCGGTGATGGTGCCGTCACCGTTGGCGGCGAATTGTGCGTTGATCGCTGCCGTTTCCGCCTCCGCCGATTGTGTCTTGTCACGCTGCGACCAGTCCTTGAAGGTGGGGAACGCCAGTGCTGCGTTGTCGCCCTGGCCCGAGAAGCTGAAGCCGCTGACGATGAACGAGTTGGCCACCGCCTCACGAGACATCAGGAATTTCTCCAACGCCTCGGCGGTGTAGTCTGTACGTACCCGGCTGGCGCCCGGCGGCAGCTGTACGTCGACGACGCTGTAGCCCAGGTCTTCAGCCGGCACGAAGGCCTCCGGCAAGCGCAGGTAGGAATAGCCCAGCACCACCAGGATGCCGACATACGCCAGCATCCAGCGCCCGGCACGCGCCACCAGCTCGCTGTTGAGCAGCGAATAGCGCTCGGTGATACGGGCGAAGCCACGGTTGAAGGCGCCGAAGAAACCGCCCTTTTCATGATGGCCATGGGGCACTGGCTTGAGCAGCGTGGCGCACAGTGCAGGGGTGAAGGTAAGGGCCAGGAAGCCGGAGAACAGGATCGAGACAGCCAGAGACACAGAGAACTGCTGATAGATCACCCCCACCGAACCGGACATGAACGCCAAAGGCAGGAATACCGCCGCCAGCACCAGGGTAATACCAATAATGGCCCCGGAAACCTGCCCCATGGCCTTGATGGTCGCCTCCACCGGCGACAGGCCTTCCTCGGCCATCAAGCGCTCGACGTTCTCCACCACCACGATGGCGTCGTCCACCAGGATGCCGATGGCCAGCACCATGCCGAACATGGTCATCATGTTCACCGAAAAGCCGAGCAGTTTCATGATCATCAGCGTCCCGAGCAGGCACGCCGGTACCACTATCGAGGGCACCAGGGTGTAGCGCACGTTCTGCAGGAACAGGAACATCACCAGGAACACCAGCACCATGGCTTCGATCAAGGTGTGGATCACCTTCTCGATGGCCACGTCGACGAAGCGCGAGGTGTCGTACGGCACCGAATACTCGACCCCTTCGGGGAAGAACTGCGACAGCTCGGCCAGGCGCTCCTTGACCTGCGTCGCTGTCTGGATGGCGTTGGCGCCCGGCGCCAGCTGCACCGCGCCGGCCACCGCCGGGTGGCCATTCAGACGTGCCGATAGGTTGTAGTTCTCGCTACCGATGGCCATGCGCGCAACATCACCCAGACGCACGCTGGAGCCATCCGGGTTGGCGCGCAGGACGATGCCGGCGAACGCCTCTGGCGTGTCGAGGGTGCCCTGCACGGCCAGGGTCGCGGTCAGCTCCTGCTCGCTGGCGCCCGGCGTGCTGCCGAAGCTGCCGGCCGGCACCTGGACGTTCTGGCCGCGAATCGCCGCGTTGATGTCGTCGATGGACAGGCCATAACCCACCAGCTTCTGCGGATCCACCCAGACGCGCATGGCCGCTTCGGACGCGAAGAACTGCAGCTTGCCCACGCCGGGCACGCGCAGCAGTTCGTTGTTGATGTTGCGCGCGGCATAGTCGGCCAGGGCCGTGGTATCGCCACGGTTGCCGACCGTGCTGGTCAGGGCGTAGATCAGCAGGAAACCGGAGCTGGCCTGCTCGACTTTCAGCCCTTGGGTCAGCACCGCCTGAGGCATACGCGCCTCGGCCTGTTTCAAGCGGTTCTGCACATCGACCTGCGCCATGTCCGGATCGGTGCCAGGCTCGAAGGTCACCATCACTTCGGCCACGCCGTTGGAGTTGTTGGTGGACTCGTAGTACAGCAGGCCCTTGGCGCCGTTGAGCGACTGTTCGATGATGCTGGTCACCGACTCCACCATGACCTTGGCCGAAGCGCCGGGGTAGGAGGCAGTGATGGAAATCTGCGGTGGCGCCACATTGGGGTACTGGGCCACGGGCAAGGATGGAATCACCAGCAATCCTGCCAGTGAAATGAACAACGCCACGACCCAGGCAAAGTTCGGGCGACGGATGAAAAACCTGGACATCTCACGTTCCTCGCGTCACTGGGCGGCAGCCGTTTGTTGCTGTGCCGGCGCCACCGGCATACCGGGAGCCAACCCTGCCGGGCTACCGACGATCACCTGATCACCTGGCTTGAGCCCTTCGTTGATTTGCCAACGCGAGCCTTGCATCACACCGGTTCGCACGACGCGTGCCTCGGCGATGCCATTGGCGGCGACCATGACCCGTGCCTGGCCATCGCTGCCTCGCTGGACCGCACGCTGAGGAACCAGGATGGCGTGGTTGTCGGTACCTTGAGGTGTGCGCACGCGCACATACATGCCCGGCAAGAGGATGCCGTCGGCATTATCGAAACGCCCACGCAGGACGACCTGGCCGGTACCGCGGTCCACACTCACATCGGTGAACATCAGCTCGCCTGAGCGCTGGAAATCGGTGCCTTCCACTTGCGCGGTCAGACCCTGGCTGTCGGCCGAGAGTGCGCCGTCCATGACCGCCTGCCGCAGGCGCAGCGCGTCAGCAGCAGATTGCGTGAAGTCGATGTAGATCGGGTCCAGTTGCTGTATCCGTGCCATCAGCGTCGCCTCCCCCTGCCCCACCAAAGCGCCTTCGGTGGCCAGCGCACGGCCAATGCGTCCGGAGATCGGCGCAGTGACAGTGGCGTAACCCAGGTTAAGGCGTGCGGCCTGCACATCGGCCTGCGCGGAACGTACTGCCGCACGGGCACTGCGCAACTCGGCAGTGGCGCTGTCGAAGTCCTGCTGGCTGACCGCCTCGATCTTGACCAGCGGCTCATAGCGTTTCACACGTGCCAGGGCTTCCTGCTGCACGGCCTGGGCACGGGCGAGGTCCGCCTCGGCGCGGGCCAGGGCAGCCCTGAACGGCGCCGGGTCTATCTGGAACAGCATATCCCCCGCCTTGACGTCAGCCCCTTCCTCGAAGCGCTTGTGCAACACGATACCCGGCACCCGCGCCCTTACCTCTGCGACCCGCATCGGCTCGACCCGGCCCGGCAACTCAGCGGCCAGGGTCACCTGCTCGGAGGCCAACGTCACGATTTCCACCGGGTAGCTCGCGTTGGCTGCGCCGTCCTGCTCTGCTGCGGGCTCGCACCCGGCCAAGGTAATCGCCACGGCCAGTACGCCCACTCTTATCGAACCTGTCTTGCCCATCACTCACCCGAGCCTTGATTGAAAACGGGGCGAATGCTACTTTTCAAACCCATATGAGTCAATTATGTCTCACAAAAATCAAAAAAGACTCCTCATGACCAATTCAGGCTTCCCTCCTTCATCGCTTTCCACCAAGCTGGTGAAGGCCCTCTATGCCGCTGCCGCCTTGCGACCCAGAGCGTCCATGGGTGAACTGGCGGCGTTGGCTGGCATCAGCCGGGCTACCTTGCACCGTTACTGCGGGACGAGAGAAAACCTCGATAGCCAGCTCGAACAGCACGCCAAAAACACGCTCATGCAGATCCTCGACAACAGCGGCGCGCTGGCTTCCACAGAGCCCCTGGCCGCGTTGCGTCAGCTGATTCGCGAACACCTGGCCCAAGGCGAACTGATCGCCTTCCTGGCTTCCCGTTACCCTGTGCACATGAGCGTGCAACACGACCTGCGGCTCTATCTGGAAACGCTCGATGCGTTGTTCTTCAGCGGCCAGCGACAGGGTGTATTTCGAGCGGATGTCACCGCGGCGCTGCTGACCGAGATGTTCGTATCGCTGTTGCACGGCATGGTCGATGCCCGCCAGCGAGGGCATGCGCCAATAGAGCGTGCAAAGATGCTGGAGAACGCGTTTCTGCAGGGCATTGCAACGCGGGCGCCCTGTTGGGCGCCCGCGTAGGGCAACCGCCGTTAAGCGCTATTGCGCCAAAGGAAGGGGATAACTGCTATTGCTCGTCGCCATCGAGCGGCGTACTCCAGATCACCAGCTCAAGAGCGGCGGCGATCTGGATGCGATGATCGGCAAGCGGGACAGGCAGCAGGTCCTGGGCGCGCTCCAGTCGGCGCAGCAAGGTATTGCGATGGGTGCCCAGCACCTCGGCGGTCTGGGTGATGTTGCAGCCGTTGGCCAGGAAGGCGTGCAACGAATGCTGAAGCACCGTGGGTTCGGTCGCCAGGCGCCCCAGGGTGCTCAAGACGAACTGCCTGGCCGCGCGGGCATCCTGGGTCATCAACGACACCATCCTCACCTGATCGATCGTGGCAACGGCGGGGGAACCCGCCAAACGGCCCATCAACCGCTGGGTGGTCAAGGCTTCCAGGTGCGAGCGCCGGAACCCATTCATCCCCGCGCCCGCCGAACCGATTGCCGCGCGAATCTTGGGAAATTGTCGAGTGACGCCTTGCAGCAGGTTCAGGTCCAGCGGCTTTGCCGCACTGCTCCAGGCCCACAGGGTCGCAGTGCCCGCAAATACGATCAGGGGCGCTACCGTGCCCGTGAGCTGCGCCAGCGCACGCGCCATATCTTCCAGGGGGCGAATCTCGGCGTCCGGGGTTTCGCTCCAGACGAGGCAGGCATGGTGTCTCTGCGCAAGGCTGTAGCCCAGTCGCCTGCCGAACTGCTCCGCGTCCACATCCCTGCCATCGAGCAGCCGGCTGACCAGGCTGCGTTTATCGACAGGATCATCATGGGCGTGGGCGCTCTTTTCTTCGAGGATGATCTGCGTCACCACACGCATGTTGCTGTCGATGAATTCCGAGATCGAACGCGACGAGACCTTCAGGAATTCCTCGAGCACCACGGGATCTTGCGTCAGGCTGAAGGCCATCTTCATCCAGAGGTCCCAGGCTGCGTTCTGTGTCGACCTTGCAACATTCATCAGCAGCTCGGACAGCCCCCTGCGGGCGAGCTCCCTGGCCGTGTCCACCATGTCAGCAGACACGTAGGGCTCCACCGGCTCACCAGGGCGCTGCAGGTTGGCATTGGCCCAATGCAGCAACTCTGCCCGGTTGGCGCGCCGGCACGACGCGAGGATAACCGGGTCCTCCAGCAACCTGGCATCTTCGGGTGAAGAGAACAGTGACTGGTTCAGCCGCTCGACCCACTCAGGTGGCAGCGCCTGAGCGAGTTCGGCGCCTTTGCGCATAAGCTCGCGAACGGCTTCCGAGGGGCGTGGCCAGGGCGATGGCGTGCTGGTCATGGGCGGTGCAAATCACTCAAAAATCGGCTGGAAAATGGTGCAGTTCGTACCTTGGCGCAGGGCCAGTGCAAACCTAGCATGAACGCACTGCCTGAACAAAAAGAACAAGGAGGCACCGTGGCGCTCCATGTCCCTTTCCTGGGTTTAGCGCAGTAGCAAGCAGGCCTGTTTCCTGATGCCCGTTGACCAAACGTCAACCCGCCTGCGCAACCGTTCCTTTCAATCCGGAGTGTTCTCAATGTCAGCCTCTCGCGACTCCACGCCAAGCCTGCCAGTTGTAAGCCGCTCGACTTGCGCGCAAGAAATTGCGCTGCTGAGCGACCAGGCAGGTGCCGTGATCATCCGCAACTTCATGACCCCTGAACAAGTCGCACGAATCAACAGCGAACTCGACGCCCCCCTGGCCGCGCTCGATGCCGGCTCCAGGCACGAGCACGCGCTGATCGCCGAGTTCCATGGCCACCAGACCAAACGGCTTACCAACCTCGTCACTCACAGCAAGACCTTTCGTGAGGAAATTCTCGATGACGACCTCTTTCACGAACTGGGGAACGTGCTTTACGCCCCGGAGTGCGGTGACTGGTGGCTGACCACGGCCCAGTTGATCGAGATCGGCCCAGGCAACAAAGCGCAAATGCTGCACCGTGACATGATGCAGTACCAACCGTTCGTGGCCATGAACAGGCATGCACCACGCGCCATCACCAACCTGATGCTGGCGCTGACCGATTTCACCGAGGAAAACGGCGCCACGCGCTTGATCCCCGGGAGCCAGGACTGGGATGACTTTTACGACACAGGCACCCCAGAGATGACGATCCCCGCCCTGTTGAAAGCCGGCGATGCCATGCTGTTCGGCGGGAAAGTCGTTCATGGCGGCGGTGCCAACGTGACCGCCGACCATTACCGTCGCGGGCTGACCATCCCTATGCAGGCTTCGATCATCACGCCTGAAGAAGCCTACCCGTTGATCGTGCCGCTCGAGCTGGTACGCACGCTTTCTCCACGGGTCCAGAAGATTCTCGGTTTCCGCTCCCAATACCCCAATGGCAGCCCTGGCCTTTGGCAACATAACTACGCAGACCTGGCGGATTACCTTCAGCTCTAGCGTCCAGCGTTGACTTGCCTGGGCCTGATGGTGCCACGACCACCCAGACGCCCAGGCAAGGAAACACGCCAGGCATCGCTTTGCGATGCCTGGCCTCTGAACGAGTGGCCGGCCCTTCACTCCTGGCAGGGCATAACCCCTCGGCGTGAAAACAAGACAGGTACGCCCTCGGCGTTGAACAACGCCGCCGTCAGTGAAAGGCCATCAGCGGTCTGCGTTTCCTGAAAACTGTGCCCGCCATCGCTGCTCTGCACGCTCAGCCCATCCAGCCCGACCGCCAACACACGAGAGCCCGCTACCGCTACGCTCGTGACAGAGCCTTTGCTTTGCGTTGGCACTCGGCGAAAGCCCTTGCCGTCCGCTGAACCCTGCAACAGGGTGCCGCGCTGGCCACCCAGCAGCAGACGCCCATCGGCCAGTACTGCGCCAGACCACAGGGTGCCTTCGTAGCCGGTATCCAGGTAACGCCAGTTCTTCCCCTGGTCTTCGGAATGCAGCACCTGCCCATGCTCGGCCGTGGCGTACAGCCTGCCGCGGCTGTCGGCAAACAACCCCATCAGGTTGAGGTCGGCCCGCTTGGCCCCCGGCGGAGCCTGCAGCGGCTGCTCAGCCCACGTCTGGCCCCCATCTTCGGTCGTCAGCACCAACGACCAGAGGCCTACTGCAACACCCTGCCGGGCATTGAAGAAGTGCACCGCGAACAGTGGCCGGTCTTCTTCGGTGGCCAGTCGCTGGGCCTGCCAGGACTCCCCGCCATCGGTGGTGGCCAGGATCGCGCCCCAGTGGCCAACCGCCCAGCCGCGTTTGGCATCCACGAAAGACACGCCCGTCAATGGCGTGGACAGCGGTACCGACCTCGCCTGGCGCCACTGCATGCCCTGATCGTCGGACAACAGCACGACACCGTGGTCGCCCACGGCCACCATGCGCGCCCCCGCCCAACCGGCGGCCAGCATGGTGGCCTGCGTGGCATTGCTCGCCTGTACGGCCGGTACGGCCTGCAACGGCGCGGCCTGAAGAGACATCAGCGGCATTGCTGCTGCGAGCAAGGCTGCGGTGAATGAAACCCTGAACTTCATGCTTCTCTCCTCAGTGCACCAGCGCGCCAATCATGCGCACGGGGCGCTTACGTGGGAATACCCGCTCCAGCCACACGGCGAAGGCCGGCAGCACGGTCATGGCCATGACCATGTTGACGATGAACATGAAGGCCAGCAGCTTGCCCATGTCGGCCTGGAACTTGAGTTCCGAGAAGGCCCAGGTGGCCACGCCCACAGCCAGGGTGATGGCAGTGAAAATAGTGGCGACACCCACTTCGAGCAGCGCGTATTCCACGGCCTTGGTAATCGACTGCCCATGAGCCAGGTGCAGTTGCAGACGGTTGTAGATGTAGAAGGCGTAATCGACGCCGATGCCCACCGCCAGCACCATCACCGGCAAGGTGGCGATGGTCAGTCCGATCTGCAGCTCCTTCATGAACCAGTAGCCAATGAAGGTGCCGATGGTCAGCGGCAGGCAACACACCAGGACTGCCCGCAAGTCGCGATACACCACGAACACCAGCAATGCGATGGCGGCATAGACATAAAGCAGCATGGGTGTTTCGCTTTTTTCCACTTCTTCGTTGATGGCTGCCAGCACCCCGGCGTTGCCCGAAGCGAGGCGCACCGAGATGCCTGGCAGGGGGTATTCGCTGCGGAATGCCTTGGCGGCATCCACTACCCGGTTGATCGTGGTGGCTTTGTGATCGGCCAGGTACAGGTGCACTGCGGTCATGCTGCAGTCGGTGCGCATCAGCCCGGGCGTGCGCGCAACCTCGGTAGCCAGGGCGGCGTAGTTCATCGGGTCGATGGGCACCGCTGCCATCTTCGGGTTGCCTTCGTTGTAGCCCTCATTGAACTGGCGCATGTTGCTGGAAAACGACGTTACCGACAGGACACCGGGCACCCCCTGCATAGCCCACACGAAGCGATCCTGGTACTGGCCCAGGGCAACATCCTCGCAGGCCACCTGGCTGTCTTCGCCAGAGGGCTCCTTGTTGACTTCGAACACCACGCTGAGCCAGTCCAGGCCAATGTCGTAGTTGCCGGCGATGGAAACCGCATCGCGATTGAAGCGGGCGTCCTCGCGCAACTCCGGCGCGCCCGCCTGCAGCGTGCCCACGACACGGTCATGGCTTTGCCAGATCGCCACCAGGAATACCACCAAGGCAAAGCCAAGCACCCATTGTGCCCTGCGTGGCTCGGCGAGCCGGGCCAGGCCACGCAGCCAGCGGGTGCGGCGCTGCCGGGACACTTCCTGGGCGGCTGCGTACTTGTCATCGACACTCAGCAGCGACGCCATCAACGGCAACATCACCAGGTTGGTGATGATCTTGTAGGCCACGCCAAGCGAGGCCGTGATCGCCAGTTCCCGCACCATAGGGATCGGGATCAACAACAGCGTCACGAAGGAAACCAGCGCGGTCACCAGCGCCAGCGTCCCGGGAATCAGCAACCCCGTGAAGCTCGAACGCGCCGCCGCTTCGGCGCTCTTGCCGGTGGCGATCTCGCGGACGATGAAGTTGATTTGTTGCACGCCATGGGACACCCCGATGGCGAATACCAGGAAGGGCACCAGCACCGCCAACGGGTCGAGCCCGTACCCCAACAGGCGCAGGCTACCGAACTGCCACACCAGCGAGGCCAGCGAACAGACCAGGGCCAGCAGCGTGAAGCGCAGCGAGTGGCAATACCAGTACACCGCCCCCGCCGTCAGCAGCAACGCCAGCAGACAGAACTCCAGCACGGCTGAAGCCCCGTCAGCAATATCACCGATCTGCTTGGCAAAACCGATGATCTGGATTTCGAAATCGCCATCCTCGAATTGCTGGCGGATCTCTTTCTCCAGCCTGTGGTTGAACGCCACATAGTCAAGGTGCGCGCCATTGGTGTCGTATTCGTTGAGTTCCACCGTGATCATCGCACTGCTCTGATCCCGGGAAACCAGCGTGCCGATGAAACCACCCTGGGCGGTGGAGCTGGCGATCGTCGCGATGACCTGGTCATCCAGGTGCTCGGGCGAAACCGTTCCTGGTACCAGTGGGTCAGCGCGAAAACCTTCTTCGGTGATTTCGTTGACGAAGGCATTGGGCGTCCACAACGAACGCACGCTGCTGCGGGAAACCCCCGGGAGGAAGGTCACCGCCTGGGTGACGTCATACAGCCGTTTCAGGCCCGGGGCGCTCCAGATATCGCCCTGTCGGGCCTTGACCACGATGGTCAGCCGGTTCGCTCCCAGCAGGTCGTTGCGATAGGCCTCGAATGTCTTGATGTATTCGTGGCCTACCGGCAATTGCTTTTCGAAGCCTGCATCCATGCGCAGTTGCACGGCGAACCAGCCCATGATCAGCGTGAACACCGCCAGGCTCGCTAGCACCAGACGACGATGCCCGAAGAACACACCCTCGACACGTGACAGCAGGCCAGGTGCCGGAGCTTCGGATAACTTTACAGAACCGTTCACGGCGGGCCTCACAAGGTGCGGGAAATCGCGATGCCGACATAGTCGCGGTCACGATAAAGCTGGTCGTAGGGCGTGTCGCCGCCCATGAACTTCGCGTAGTTGAGGGAGATCTGCCAACTGGCCGGGTTTCGCACGAAGTTCAGATACAGGTTCATGCTGCTCGCGTCTTCGGTGAAGGTCGCACTCAGGTTCGGCGTCCTGCCCCCCAGCGAGCGCGAGTAGAAGACACCTGGCGTGACCTGCCAACCCGGCAGCAACGTGCCGTCATAGGTCAGGCTGAAGTCCAGGTTGATGCCAGAGGACGTCTTGTCGCCACGAGGCTTGGGCGCTGTCGCAGGGTCCAGCTGCCAGGTATTGAGCCCTGCAGCGAGTGGCTCGCCATTGACCTCGTTATGCAGCCCTGGGTATTTGATGACCACAAGCTCGGACAGCAAGGTGCCCGTACTGGCTCCGGTGAAGTCGAGCAGCGTCGGGGAGTTCGAAGGCGTGAAGCTGTACAGGCCGGTGAGGTGCCACTGGAACTTCTTTTCGTCCTTCCAGCATTTGCCGCCATTGCTGGAGCATAGGTCGATGACCGGGTTGAGCATGACTGAATCCTTGGGCCGGTACGAAAGCTCCGTACCGACGGCCCAGTCACCGATCGGCATGTTGGCACTGATGCCATACATCATCCGGTCTTCCTGGTACTCCCAGGTGGGGGCAGCGGCGAAGGTGTCCGGGTCAAGAATGGCGACGCGCAATGACGGCAACTTGTCGTGATAACGCATCACGTAGAAGCCGTAGTTTATGTCGCTGTCCTCTGGTTGCCAGCGCAGCGAAAGGCCCCACTGGCCGCTGTCGCGGGCGTCCTTCTCGGAGAACCCGTAGTCCCCCCTGCCCTCACCCAGCGCGTTGTTGGTGGACCAGTAGCTGCCCACCGGCGGCAACTCGCTCTTGTTCCAGCGGAACTGATAGTAGGCCTCGACGTTGACACCCGAGCCAAGGCCCGAAGCGACACTGAGCATCGGCGCGGGCAGCACGGCCTCCTTGAGCTGCACGCCGGGACGTGCCAGGGCCTGGTAGTCGTAGGCGTTGGTGTTGTTGATGCCACCGGCCACGAACAGGCTTTCACCCCAGTTGATCACCTGGTTGCCCAGGCGCGCGCGGACCCGCTGCCCGCCCATGTCGAAGCCTTTGCTCACCCACAGGTCCAGCAGGCGAGCCTTGAAGGCGAGGTCGTCGCGGGCGTCGTCACTCAGCCCGTTGCTGCCGACGCTCTCTGGGGTGTTGAACGACAGCGTGCCGGTGGTATCGGTGGCAGCGAAGTCGCGGATCCAGGTCCCGCGCGCCATGAAGGTGAAGTCTTCGGGCATCTTCAGCAACAGCTCATGGGTACCCTTGAGGTAGTTGGTGAACATGTCGCCGCGGTCGTAGTTCAGGTCGCCCTGGTCCGCCACGCCGGAACTCTGCGCCAGGCAGCCGGAGGGCACGTTGTGCCCGGTCGGCCCCTGGTTGATCAGGTTGCAGCCCCGCGACTCGGTACGCAGGCCCATGCCTGCGGTGATCGTGGAGTCGAAGGAGCCATTGAGGGTTTCGGTTTCAAAGGTGAACCCCATTGCCAGTGGGGTTGCGCACACGATGACAAGGCCTGACGCTTTCGTAATTATTTTTTTCATGTGGGCTCTCGATCTGGCGTCGGTTTAGCGCTCGCTGATGGCTCGCAGGTTGTCGGAGGTGAAGAAGTCGCGTTTCAGGCGAGGGTTGCCACTGTCTTCGGTGAGCCAGCGAATATCGTTCTTGCCCGCGCCGATCGAGGTCATGTCGAACAGGTAACGATGATCGGCGAGGTTGTACTGGACCTGGGCCTGCACATCGCACGCGCCGGTCTCGTAGACGGGGATCGAGAACCCTTCACGCACCTTCCAGATCTGCCCTTGCTTGTCATAGTCAACGGCCAGCAACGGGTTCCAGCTGTCCTCGTCGATGTAGAACAGGCGCTTGGGTGCTTGGTGGCGCATGCCCTGGCGAACATTGGCCTCGACGACCCAGACACGATGCAATTCGTAGCGGCGCGACTGTGGCGCGATGGAATCGTCGCCGGCGAAGCTTTCCACCTTGGCTGCGGTGTCATAGGCGCCAAAGGCGTTGTACGGCACCAGCAGCTCCTGCTTGCCGATCAGTTTCCAATCGAAGCGGTCCATGGCTCCGAAGAACACGTTCGCCTCATCGACGGTGTATTGGTTGTCCAGCCCGATCTGCGGAGCGTCGTAGGAATACGATGGCATGCGCCTGACCCGACGCTGGCCGGGGAAATAGTAGAAGGTGGTGGCCTGCTCGCCGGCTACAGTCGTCTGCACACCAGCCTGGCCGGCCAGCGCCGCTGGCTCCCGGTAACTGGAGAACGTGGCGTTTTCCAAGCGGCCAATGGACGAAAAAAGTGCACTGCCTTTCTTTCCCCAGGGCGTGAAGAAAAAGGTGTCTGACGACTGGCGTAACCACTCCCCACCCTTGCGCGGCGAAATGCCTGAAATGCTTTTGGGAATCTCGACACCAAGGCCGCGATAGCGCATCTTCATATTCCACATCACCTCTGCGCCTGTACTGGGCAGAGGGAACGGGATGCCCGGCACATGGGCGTCCTCGAGGGCAACCCCTGTGGAGTCGAGCTTGGCGAAGCCAATGTTCTGCCGCGTGTTATCCGCCACGAAGTCCGGTACGCCACAGGTGCGGCGGGTCGGGTAGACCTCCATGCGATAGCCCGGAATCTTCTTGAACAGTTCGAGCTGGCCGGGGGACAGCTTGCTCGCATACTGCGCCACGCTATTCGAGTCGATGCTGTAGAGGGGTTTGTCATCCTTGAACTTCCAGTGGTCCCCCCGCACCTGGCCATAGCTCCAGCCCCCCCCTTGCGGCCCCGGAGCAGTCCAGGCCGGAATATCCCCGCTTGAACTAGCAGCCACCTCACCGCCCAATGGCGTCAGCTTCGAACCCAGCTCCCCGGCCCCCTGGGGTGCGGCCTGTACCGAGCACATCGCGGTCGATACCGCGAGGGTAACCAGCAGCTGCCTGAAAATACAGCCGGCGGACATGTCGTCTTTCTGCCCTGTAGATACTTCTTTCATTGGAGGCTCCTCGAACAAAGGGCCTGGACCGGCAACCCGACCATCCACACGGAAATGGGCACCTATCGCAAGCTGATCATTTGACATGGTCACATGACCATGTCGGGTGATCAGAAAGCAATCCACATGCCAGAAGTTTCGTGGAATGATTAAGTTAGATAAATCAGGTGTTTAGTCGATAGTGGCGATCTATGTTCCTCAGATGCCTGCACCTTAATGGGAAGTAAAGAAACATGTGTTACCAGCGCATGCCCAACCATGATGCATTGCTAATTATACTTACCCATTGCAAGCTGCCGTTTACATTGAGCAAGCCTTAAATATTTCCATTGGAAACCCAGCCATGGAAATGAATCAATTACCCATAAAAAAACCGCCCCTGGAGGCGGTAAAGAAGCGGGCCTATGGCCCGACATGGAGTTACTTCGAATCAAGGGATTGGCGGCACAACGACGCACCTGCGCCCTCAATTCAACGAACATTGAGTAACGCCTCAACTGAGGCACTTCTAGAACGCTGAAGTGCACCATAGGCGTAGAACGATTGCACAATCGAGTACGACCAAGTCAAGAAAGCAAAGGTCATGAATACCACCTTTGAATCGTCACCCGGAATCGGAAAGAAGTCATACCGGAATGCTATCGTTAGCCCCGCCACTCCGCCCAAGGTGGTAGCCAGCGCATGCAGAAGCTCTCTGGCACAAACCAGTCGCCAAATGAAATAGGCCAGGTACGCTGTGTAAGCCAGCCACATCACCATATAAAAATAAGGCAGGAACTGCTTGAATGAACTCGACATGAAGTAAATGGCTGCAACCGTAAAGCCCGCCAGGAAAAACACAATGTCATTCACCGGGGACGGCTTGTAATCGTGCGTTACCGCCATCAAGCCAAGCGTTGCAATAACAGGAATACCAACGCCCCGGGAAAAAGCATCGAGGAATATGGCAACGTTATAATTTGCCAGCCAGCCCGTAACGAGGAAGATCGCGAAATTCGTTGCGGATATCCCGACAATCAAAAACTCTCCGCCGAGCAGATAATTTCTTCGCCCGATGAATGCCGCCCCATAATACAAGCCACAGATGATTAGCAATATACATGAGCCCAGGATACTCACTTCTATCAGTTCCACGAGAACAGCCTCTCTCAATCTGAGGATCGACATCACACTGCATGTCGAAATCGGCAACCAATCGGACGACTATTGCAAACCCAATCAGCGGGGAAATACGGGCTGAATTATTTGACCTGCACCGGTAACTTAAGTTATACGAGCAGGTCAGCATGGCCGCGATTAGTCGACCAGAGACCTCAGGTCGCTGTCGATTTTATTCAGCGTTTCCTGAGAAATAAACCCGCCAGAATATTTTGCCGCCGTCACTAAGGCAAAGCCACGGGCCATGCCAATTTGTGGGTGTTTACCGATACCGGGCAGGTGCTTTTCAAGGATCTGGCTCGTAGTGCTGTTATCCAGCAGCTCGCCAACTTTCGAGTCGATTGAGAACGCCATGGTGTCATCTCCTTGGTTGCGCCCAAAAGGGCAGAAATTCAATACGCAGCAGGCTGTGTAAACTCAGGATCTCAGAAGCCTTTTCCCGGTTCGGAAAAAGCAGGCATGCCCAAGAGCTCTTGTGGGTCACGCATCTGGCCATCAATTTCCACCCAGCCCAGCAGCGTGGAGCTCACACTCCAGCCCAGCAGGCGTTGCATTTCTGCGGGGAGCTGGCGAACCCGTTCAATGGGAATGGAAAGGAAGTGATTTTCTTCGAGGCGCAGGATGGCCAAGTCGTAGGCCATGGTCAGACCAGTACGAGGAAACGCTGTGGTATTGGCGCCACCGCCGTGATAGACCGACCCCAGCCACAACAGCGCAGAGCCTGCTTTCATCTCGGCGGCGATGGTTTCTTCCTGGGTCGGCCCGCGCTCGTCATCCCATTGATGACTGCCCGGAATAACGCGCGTGGCACCGTTCTCTTCGGTGAAGTCCGAGATGGCCAGCATGATCTGCAGACGGGCCTCGCGCCCGAAATGGGGATGTCGCCACAGCGAGGTGGCATCGTCGCGGTGCAGGGGCTGAAGGCCTTGGCCCGGGCCGATCTGAATGGCCTGGGTAATGCTGAGTTGAATGTCAGGTGCCATCTCGATGCGGTCGCTGCCCACCCAGACATGGGTTGGTGTCTGCAGGATCTGCCTGGCCGCGCCGATGAACAACGGGTTTAGTGCCACCTCCACCGCCGTATCGCTTCGCCCGATGATGCGACCGATACGACGGGTCTGCATGCCTGCGAAATAGGGGTCTTCTCCGCAGGGCGTGACATTCAAGTAGGTGTCCAGCTCTTCGGTGAGGCACTTGAGCGTCTCTGGCGAGACGAAATCAGCAATGATGACCCCGCCGTCACGCCGAATGATTTCCACCACTTGTTCCACCGACGCATCACTGCTGACCGTCGAGAGTTTTTGTGTATCCATCTGCCTTCTACCTGTCCGGTTTTTCATTGTTCTATCCAGCGAGCCCGGGCAACCGCCTCGTCCCACCGGCGCAACCACCACAGCAACCTCTTATGCCGCTGCCGAAGCCCGTAATGATCTGCTCGGCATTGCCATGATTATTGAATATAGTCATTTGATCAAGTCATTTGATCTGATTTTTTTACCACCTCACCACTGCCCCGGCCTCGGTGAGGTACGGCAGTCAGCATCTGCCTCTGGGCAATGGCCACATACCGACGGCAAGACCGCAGACGGAAAGGGTTGCATCGACTCATCTCATGGATTGGGCCAGGACTTTGCGATAGCATTCGTCACCGCCGACGCCGGACCCGGCGGTTGGCGCAAGGCCAAAAGGGGAGAACGCTGAATGGCTCGGATAGGCGCGGAAGAACGCAGACAGGATTTCATTGAAGCGACCATCAGGGTGATCGCAGAACACGGCATAGCCAACGCCACGACGCGGCGCATTGCGGCAGCGGCAGATTCGCCGCTGGCCTCGCTGCATTACGTTTTTCACACCAAGGAAGACTTGTTCTATGCGGTCTACGAGTCCTTGATCAACATGCCGCAGCAATCGCTGCAGGCTCCGGCAAACGCTCTCCCCGCCGAATCGGTAGGGGAAATGCTGCGCCAGTTGGTCAAGTGGTTCATCGCACACCCCGAACGGGCCATAACCCAGTTCGAGCTGTTCTTCTGGAACCTGCGCAATGACCCGGAAATGGCAGCGAAGATCTATACCGTTTCCATCGAAGCCACCCAACAGGCCATCCAGAAGGCGACCGGCGATGCGCTGGATCAGGCCGCACGCACCACAGTCAGTCGGCTGCTCATCAACCTTTTCGATGGTTTGCTTCTCTCCTGGACCGCCCACGGCAACCTCGAACGCCTGGAGGCTGAGACAGAAACGGCTTGCCAGGCGGTTAAGCTGCTGGTGGCCAGCTACTGAGACGTCATTCAGATTGCCGTGGTCCGGTGTGACACGGCAATCCGGTATCCATAGGGTCTGACAGACAAACGGACTGTCGCCTCTTGCCACCCAAACCCACATACCGCCCTGTCATAACGACGCCAAAACCTGGAGTCGCCCGACGCGCAATACCCCCTACCCCAATCCCACCAGGTTCAAATCATCCCAAAAAAATTGCTTGTCGGTGCATTTTGCACCTTGCCCCGGGTAATCTGCCGTCTCATCATGGTCAAATGATCAAGTCAAAAGATCACCCCCTATAACACAATAATGGGAAGCCCTATGTCCTCGCACACTGCTCTTCCGGTTGAGCCACTCGATATATTGATCATGGGAGCCGGTGTGTCTGGCATCGGCGCGGCCGCCTATCTGCGACGCCATCAGCCTCACAAGACCTTCACGATTCTCGAGTCTCGTGAGCGAATGGGCGGCACCTGGGACCTGTTCCGCTATCCCGGCATCCGCTCTGACTCCGACCTGTACACCTTCGGCTTCGACTTCAAGCCCTGGACCAAGGCGAAATCATTGGCGGACGCCGCAGACATTCTCGAGTACCTGCGTGAAGCGATCGACGAGCATGAGCTGGAGTCCTTGATCCAGTACAAGCAGAAAGTCATCTCGGCGAACTGGCAAACGGACAAGGGCTTGTGGGCGGTGCGGGTGGAGGACGGTCACCTGGGGCAGGCCCGCACAATCGAATGTCGCTGGCTGTTCAGCGCGGGCGGCTACTATAGGTACGACCAAGGATTCAGCCCCCGCTTCGAGGGAGCCGAACAGTTCAAGGGGCAGATCGTTCATCCGCAACACTGGCCAGAGAACCTGGATTACACGGGCAAACGTGTCGTAGTGATTGGCAGCGGCGCGACGGCAGTGACCCTGATTCCGGCGATGGCGGACAAAGTCGCCAGCATCACCATGCTGCAGCGTACGCCCTCCTACATCATCAACCAACCAGCCAATGATGCGGTTGCGGCGTTTCTGCGCAAGATCCTGCCCGAGCAAACCGCTTACTCTCTGACACGCTACAAGAACGCCAGGATCACCCTGGCCTTCTGGGCCTTCTGCCAGCGCTTCCCCAAGCTTTCCCGCAAACTGCTGCTGTGGCTGACGCGCAAGGAGCTGCCGAAAGGCTACCCGGTCGACGTCCATTTCAATCCGCCCTACAACCCTTGGGACCAGCGCTTGTGCACGGTACCTGAAGGCGATCTGTTCAAGGCGATCAGCGCGGGTAAGGCCGACATCGTCACCGACCATATCGAGCGGTTCACCGAATCCGGTCTGTTGCTGAAATCCGGCAAGGCGTTGGAAGCTGACATCGTAATTACCGCCACGGGGCTGAATGTGCAGATGTTCGGGGGGATCAGTCTGTACAAGGACGATAAGCCAGTGGTGCTGAGCGACACTCTTGCCTACAAAGGAACCATGCTATCCGGTGTACCCAACTTCGCGTTCGCGGTGGGCTACACCAACTCCTCCTGGACCTTGAAAGTGTGCCTGCTGTGCGATCACTTCTGTCGCTTGCTGGGTTTCATGGACAACCACGGCTACAACGTTTGCGAACCCCGGGCGCCAGACGGGATCGAGACCCGCCCTCTGCTGGATTTCGGTGCCGGTTATGTGCAACGCGCCTTGGACAGCATTCCGCGCCAAGGGCCAAGCGAGCCCTGGGTGATGTCGATGGATTACTTCCGCGATACCAAACTCCTGCGCCGCGGCGCTGTGGCTGACAAGTGCCTAGCGTTCTCCTCCGTACCCAGCACGCCCCGGTGCGCGAACGTCGAGCTGCAACAACAGGGTAGCCGCGGATGAGCCCCGACCGCTTCTGCGAACTGCCTGGCAAGCGCCCTATTTGCTATCGCAGCCACGGGCTCGAAACGGCGCCTGCGGTCATTCTCATCGTCGGCCTGGGGCTGCAATTGACCTACTGGCCGCAACCGATCATCGCCGGCCTGGTCGAGCGGGGGTTTCGCGTCATCACGCTGGACAACCGCGACTCGGGCCGGTCGTTCTTCACCGACGTAGTGCCTCCCACGGCCATGCAGCAGTTCTTGCGCAAGCGCACCCCCGGCTATGACCTGGGTGACATGGCCAATGACGTGATCGGGCTCATGAACGGCCTGAACCTGGCAACGGCGCACGTGGTGGGCATGTCGATGGGCGGCATGATCGCCCAGATCCTCGCTGCCCGTTACCCCGAGCGTATCAGGACGCTCACCTCGATCTTCTCGACCACCGGATCGCTGCGCGTCGGCCAGCCGGCGTTGAAATCCATTAGGCAGTTGCTGCGCCGCCCGCCGCGCAGCGAGCAGGAAAGCGTTCGCGACTACCTGGACATCATGCGCCTGATCGGCTCGACCCTGGAATGGAATGAGCCCGCCTTCCGTGACTATGCCTTGTTGGCCTGGGAGCGAGGCGGTGGCGAGGCCAGCAACATCGGCACGGCCAGGCAGATCGGCGCGATCATCAATTCCGGCGACCGCACCCAGGAACTGCAACGGGTTCATTGCCGCACCCTGGTCATCCATGGCGATGAAGATCTCATGGTCGCAACCAGCGGCGGGTACGCCACGGCAGCAGCTATCCGTGGTTCCAGCCTGGTGCTGCTGCCAGGGATGGGGCACGACTTCCCACCTTGCCTGTCCGGCACGCTGCTGTCCCTGCTGGCAGGACACATGCTGTAGCACGATCACCCTTTCAGGGGCGTGCAGCTTGGCCGCCCCTCTTTTTACCCCCCGAAGGAGGCCTTCGACCAGGTTCAAGCAAAACCAAGAACAACAAAATGCTGGCTTGCGCGAAATGCCAGGCCACACATCACCCGCTTGAGCTGTTATCCACGGCCTGGCGCAGGTGCTCCTCTACTGCCCTTTCAACAATGACAACAATTGAGCAAGAGGTACGTATGGACTTCAAGTTTTTACTCCCCAGCAAAATCGTGATGGAACCTGGTCTGCGCGAGCGCACCGGTGAACACCTGCACTCACTTGGCCTGGCCCGCGTGCTCATCGTGACCGATCCTGGGGTCAAGGCGGCGGGCCTGCTGGACAGCGTCTACGCCAGCCTGGAGAAGGCAGGCATCGCCTTCGAGGAAGTGTCGGACATCAAGGCCAATCCGCGCAGCGAGGACGTCAATCAGATCGCGCAGCGATATCGCGGCAAAGGTATCGATGGCTTGTTAGCCGTAGGCGGGGGCAGTGCCATGGATGCAGCCAAGGCCATCAGCGTGCTGCTCAGCCATGAGGGACGGATCGAGGACTACGAAGGGTCGTTCACGCTCACCCATGCCATCCCGCCTATCGTTGCCATTCCGACCACGGCTGGCACCGGCAGCGAAGTAACCTGCTTCTCGGTGATCACCGACACCGCCCGTCATTACAAGATGAGCGTGCATGATTACCGACTCGGGCCAGTCCTGGCCTTGCTTGACTCTCATATCCTCGACACGCTGCCCGCGTCGATTGCCGCCGCAACCGGCATGGATGCCCTGACCCACGCCATCGAAGCCTACACCTGCCGCGTGTCGAACCCCATCAGCGACGGCCTGGCGCTGCATGCCATCCGCCTGATCAGCCAACACCTGAAGCCCGCCGTGCTGGAACCCGGCAACCTGCACGCCCGCGAGCAGATGCTGGCGGCCAGCCTGATCGCCGGCATGGCCTTCGGTAATGCGGACGTAGGTAGCGTGCACTGCATTTCCGAAGCCATCGGTGGCATGTACGACACGCCACACGGCGTGGGCAACGCGATCTTCCTGCCCTTCGTGTTCGGCCATAACCGCGATGCCGACATCATTCGCCATGCGCAGGTCGCCTACGCACTGGGCATCGAACCCAACCTCTCGCCGGTCGAGGCCGCCGAGGCCGCCGTCGGCTACCTGTTCCAGATGAGCAAGGACCTGGGCATCCCCCGCTTCGCCGAGGTGAAAGGCGTGCGCGAGGAAGACTTCCTGGCCATCGCTGAAAAGTCGAAGAAGAACTTCTCCGATGGCAGCAATGCGAAGGAGATGACCGTGGAAACCTACCGTGAAATCGTCGCCACTGCTTACCACTTCGTAGCGTGAGGGCTGTCAGTCATGAGCGAATCAACCCCCAGCGCTTCGCTGAAGCGCACCCTGGGCCCGTTTTCGGTCCTGTTGTTCGGCCTGGCGTTCCTTGCCCCGTTGATCGTCTTCGGCACCTATGGCGTGATCTCGCAGGCCAGTGGCAACACCACGGCGATGGCCTACCTTATCGCGGCGACGGGCGTGGTGTTCACGGCGTTGAGCTATGGCCGGCTGGTCAGGGTGTTCCCGGTAGCCGGTTCGGCCTACACCTATACCCGCAAGATGCTCAGCGCCAACCTCGGCTTCATGGTGGGCTGGGCCGCACTGCTCGATTACTTCTTCATTCCGATGCTGATCTGGCTGCTTGGCGCCAGCTATCTCAACATGGCCTTTCCAGATGTGCCGCAGTGGGTGTGGATTACCGGTTTCATCGTCTCTACCTCGCTGCTGAATGTGCTGGGCATCCAGGTCGCCAACCGCTTCAACCTGCTGTTGATGGGCGCGCAACTGGCGATCATCGTGGTGTTCATCGGCCTGTGCGTGCATTACATCGTGGCTGCCAATGGCCCTGGTGGGCTGCTTTCGGCCAAGCCGTTCTTCAACCAAGATGTGCCCTTCGCCACCAGCATGGCCGGCGCCGCCATTGCCGCGTACTCGTTCCTGGGCTTTGACGCGCTGTCCACGCTCAGCGAGGAAACCCGCGACCCGGGTCGCACGCTGCCGCGTGCCATCCTGCTGGTCGCCTTGATCGGCGGCTCGGTCTACGTCGGCTCCTCGTACTTCATGTACCTGGCGCACCCCTCCCCCGCCTTCGAGTTCGTGGACGGGGCCGCCTTCGAGATCGCCCGCATGATCGGCGGCGACCTGTTCTTCGCGCTGGTCCTGGCGGGGATCATCATCGCCCACTTCGCCGCGGGCATGTCGTTCCAGGCCAGCGTGGGCCGGCTGCTGTACGCCCTCGGCCGGGACAACCAACTGCCGCGCAAGCTGTTCGGGGCCTTGCACCCTCGCTACAAGACCCCGGTCTTCAATATCCTGCTCTGCGGCATTTTCGGCACCGCGGGCTTTGGCCTGACGATCGCCACCGCGACGTCGCTGGTCAACTTCGGCGCGTTTCTCGCCTTCACCGCCGTCAACCTCTGCGCGTTGCGGCTCACCTTCGACGCACAGGTCAAGGACAGCGCTGGCCTGCTGCGCGGCGTGCTCTTCCCACTCATCGGCCTGGTCACGGCCGGCTGGATGCTGGCCAGCCTGGATAAAGACGCACTGATCATGGGCTGTATCTGGCTCGCCCTGGGCGCGGTTTACCTCGCCTGCCGGACCAGTTTCTTCCGCAACCCGGTGCCCGACGCGCTGGCGTAGCGGCCAGCTTCCTATCGAATGCCCTGACGACAACCACAAGGCAAGGCCCTGGCCTTGCCGTTCAATGGCGAGAATCGACATGCAAACCAAACTCCTGATCAACGGTGCCCTGGTGGCCGGCGAAGGCGAAAACCTCGACGTGTACAACCCGTCCCTTGGCAGTGTCCTGGTACAGACCACCGAAGCCAGTCGCGCCCAAGTCCATGCCGCGGTGCAAAGCGCCGATGCAGCCTACGACGCCTGGTCGCAAACGCCGCCCAAGGACCGCGCGGCACTGCTGCTCAGGCTCGCTGACCGCATCGACGCCCAGGCGCCGGTGTTCGCCCGCCTGGAGGCGGACAACTGCGGCAAGCCGTTCACCGCCGTGCTGCAGGACGAACTGCCAGCCGTGTCCGACGTGTTCCGCTTCTTTGCCGGTGCCGTGCGCTGCCTGCAGGGCTCGGCGGCGGGCGAGTACATCCCGGGCCACACCTCGATGATCCGCCGCGACCCGGTGGGCGTGGTCGCCTCCATCGCGCCGTGGAACTACCCCCTGCTGATGGCGGCCTGGAAACTGGGCCCAGCCTTGGCCGGCGGCAACACCGTCGTGCTGAAGCCGTCGGAACACACGCCGATGAGCACCTTGAAACTGGGCGAGTTGCTCGCCGACATCTTCCCCGCCGGTGTGGTCAACATCGTGCACGGTCGCGGCGCCTCGGTGGGTGAGCCGCTGACCAGCCACGCCCAGGTACGCATGGTGTCGCTGACCGGCTCCGTGCGCACCGGCAGCCGCATCATCGAAGGCACCGCCGACAGCGTCAAACGCATGCACATGGAGCTCGGTGGCAAGGCACCGGTGTTGATCTTCGACGATGCCGACATCGACGCCGCCGTCGAAGGCATCCGCGCCTTCGGCTTCTACAACGCCGGCCAGGACTGCACCGCCGCATGCCGCCTATATGTGCAGAAGGCGGTGTACCTGGAGTTCGTGCGCAAGCTCGGCGAAGCCGTGTCCAGCATCAAGTGCGGGCTTCAGGATGACCCGGCGACCGAGATGGGCCCGCTGATCACCCAAGAGCACCTGGAGCGTGTCGAGGGCTTCGTGAACCGTGCCAAGGAACTGCCTCACATTGAGGTGGTCACCGGCGGCAAGCGCGCTGCGGGCGGCGGCTTCTTCTTCGAGCCGACGGTCCTGGCCGGCGCTACGCAGGAGGACGAGGTGGTGTGCCGTGAAATCTTCGGCCCGGTGGTGACGGTTTCGCCATTCGAAGACGAAGCCCAGGCACTGGCATGGGCCAATGAATCGGACTACGGCCTGGCCTCGTCGGTATGGACCGCCGATGTGGGTCGCGCCCATCGCTTGGCCGCTCGCCTGCAATACGGCTGCACCTGGGTCAACACCCACTTCATGCTGGTGAGCGAAATGCCCCATGGTGGCGTGAAGCTGTCCGGCTACGGCAAGGACCTGTCGATGTACGGGTTGGAAGACTACACCGTGGTTCGCCACGTGATGTTCAAACACTGACCGCCCACGACCCAGATAGCCCAGATCATTTTTCAAGAGGTTTGCATGAACATCGAGACATTCGAAAGGCTCGAGTCTAACGTGCGGATGTACTGCCGTGACTTGCCGCTGGTGTTCGATACCGCCCAAGGCAGCAAGATCCGGGGCGAAGACGGCCGCGAGTACTTGGACTTCTTCGCTGGCGCCGGCGCCCTGAACTATGGCCACAACGACCCGCGCATGCGCGATGCCTTGATCGCGTATCTGTCGTCCAACGGCGTGACCCACGCCCTCGACCTGCACACCACCACCAAGCGCCAGTTTCTCGAAGCGATCGAGCGCGACCTGTTCAAGCCGCGCGGCTGGGACTACAAGGTGCAGTTCACCGGCCCGACCGGTGCCGACGCCGTCGAGGCGGCGTTGAAACTAGCGCGCAAGGCGACGGGGCGTACCAAGGTCGTCTCGTTCTATGGGGCTTACCACGGCATGACCGCCGGCGCCCTGGCCGTCACCGGCAACCGCACTCGCCGTGGCCCTGGGCTTTCCACCGACGTGGTGTTCGTGCCGTACGAAGACAGCCCCTACGGCGAATTCGACAGCATTGGCTTCCTCGAGCGCCTGGCCAACGACCAGGGCAGCGGCTCGGAGCTGCCAGCGGCGGTGATCGTCGAGTCCGTGCAGATCCAGGCCGGCGTCTACCCGGCTTCCAACGAATGGCTGCAACGCTTGCGCAAGTGGACCAGCGATTACGGCGTGTTGCTCATCTGCGACGAAATCCAGGCCGGCTGCGGGCGCACCGGCGACTTCTTCGGCTTCGAGCGCTCCGGGGTGGTGCCAGACCTGATCACCTGCGCCAAATCGATCGGCGGCTTCGGCCTGCCGATGGCGATCGTGTTGATTCGCGCCGGGCTGGATGTGTGGCAACCGGGCGATCACATCGGCACCTTCCGCGGCAACCAACTGGCCTTCTTGACGGCCCAGATCGCGCTCGGCTATTGGCGCGATGAGTGGTTCCTGAAGTTGCTGGCCACCAACTGCGCGGCCATGGAGCGCGCGGTCGCCGGTTTCGCTGAAATTCCTGGCGTCGCCTCCGCGCGCTGTCGCGGCATGATCGCCGGCATCGACTTCGGTCGCGGCAACGTCGCATTCGCCAAGGATGCCCAGCAGCGTGTGCTGCAGGCGGGTGTGCTGGTCGACCGCTGCGGCCCGAACGGCGAAATCATCAAGCTGATGCCACCGGTGAACACCCCGACCAACCAGCTTGAAGAAGGCCTGAAAGCCTTCGGCGAATCGGTCGCGGCAGCGTTTAGCCAGTAACTGCACGGGCCTGCGGTGCGGCCTGTATCGATACAGCGCCGCATGCAGGCTCATCGCATGCAGTCGACAACCCGTCCGTGGCAGGAAATCACACCAATGAGCAACGTCACTTCAACCATCCAGAATGACTTGGCTTCATTCATACACCCCAACACCAACCTGGCGCAGCACCAGGAAATCGGCCCCCTCGTGATCGCCGGCGGCGACGGCGTGCGGGTCTTCGATGAGCAAGGCAACGCCTACATCGAGGCGATGTCGGGCCTGTGGAGCGTTGCCTTGGGCTTCAGTGAAAAGCGCCTAGTCGACGCCGCCGTCGAGCAGTTCAGGCAACTGCCCTACTACCACAGCTTCAGCCACAAGACCAACGCCCCGGCGGCGGCGCTCGCCGCCAAGCTGGCCGAGCTGGCGCCGGGCGACCTGAACCATGTTTTCTTCACCAATTCAGGCTCCGAAGCCAACGACTCGGTAGTGAAGATGCTGTGGTACGTGAACAACGCGCTGGGCAAACCGCACAAGAAGAAATTCATCTCTCGCCAGCAGGCCTATCACGGTGCCACCATCGCTGCCGGGAGCCTTACCGGCATCCCCTCGATTCATCGCGACTTCGACCTGCCGGCCATCCCGGTTCACCACCTGACGTGCCCGAACTTCTACCGGTTCGCCCGGCCAGGGGAAACGCAGGAAGCCTTTTCGGCCCGCCTGGCGAACGAACTGGAGCGCTACATCCTCGCCGAAGGGCCGGAAAGCATTGCCGCCTTCGTCGGCGAACCGGTGATCGCAGCGGGCGGCGTGATCCCTCCTCCCACTGGCTACTGGGCGGCGATCCAGGCAGTGTGCAGGCGCTACGACATTCTTGTGGTGATCGACGAGATCGTCACCGGTTTTGGCAGGCTGGGCACGATGTTCGGGGCTCAGCTGTACGACATCCAGCCCGACATCATGGTGCTCTCCAAGCAGCTCACCTCTTCCTACCAGCCGCTGGCGGCCGTGGTGGTGTCCGATGCCATCAACGATGTACTGGTGAGCCAGAGCCAGCGCCTGGGGGCATTCGCCCATGGCCTGACCTGCACGGGTCACCCCGTCGCCACCGCGGTTGCGCTGGAAAACATCCGCATCATCGAAGAGCGCGACCTGGTTGGCCATGTCCAGCGCCTAGCCCCCATGTTCCAGCGCCACCTGCGCGCGTTCGAAGACCACCCGCTGGTCGGCAACGTCCGAGGCGTCGGGCTGATGGGCGGGATCGAACTGGTTGCGAACAAGGCCACCGGCCAACCGTTCGCCCAGCCAGGTGCACTGGGTGGCTACGTGTTCAAACAGGCCCACAAGCATGGGCTGATCATTCGCGCCCTCTACGACACGATCGCGTTCTGCCCGCCGTTGATTACCACGCAGGGCGACATCGAAGCGATCTTCAGCGCCTTCGAGCGCACGTTGGCTGACGCAACAGACTGGGCCCGATCGCAGAACCTGCGGTGAGCAAAGGCTCTCCCGTGGGGCCTCACATAAAACAACAATCAAGAGGCTTTGAACGTGCGCGAACAAAATGATGAAAGTTTCGAGTTTGATGTGTCCGTGGTCGGGCTCGGTGCGATGGGAACGCTCATGGCACACGCGTTGCTCAAGCAAGGCAAACGCGTGGCGATCTGGAATCGATCACCCGGCAAGGCTGCGTCGCTCGTCGCCGCTGGCGCTCACCTGTGCGACAGCGTTGAAACCGCGCTGGTTGCAAGCCCGGCCACGATCTTCGTGCTCCTGGACAACCACGCGACCCACGAGGTGCTCGGGATGCCAGGTGTGATGCATGCACTGGCCAACCGTACGATCGTCGATTACACCACCAACGCCCAGGACGAGGGACCGGCGCTTCAGGGCCTCGTCAATCGGGCGGGCGGCCATTACGTCAAAGGGATGATCGTGGCCTACCCGCGCAACGTCGGCCATCGCGAAAGCCACAGTATTCATACCGGCGATCGTGAGGCCTTCGAGCAGCACCGGTCGCTGCTTGAAGGGCTCGCCGGCCATACGGTGTTCCTTCCCTGGGGCGAAGCATTGGCCTTCGCGAGCGTGCTCCACGCCCATGCGTTTGCCGTGATGGTTGCGTTCTTCGAGGCCGTGGGTGCGAGCGAACGGTTTGGCCTGTCGGTTTCGAGGACAGCCAGGCTCCTGCTCGACACGTCACGCTTTTTCGTCGCCGACGCACTCGAGGAAGCGGCACGCCGGCTCGAAGCGCAGGATTTCGCAGGCGACCAGGCGAGGCTCGATGTACATGTAGATGCCTTCGCGCACATTGCCCAATCCCTGCATGCACAGGGGGCCTGGACGCCAGTGTTCGACGCGGTATGCCAAGTCGCGCAGCGCGCGGCATCAATGGGCTATGGCGACCAGGACATTGCAGTCATCACCCAGTCATTCGCCCACGACAAAGCGCCTGGGCACTAACCGCGTGATACTGGCCTTTCGGATCGAACCTGAAGACAACAACAATAAAAATCGCTGGAGGATCATATGCGCCGATTTGGTTTTCTACTGGCCGTGTTGACGCTGGCCGTTTTCCTGAGTGCCCTGCTTGCCCCCAGGCCTTCTCTCGTCAACCGAGCGGCGGCGCAGCACATGGGGCATCCGATCACCAACATCGGCGAGATTTTCAGGGGGTATTAACGAGGTATCACCTGGCCGCTGGCACGCATCCGCCAGCGGCCGCAGGTAATCAATGATCGACCGCACCGCTGGCGCCAAGGCCGGTCTGGCCCCTTACGAACTGGTCGGCGAACGCCGCCCTTTCTGCCTTGGCTCGCGCAGTCCGGTCTAGCCGGGAAACGCCATACGCCACCGCAAACGCCAGCGGCATGGAGAACAGCGCAGGCTGGGTATAGGGGAACAGCGGCTCGGCAAAGTGCAACACATCCACCCACACGAGCTTGGAAAGCACCACGAAGCCCATGGCGCTGATCAACCCCACGTAGCCACCGGCCAACGCGCCGCGCGTGGTCAACCCCGACCAGAACATCGACAGGAACAGCACCGGGAAGTTGGCCGACGCTGCGATGCCGAACGCCAGCGCGACCATGAAGGCCACGTTGATGTTTTCGAACACGATGCCCAGAGCTATCGCCACCAACCCAAGCCCGAGGGTGGCCAGCTTGGTCACCCGCAGCTCCTGCGACTCGCTAGCCGCGCCCTTCATGATCACCCGCGCATAGAGATCATGGGCGATGGCGGAAGCACCCGCAAGCGCCAGGCCTGACACCACGGCCAGGATGGTGGCGAAGGTCACGGCAGACAAAAAGCCCAGCAGCAGGTTGCCGCCTACCGCCTTGGCCAGGTGCATGACCACCATGTTGCCCCCGCCCAGCAGCTTGCCACCCACCAGCCCGCCTTCGAAAAACTGCGGCTGCTGGCTGACGATCACGATCGACGCCAGGCCCAGCAGGAAAATGACATTGAAAAAGTAGCCGATGAATCCGGTGGCATAGAGCACCGACTTGCGCGCCTCACGGGCATCGCTCACGGTGAAGAAGCGCATCAGGATATGCGGCAGCCCGGCAGTGCCGAACACCAGCCCCAGGCTCAGCGACAGCGCGGTCAATGGGTCGGCCAGCAGGCTGCCGGGCTCCAGCAGGCGCTCGCCCAGGGTATGGGTGTCCATGGCCTGGGTGACCAGCGTGTCATAGCTGAAGTCGAACTCGCGCAGCGCCAGGAACAGCACCAGCGAACCGCCTACCAGTAGCAGGAACGCCTTGATGATCTGCACCCAGGTAGTTGCCACCATGCCGCCAAAGGTGACATACAGCATCATCAGCGCGCCAACGATCACCAGGGCGATGTGGTAGTCCAGGCCGAACAGCAGCCTGATCAGCTGCCCGGCCCCGACCATCTGCGCCACCAGGTAGAAGCACACCACGGTCAGCGAGCCGATGGCGGCCATGGTGCGCACCTTGCCTTGGTCGAGGCGGTACGAGGTGATGTCGGCGAAAGTGAAGCGGCCCAGGTTGCGCAACCGCTCGGTCATCAACAGCAGCAACACCGGCCAGCCCGCGAAGAAGGCGATGAGGTAGATGTAGCCGTCCATGCCGGAGGTGTAGATGAGCGCGGTGATCCCCAGCAACGTCGAGGCGGACATGTAGTCACCGGCCAACGCCAGGCCGTTCTGCCAGCCCAGGATGCCGCCACCGGCGCTGTAGAAGTCCGCCGTCGAGCGGGTGCGCCGCGCTGCCCACCAGGTGATGCACAAAGTGAAGAGCACGAACACCATGAACATGCCGATGGCATGCAGGTTCAGCGGCTGACGTTGACCCGCGTCGAGCGCAGGCGATGCCAACAGCAGGCCGGAGTGCAGCAACAAAGCCAGAGGCAGTAGTGTCTTCATGCGCCCTGCTCCTCTTCCAACCCGGCAACCAACGCCTGCGTCAAGCGGTCGAACTCGCCATTGGCCCGGTACACATAGAACGCCGACAGCGCACAGAAGAACACGAACAGGAAACCGCCGGCCGCGACGCCGAAGGTCATGTTCGACCCCTCGGCCAGGCGCCTGGCGATCAGCTCGGGCCAAAACGATACCAACGCGATGTAGCCATAGAACGTGGTCAGGATCAGCACGAACAGGCTCAGGGTAAAACGGTTTCTGCGCGTCACCAGTTGCTGGAACCGGGCACTGGCGCGAACACGCGCGTATAACAGGCTGGACATGGGACACCTCGATCAATGTACTTGTTGTTATGGGGTGTGCAGGTGTTGCCGCTCGATCAAGGCTCGGCGTCGGCGGTCTGCGCCTCCTGTTGCCGGGCCCACTCGCGCAGGACGAACTTCTGGATCTTGCCGGTGGCGGTCTTGGGCAGCTCCGTGAGCGACACATGTCGCGGCGCCTTGAAATGCGCCAGGCGCTCACGGCACCAGCGGATCAGGTCCGCTTCGGTGACCGTGGCCAGCGCATCTGGGCGCAGGGTGACGAACGCATGAGGGGTCTCGCCCCAGCGCGAATCCGGGCGCGCCACCACTGCGGCCTCGACCACATCGGGGTGCTGGTAGAGCACTTCTTCGATCTCCAGCGAGCTGATGTTCTCGCCGCCGGAAATGATGATGTCCTTGGCCCGGTCCTTGATTTCCACGTAGCCATCCGGGTGCAGCACGGCCAGGTCGCCCGTGTGCAGCCAGCCGTTGGCCAATGCGGCCCGGGTGGCCTCTGGGTTGTGCAGGTAGCCTTTCATCACGGTGTTGCCGCGCACCACCAGCTCGCCAAGGGTAAGGCCGTCGGCTGGAACCGGGCGGCCGGTATCGGTATCCAGCACCGTGGCCTCCTCGAGCATCGGGTGGGCGACACCCTGGCGGCTCATGAACTGCGCCCGGGCCTCAAGTGGCAACTCGTCGACCCCCGGCTGCCACAGGCACAATGTGCTGGGGCCGTAGCTTTCGGTCATGCCATAGGCATGGGTGATGTTGAAGCCACGCGCCTCCATCGCCGCGATGACCGCACTGGGCGGGGCAGCACCGCCAGTGATCACCGATACCGGCACCGGAGGGGCACTGGCATGCTCGGCGTGGATCAGCATCGACATCACCACCGGGGCGGCGCTCAGGTGAGTCACGGCATGCTCGGCGATGGCGGCGTTGATCGCATCAGGCTGGACCTTGCGCAGACACACGTGGGTGCCACCGGACAACGTCACCGCCCAGGTATGGCTCCAGCCGTTGCAGTGGAACATCGGCAAGGTCCACAGGTAGACGCTGCGCGGCCCCAACTGGAAGATCAGCGCCCCAGCGCAGGCGTTTAGGTAGGCTCCGCGGTGATGCAGCACCACGCCCTTGGGGTTCCCCGTGGTGCCGGAGGTGTAGTTGATGGCGATCGACTGCCATTCGTTCTGTGGCGCACTCAAGGGTCGCGCGGGGTCGCCCTGGGCCAGGAACGCTTCGTAGTCCAGGTCGAGGGCCAGGTCGGCGCGCTCGGCCTGATCATCGTCGATGCCCACCAGCAAAGGCGGCGCATCGAGCATGGCCAGCGCCTGACTGGCCACGGCACCGAACTCGCGATCGCAGATCAATACCTTGGCCACGCAGTGACGCAGAATGAAGGCAATGCTGCGCACCTCCAGGCGGATGTTGATGCACACCAGCACCGCCCCGGCACCGGGCACGCCATAGTGGGCCTCGAGCATTTCCGGGATATTCGGCGCCAATATCGCCACCCGCTCGCCCGGCTGAACACCGACCCGCTCCAAGGCACTGGCCAGGGCGCGGCTGCGCTCATGCAATTGACGGTAGCTGTAGCGCCTTGCGCCATAAACCACCGCATCGCGCTGCGGGTACACCTGGGCGGCACGCTTGAGGAACGACAGCGGGGACAGCGGGACATGGTTGGCTTCGTTGGGAGCAAGCTCATGTTCGAGGGTTGGAACCATCATGGCAGGCACCTCATTGACACATTGCTCAGATTTTGCACGCACACACCTACCTCCTGTTCTTGTTGTTATTGCGCCAGGGCGCGTTACAGGCTGCTGCACAGATGGCCGCCATCGACCACGATCTCAGCGCCGCTCATCGCCCGCCCAGCATCGCTGGCGAGCAGCAGCAAGGCGCCGTCCAGGTCCGACGGCACGCTGAAGCGTCGGCTGGGGATACGCGAACGCAACTTGTCACCGGCCTCGCTGGCCAGGAAGGCCTCGTTCAAATCAGTCATCACGTAGCCGGGCGCTAGGGCATTCACCCGGATGCCATGGCGCGCCAACTCCAGCGCCATGGCGCGGGTCAGGTGGGCCAAGCCGGCCTTGGCCGCCAGGTAAGGGCCGACGGCACCGGCCACACGGCAGGCGAGGATCGAGGTGACATTAATCAAGCTGCCCCCCTTCCCCGCCACCACCATGCGCCGGGCGCTTTCCTGGGCCACGGCCCAGGCGCCCTTGAGGTTGGTGTCGAGCACGTGGTCCCAGGTTTGATCATCGCAGGCCAGCAAAGGCTGGCTGTCGCTCACCCCCGCATTGTTGACCAGGACATCCAGTGGGCCGGCGGCATCGAGCACCCGGCAGATGTCCTCACGGCTGGTCACATCGAGGGCAAAGGCCCGCGCCCGCCCTCCAGCCACCTCGATGGCCTCCACCAACGCCCGCAGCGGCGCCTGGCGCCTGGAGGTCACCACCACCTCGGCGCCTGCAGCGGCCAGGGTCATAGCGAAGTGACGGCCCAGGCCGCTGGAGGCCCCGGTCACCAGGGCGCGACGCCCGTCAAGGGCGAACAGTCGGACAAGGTTCGGCTGCATCAGTGGACCTCCAGGCGCTGGTCGAGCAGCTTCTTCGCCAGGCTCATGCGGTGCACTTCGCTCGGACCGTCATAGATGCGGAACGGGCGAATGTCGCGGAAGATCCGCTCCACCACGGTGTCCCCGGTCACCCCGCGGCCACCCAATACCTGGACGCAACGATCGACCACCCGCCACAGCGCCTCGGCGCTGATCACCTTGGCCATGCTCGAATCGACATTGGCGCGCCGGCCCTGGTCGAGCACCCAGGCGCAGTGCCAGACCGCCAGTCGCACCACGTGCAGGTCCATCATGTTGTCGGCGAGCATGAAGCCCACGCCCTGGTGCTCGCCCAGCGGCTTGCCGAAGGCGTCACGGGTGCGCGCATAGTCGCAGGCGATGTCGTGGGCGCGGCGCGCGGCACCGAGCCAGCGCATGCAATGAGTCAAGCGTGCGGGCGCCAGGCGCACCTGGGCATAACGGAAGCCCTTGCCGATCTCGCCGAGGACATCGCTCGCCGGGATACGCAGGTTGTCGAAACGCAGCTGCCCGTGACCGCCGGTAAAACAGCTGTCCAGCGAGTCCAGCTGACGTTCATGGATGATGCCGTCGCGCTTCATGTCGGTCAGGAACATGGTCGCCGTGCCATCCTCCATGCGCGCCATGATGATGCCGAAGTCGGCGCCTTCGGCCCCGGTAATCAGCCACTTGCGGCCATTGATCAGGTAGTCGTCGCCATCGCGGGTGGCGGTGGTGCGCAGCATTGAGGGGTCCGAGCCGGAGCCGGGCGCGGGCTCCGTCATGGCGAAGCAGGAACGGGCATGGCCCTGGACCAGCGGGCGCAACCAGCGGTCTTTCTGCGCCTCGGTGGCGACCACGTCCATCAGGTGGATGTTGCCTTCGTCCGGCGCATGGATATTCAGCGCTACCGGGCCCAGCGGCGAGTAGCCGGCTTCTTCGAAGACGATCGCCTTGGCCACATGGCTCAGTTCCAGACCGCCCATTTCGCGGCTGGCGTGAGGCGTCAGCAAGCCAGCGGCGCGGGCGCGGGCCACCAGGTCCTGGCGCAGTGCGTCGCTGGGGCCGTGGCTGTCCTGGCGGGGGTCGTTCTCGAATGGGATGACCTGTTCGGCAATGAAGTCTCGAGTCGTGGCCTGCAAGGCGAGCAGTTCGTCCGGGAGAGTGAAGTTCATGGCTGTCCTTGTGTGTTCTTGTCTATCGGAGGAATGGGGTGGTCGATTCGGTTTCAGGGCAAGGCCTTGGGGTTGCTGATCGCCAATCGGGCAACGGTGATCTGGCGCAATGTCTCGACCAGGGTGCGCCGGGTTTGCGGGGCGTCATGGCTGCCCTGGCGAATGGCGCGAGCCAGTTGGCGGCGCAGGTCGGGCAATGTCGACGGCGCGTCATCGACCAAGGCGGCCAGACGCGCTTGTTCCTGATCCTCGGCCTGAGCACCCAAGCGGTTTTCGCGGGCCGCAATGGCCATGGCGTTCGCGATCATCAGGGCCGGGTAACGCAACTCGCCAGGCAGCGCTGGCAGCAGTTGTTCCAGAAGCGTCGCGCGGGCAATCTCGAGCAATTCGTGGGCGTTGGGTTGGGTCATGGCGCTTCGGCTCCGGTCATGTGCAGGATTTCGAGTTCGAGCTCCGGCAACAGCCGGGCTGTCAGTGCCAACTCGAGCGACGGTTCTTCACCGGACAGATGGCGCTGCCCTTGCTGCAAGGCAATCACCGCCCAGCGCAGGGTGGCCATGACTTGCCAGTAGTGGAGCTGACTGCGCTCGATGCACAGCGAGGAGACCTCGTGATAACCCCGCAGGAAGTCCTCCAGCTGGCCGATGCCACCGGCTTCGAGGTCTGGGCGGGTGAAGCGCCAGCAGCGGGCGGTGAACCAGCCGAGGTCCTCGCAAGGGTCGCCCCAGCCGGTGAACTCCCAGTCGAGCACGGCCTCCAGCCCGTCTTCGCTGGTCAGGTAGTTGCCGGTGCGGTAGTCACGGTGCAACAGGCACAGGGTGCTGCTGCGCGGCGCATGCAGCTCGCACCAGCGCAGGCCCCATTCCAGCACCGGATAGGCATCGGCGAGGGTGTCGAGGTAGCGGCGGTAGGCATCGATGGTCGCCAGGGCCGGCGAGCTGTCCGGAACGGACAGGAAGCCCAGCGTGGCGCACGGCGGGCGGACCTGATGCAGACGCGCCAGGTTGGCGCCAAGCTGCGCCGCCAGTTGCACCCGGCCCTGAGGGCCGGCGCCGGCGCTGAGCGCGCGACCGGCAGCGATACCCGGCACATACTCCATCAGGAAGAACGCCCGCCCATGCACGCGTACATCGCGGCACAGCCAGAGCGGTCGTGGCACTTTCACGCCGGCCTGGTGAACCACCTGCAGCACGGCGAACTCCTGTTCACGGTCAAGGCTGGCGGGTAGCGCTGAAAGCGCATCGCTGCGCAGTACCCAGCGCCGGGCACCGGCCCACGGGCCGCCTTCGATCAGCAGGTCCAGCAGCCAGTTTTCCTGGATGGCGCCACCGCTCAGGCGCTTGCGCGCCTGGATGACTACCCGCGTTGCCGAGGCCTGCTCGCGGATGAACTCGGCCAGGCGATGATCGTCAGTCATGGCCGCGAACGTATCGCTGGCCTGGGAAATCGTTGGTGAACTGCTCATGGGTCTGTAGGCCCTGCCTTTGGTTTCTGGGTTGGCACAAGCCCAAGAGCAAGGCCTGGGCCAACTCGTCAAGCGTCAGCCACAGGCCGCATGCAGCCTGGGTTCTGACAACTCACCGATGAGCGAAAGTCAGGCTGCTCGTTGCATATTTGCAAGCTATTGATTCATTATCGAAACATTTCAAATATGAACAGGCCCCGTGATGGATGCTCTTGCCTCCCAGGTCGTCGTGCTGATCAGCCACTTGCAGCGCCCCCAACAACGGAGCCGGCTCGCCCATGTGGTGGCCGGGCTCACGACGGACTACCCCGATACCCGTATCGAAGTCCTCGACACCTCGGTGGCTGAAGCACTGCAAACCGCCCGAGAACTGGAGCAGGCAGGCAAGGTCGATGTGTTCGTCTGCGCCGGGGCGACCGCCGCCTACCTGCGCAAACACCTGACACGCCCGGTATTGGCGATGCGCGTGGGCAGTGGCGACCTGCTACGGGCATTGGGGCAGGCCCGCGAACGCTCCTCCCAGGTGGCCGTGCTCAGCTACAACCACATCAACCACGACCTGCAAGCCATGGCCGCGCTCTTCACCGTCCAGGTTCACCAGGCCGCCTACACCTCCCTGGAAGAGGCGCGCCAGGCCGTCGAACAGGCGGCCCAGCTAGGCTGTCGCAGCATCATCGGCTCGTCGACGGTAGTGGAGCTGGCGGAGCAGGCAGGGCTGCATGGCGTGCTGTCGCTGAGCGAAGAAACCGCGCGCAAAGCGCTGGAGGAAGCCCTGGGCATTCTCGACACTCAACGCGTCGAGATCGCCAAACGGCGGCATCTGAATGCCGTGCTGCGGCATATCCCCGACGGCGTTGCAGCGGTCGACAACCAAGGCGTGGTGCAGTCGCTCAACCCGGCCCTTGCGCAGCTGCTGGACCTGCCGGTTAGCGCAGCGTTGGGCCGGCCGCTGCAGCAGCTGTGCCCGGAACTGGACATGCAGCAGGCGCTGCAGGAAGGCACGGGTGAAGAAAATCGCGTGATGCGGCTCGGCTCGCACGTCGTGGTGAGCAATTTACTGCCTATCCTGGAGAACGGCGAACGTACCGGCCTGGTCCTGACCTGCCAGGACATCACTGTTGTGCAACGTGCCGACCAGCGCATCCGATCCACCCGCCGCCCCGGTGCTTTCACTGCCCGTTACCGGCTCGACCAGCTCAACGGCAACAGCAAGGCCAACCGCGAGATGCTACAGTTGGCCAAGCGTTTTGCCACCAGCCATTCGACCATCCTGATTACCGGTGAAAGCGGCACCGGCAAGGAACTGCTCGCCCAGGGAATCCATAACGAAAGCCCGCGCCGGCAAGGCCCCTTTGTCGCCATCAACTGCGCGGCGTTTCCCGAGTCGTTGCTGGAAAGTGAATTGTTCGGCTATGAGGAAGGCGCCTTCAGCGGCTCGCGCAAAGGTGGCAAGCAAGGCCTGTTCGAAGCGGCACACCGCGGCACGCTGTTCCTCGACGAGATCGGCGACATGCCGGTTTCGCTGCAAACACGCCTGCTGCGCGTGCTGCAAGAGCGCGAAGTCCTACGCCTGGGCAGCACCGAACCGATTGCCATCGACGTGCGCATCATTGCCGCCACCCACCAGGACCTGCGCAGCGCCATGGACGATGGCGATTTCCGTACCGACCTGTATTTCCGGCTCAACATCCTGCGTCTGCAGACCACCCCGCTGCGAGAGCGCCCTGAGGACATTGCCCTGATCTGCCGGGGCATCAGCCAGCGCCTGCTCGTTCAGGGGCAACCACCGGGAGCTGCAGACATCCCCGCCGCACTGCTGCCGTACCTTGAACGCTATGCCTGGCCGGGCAATGTCCGGGAACTGGAGAATGTGATCGAGCGCGCGATGCTCTCGGCACGCGAACTGCTTGAAGAACACCGCGTGAACGAGCAGTACCTGGCACGCGTGCTACCTGAACTTTGCGAAGGCCCTCCCCCTTCACCCGCCCGGAAAAAGTCGTCAGGCGAAACGGACCTGCACACCATCGGCAAGGTCGCGCAACTACGCTATGTAAAGGAAACGTTGGAAAGCTGCCACGGCAACCTCGACGAAGCCGCCCGCCGTCTCGGCATCAGCCGCACAACCTTGTGGCGGCGCTTGCGATCTGCCAACTGAATGAAAGCCCCAACCCCATGTTCAACCCATGACGTCTGGTTGGACAGTCTCAAGGCCCGACACCGTCTAATCATCCGCCAACTTGAATGGCTCGACGTACATCGCCGGGTTGCTAGCGACTTTGTTGTGGGGGGCGCTCAACCTGTTTAGTTAACTGGAGATACTCATTCTGCGAGCGCTTCGCCCTATATCAGATCCGGCGACTATGCGCGGTGTACTGTATCGTCCGGCATTCTTGCTCAGTCGCCTGAGGACCATGCTGATGCAGTCGGAGCAGTCGGAGTAGGACAGTATGGCGCCCGGAGGTGCGTTTTCGCGATGTGCATGTTCAGCCGGTCTGGACGCGACTGACCGCTTTCGACCCGAAGCTGCCCTTGACGAAGGGCAGAAATCGGTCATGAGTTACCTTCCGCGAAACGCGGCGCTATAACTTGATCGCCGGCTAAGCCGGTTCGGGCTTAGTCACCGGTCGACTAACCATCGTTCCAGCTTGATTCCAACGTGAAGAGAGGATAGCGTTTCGCCATTAAGCTGCAAAAGGAGTTGAGCATGGCAAACGCTGTTTCGGCCGGATGGCACGGGCATGACTATCAAGCTCGTTTTTTCTGGATTCATGCCTCCGCATTAAGAGATCCAGACCAGTCGCACGTTATTGAGGTCTCCTACGAGGCTGATGGGCCAAAAGCGTTCGATGATGTAATTATTCGCTATGACCCTCCGCGGGCGAGCACTGGCCCCGTGCGGATCTCGGTGGATTACCATCAGATCAAATTCCATGTCACCGGCGCGGGACGATTCGGCTACGCGGATCTCATCGACCCTGCCTTCATAGGCGCCGAAACGGTGTCTCTTTTGGAAAGATTGAAACAGGCAAAAGAGAGCGCCCCTCCGAACGCTGCTTTTCACCTCGTTACGATCGACAGTGTCAAAGACAACGATCCACTGGCTGAAATCATCTCGGCCGTGGACTATTCCCTGCGGCTAGACAAACTCTCGGTTGGAAAAACGGACGGCAGCAAAATGGGCAAGGTTCGCAAGTTGTGGCGCGAACACCTTAAACTCGCATCGGATGATGAACTGATGAAAGTACTGGAAGGCCTACATATTGCCACCGCCCAGCGATCTCTGACCCAGCTACGCGATGACGTGAACCTTCGTTTCCGGGTAGTGGGCCTGATCAGTTGCCATGACAGTTCGGAATTTCGCTTCGACGCTGCTGCAAGGTCTCTCAAGAGCAAAGGGCTGTATCAGTTTACCCGTGAGCAGTTCGAAACTCTTTGCAAAGAGGAAGGTTGGGTTCGCTCCGAGCCACCTGAGAATCGCCTCAACGTAGCCCTTCGCTCATTCACAGATGGTCCAAACGATAGAATAGACGCGCTACCGGAAAACACTCTTTCACTCTTGCAGCACTTTGATGGCCGTCATCTCAGACCAGGCGAGGATTGGGCATCTGCGATCCAACCAGCTGTTGAGTCGTTCCTCGCGCGAATAAAGCAAGCGGAACGTCGAATTCGGCTTTTTCTGGATGTTCATACCTCGATCGCATTTCTGGCAGGACGCTGCCTCGGGTTGAAATCCGGCATGGAGGTAGAACTCGTTCAGAAGGGGCGCTCAGGTACCTCCGTTTGGAGAGCAGATGACGGCAAAGACAAGCCCGCGGCCTCTATCACGACTGAACAACTTCATGCTGGCCCAGACATTGCGCTCGTGCTGAGCATATCTCGAGATGCTGTGGACGATGTGCGGGATTACGTTGCCAAACAGCCGACGATAGGCAAGATTTTGCACATCACTCCGGCAGAGGGGCCCGGACAAAACGCAGTAGCGGGTGGAGCCCATGCCGCCCGTCTGGCTGATGATGTTGCCAGAGCAGTAGCCAAGATCCGTGTTCCATTCGGCGCTAAGATTCACGTGTTCAGCGCGGCGCCGAATGCGGTTAACTTCTTCGTGGGTCAACACGTCGAAGCCATGGGCCCATGCGTTTTCTACGAGTTTGATTTCAACCGCCGTATCGACGGTAGCTACCACCCCACCTTCAAGGTTCAATGACATGGAACTCAAACCACAATTCACGGAGTTCCTTGCCGGAATTCGACCAACGATCCGGCAGCAGGAAGATTGGAAAATCGGGTCGAAAACCTTGCGCAACCGGCTCGAGGCGGATGAAAAACTCAAAGACATCGTCGTAGCTACCTTCCTGCAAGGCAGCGTTCGAAGATCAACAGCGGTCCGCCCCTTAGGAGAAAAACGCCCCGACGTTGATGTCGTGGTAGTAACGAATCTGGACTACAACCGACTGACACCGAAAGAGGCGATGGATCTGTTCGAGCCTTTTCTGGAGCGGTACTACAAAGGGAAATGGCGGCCACAGGGCCGCTCATTTGGAATTGAGCTTTCCTACGTGGATCTAGACCTAGTAATCACAGCTCTACCAAGCGACGGCTCAAGTCGTAGCCTCCTAGAACAGCTCTACCGGTCTCAATCTGTGTTGACCACCAACTCGCTCGAAGAAGAGGCCAGCTGGCGACTGAACCGCAGTTGGACACCACCTAGCGGCCTGCTTGGGAACGCCATGCTTTTCCAGGATGCACCTCAGGAGGAGTGGAAGCCTCATCCACTGTTTCTTCCTGATCGGGATGCTGGCAACTGGGGGCGTACTCACCCACTCGCGCAGATCCAATGGACTGCTGCGAAAAATCGTGCGTGCAACGGCCACTACGTAAACCTTGTACGGGCAATGAAGTGGTGGCGCCAAGAGAATGCAGAGCGTCTTCCTAAATACCCAAAAGGCTATCCCCTGGAACACATGATCGGGCATGTTCTGGCCGACGGTAGCACTTCAATGGCAACGGGCTTGGTTCAGACCTTGGAGAGCTTCATGAGCACCTGGTCCAGCTACAACCAGCTCAACATTGTCCCAACACTTGCGGACCACGGAGTACCAGAGCACAACGTCCTAGCGCGCTTGCCGATTGAGGACTTCAAGGCCTTCTACGCAGCAGTAGGGGAGGCAGCCAAGCTAGCCAGGAAAGCACTCAACAGCACAGATGCCCAAGAGAGCGGTCAGTTGTGGAGAGACTTGTTGGGGAGCAAATTCCCGTTACCGGGCCCAAGGGGTGGTGACAAGCCTAACGGCGGCTTTACCGCACCGACCCAGTCTGCCCAGCCAAACACTACTGAGCGGTTCGCGTGACCTCCCTCCAACCGATTACCCCCCCGGTCCTGCTGTCTGTCGTCGATGCCATCAACTGCGATGCACGCCTCGATACAGACAGCAGCTGGCGGCTGCACGCAGAAGGAGAATGGTCGCTACAATTTTGCGCGCGACTCTCTGTACCAGCGACCGAGTTCGTACCAAACGAATCAAGCTGGCACATGGTGGTTATGCCAACTGCCAATGGAGAGACAGCTCACATTTATCCGGATGCTGTTCACGGCATCACGTCTACATTTCCTCATCAAGACTACAATGGCAAAACATGCCCGCCGCGTCCCTGGAAACTTGGCAAACCATGTTTGGAAAAGCCTATCGCCGTTTTCAACCGTACTAGCTGGTCGAACGAGCCCCGCAACCTAGCCGAACGATTGCCCTGGTTACTACAGCGTTTGCTGAAGTGGCTTGACGCGGCTGCTAGCGGCTCTCTTAACGTTGCGGGAGACCCACTCGAACTGCCGGCACTACCTGGGCAATCCCTTTTCCCGCTATTGGGATTTCGAGAAGCCTCCGGCGGCATTTTGCACTGGATACCACATCAGGGTAGATGGGGGTATGCAAGCATAAGCCAATTGCGGGGGGCGAATAGCACCCGGGTCATCACGAAATTCGAACGGTCCGACGGCGAAGTCATCAGGTCCATGGAATGGCCGGCCTCCATGCTGGGCAACGGTAAAAGCTGCGATGCCGTATGGCTTGTCCTACCTGAGATTCCAGTCATGCCTCCGTGGCAGGTTCCAGCATCGTGGCTGGAGTTGAGTGAATGGCTAGCCGCAAACCACATCAACCTTGGAGAGTTACTCGTTGAAATGGGGCGCGCTGTTAGACGAAATCCCCTCAAAGCCCCTCCCTCGATACTGCTACTCGGATTCCCTATCTCAGAGCAGGTTGGGCTAGCACCATCCCGAATGCACTGGTTCGCGACTAAATCACCCTCACTTTCCAATAAGAAATCACGAAGAAAGGGCTTCCGGTCCTGCGAGCACAACTACCGCTACTGGGATGCTGAGATTGCTACATCTAAAGACGCCTTGGAGTGGCAGCGAACAGCCAACTGGGCCACAGACCAGCTTCGAACAAGGGGGGCTGCCGAGAATGAGATGTGCAGACGTCGAGTTCTGCTCATAGGTGCAGGTTCCTTGGGAAGCTCAGTCGCGGAGAACCTCCTTCGAATGGGCGTTTGCGAACTAGGCATTCTGGATTTTGACTGGGTGATGATGGGCAATCTAAGTCGCCATTCGCTCTCCATGCACGCTGTCGGACACAAGAAGGCCAAGGCCCTTGCCATGCACCTCAACGAGTGCATGCCCGACGCAAAGGTCCGGGCCTTTGATGCGGTGTTTCCACCCAACACCGAACAGGTGAAACAAGCAGTCAGAGGCTATGACATGGTTGTCGACTGCACGGGGGACGATGACGTACTGGATGCCTTGGCTTCGTTTGACTGGAAAAGTGAAAAGCTATTTGTGAGCCTAGCAATGACATGGCGAGCTGAAGGTCTTTTCGCGTATTCAGCCTCCGAATCAAGCTTTCCAGCTATAGATGCCAAGTCCCAATTTGCATCTTCTCCCAGCCCCACTATGAACGAACTAGACGCACAGATTGAAGGCATTGGGTGCTGGCATGCAGTTTTCCCTGCGACTGCTGATGATGTTCAGCTATGGGGGGCAATTGGTAGCAAATTCATCCGTAGAGCAGTTATGAATCCAGGACGGCGCTACGAGTATTTCCAACAGATGCCGGACGGCACAATCGAGCTAGTGAAATGAACTACCCAGCTCCATTGTCATTTGTGAGTTCTAGTGACTCATACACAGTGACCATTGAAGCCGAAGTTTTAAGCCAAATGGTGATTGACTGCATACGAGCAGGGACACATGAAACAGGTGGCATACTAATCGGAAAATACAGTAGCGACGGAAGTATCGCCCTAATTTCGGAGATTACGTCGCATCCCAAGGACTCGATCAGTAGTTCAGTTACCTTTCAACGTGGAATCATCGGGCTTAAGGAGTTGCTTGCCGAGCGTTGGAATGAAGGATCTCACTATATTGGAGAGTGGCACTATCATCCTGGTGGCTCACCGGAGCCAAGTACCCCCGATATACGAGCAATGCGGTCTATCGCCACAAACTCGAAATATTCGTGTCGTGAACCCATTCTAGTCATATTAGGTGGGACCCCTCCGGAAGTAGTAAAGCTGAGCGCTACAGTGTTTCCCGCCAATGGTCCAAGCGTTAAATTAAGACAATCAATTAATATTTGAACGGTCACTCATCACTCAATCCCTACTCGCCCTGTCAATGACAGCACCTAAACCCCTCACGTCACAAGGCATGAGCGTGAATGCAAGGATGGCTGATCATGGATTAGGGAAGTTATTCGCGGCTGTCCTCTTTGGGTCGATAACGGCCCTTCACGATCATGGATATCGTCATGCCGACCTCTTCGTTATATTAGGCCTGATAAGCCACAGGTTATCCGAACCTATTGCAGCGTTGAGAGAGATGAAATTGACAGAGCCGGTACAGATGCCCTCCTCCCAGCCGCTGGTGCTTACAGAGTTGGCCGACAGCACCCGCGCCGCTGCTGAGGCATTCATCGCGGCAGGCACTGCGGCTAATACCGTGCGTAGCTACCAGAGCGCCCTCACCTACTGGTCCGCGTGGCTACGGTTGCGTTATCGCCGCTCGCTCGGCGACGGCGCGTTGCCACCCGAGGTCGCCGTGCAATTCATCGTCGACCACTTGGCCAGGCCCGATACTGCTGGTAACTGGACACACCTACTGCCGCCGGCCGTCGATGCCGCGTTGGTGGAAGCCAAGATCAAGGGCAAGCCGGGGCCACTTTCGTTCAGCACAGTTAGCCACCGCTTGGCAGTTTTGGCTAAATGGCATCGCCTGCGAAACTGGGATAACCCAAGTGAGGCTCCTACGGTGAAGACGCTTCTTCGAGAGGCACGCAAGGCCCAGTCGCGCCAAGGCGTATCCGTGCGGAAGAAAACCGCAGTGGTGTTGGAGCCGCTGCAGGCGATGCTTGCCACCTGCACTGACGGCGTGCGTGGTACGCGCGATCGCGCCCTGCTATTGCTGGCCTGGAGCGGCGGTGGCCGGCGCCGCTCGGAAATCGTGGGTTTGCAGATCGAAGACCTTCGCCGTCTGGACGCCGACACCTGGCTATATGCACTTGGGGCAACCAAAACAGATAGTAGCGGCGTGCGTCGGGAAAAGCCGCTGCAGGGACCGGCGGCTCAGGCGCTGAACGCCTGGCTCGCTGTAGCACCGGGCTGCGAGGGCCCGTTGTTTCGCCGCTTGTACAAAGGCGGTAGGGTCGGCACAGCAGGCTTATCCGGCGATCAGGTGGCGCGTATCGTCAAGCGTCGTGCACAGCTGGCAGGACTTGAAGGCGATTGGGCCGCGCACAGCCTGCGCTCGGGATTTGTTACCGAAGCTGGTCGTCAGGGGGTACCGCTGGGTGAGGTGATGGCGATGACCGAGCACCGTAGCGTCGGCACCGTGATGGGCTACTTCCAAGCCGGTTCACTCCTGGGGAGCCGTGCCAGTCAGTTGCTGCCCATGGCCGCGCAGTTCGATGAACGCAGTTCTGATGAGTCCGGTCCACCCGATGACGCGAATGGAAAGGAGACTGCAAAGGCGACGTAGGGGCGTGGGCCGCTCTACCTGGCCGAACCGCAAGCGCATTCGGACAGGCTCGCTTTCGTCTAGTCAGCCGGTTTGTGCCGTAATCTAGACTTCTTTCAACCAGCCTCGGAGGCATCAATGGAGCAGTCGGACATTAAACGCGTGCAGTTGGAGAAACTCGAGAAGCTGCGAAGCCAGCTGAAACTCCTTCCCGCGGGCGCCCGTGGCGAGGTAGTGGGTGAGCTCAATGGTCGCACTGAGCAGCTGTACGAATTCGGCATACTTACCCGTCGGGAAAGCGATGACGAGTACGTGAAGAGCGACATTGCCAGAGGTCGTGCCATCCCAAGCATCCTGGTGGATTGACATGGCAGCCCGCACTGACAAGCCACCGCATCGTCGGCGTCAGAGAGCACCGGAGTGACCAAGAACCCAACCGAACTGGCACTGCTGGCCAGGGGCATGGACACCCGCCTCGCCCAAGCCCTACGGCTGGCAGGCTGGACACTGAGCAAGCTGCAGCAATGCGATGTGGCCGCGCTTGAGGCGCTCAGCATCGATCAGCCGACCATTGCCCGCCTGTACAAGGGGAATCGGCCGCCGATCCCATCAGAGGCCTTGCTCCAAGTGCTGTTCGCCAGCCGTTGGCTGTGCTGTGTGTGTCGCGAGGCGACCCGGCCAGTGGTGGTTCACCACATCCAACCCTGGGCCAAGAGTCGCGATCACGCGCCGGCCAATCTCGCCGTGCTGTGTACGCTGCATCATGGCGAAGCTCACAACCAGCGCGGCTTGGAGGTGACACTGTCGGTAGAGCGATTACTCGCCGCGAAGCTGGCGTGGGAGCGTCAAGTTGCTCATATGGACCGGCTCGCTATCCATCAATCGACGCAGGTGCAGGCATGCCACTGGTGGTACTTCAACCACCTGCGGCTGTTCGAGCTGGCGAGGGCCAGCGGGGTTGATCTGCAGCGCCTACCCGGCTTTGCAGAAGCTCGCCAGCACGGGCTCTGTGCCGCCATCGGCGTCGTTGAACTGGATGAACGTGGGCGCTCCCCCTATAACGCCAGATCCGCTCACCACTTGTACCAGTACATGGTCCAGATGTTGTCCTGCGTGCTGGAGCACACCGTGCCGCAGAACATTTCCGATGACCTCGACCGCGGCACCCTACCCGCCTTGATCACCAGTGGTGACATCATCTATGTCCAGGGGCGGCATTTCTTCAGCAACATAAACTCGCCCGATCCGCGCGAGGATCTGGTACGCGCGCACCGCAGCGCGAACAAAGTGGACATCCATTTCGTCTTCAATCGCCACGAAGGAACCTCGGGCTCGGCGCGAGCGTTGTGGTTGTGCGGCGCCCAAACCCTATGCAGCGTATTGCAGGTCAACCGTATTGAGCGAGCTGACACCCGCTATCAGATCTATGCCACCGTGCTGGCGATCCGCAGCGCTCACGGCGAGCTCAAATCGCGTCTGTACGAGGGTAACTTACTGAGGTCCGGACTCGGCTTCGGTACCGTCGACGAATCGGAAGAATAGCGCCGGCGCAATTGGAGCCGGAGCCGAATGAATCCACGCGATGAATTGCAGGACAGGTTCTCGCAAGATCAACCAGGAGCGCGCGCACGTGAAGCGACGAGCGAACACCAGCAGACCTGCACCCAACGCATTTCTGTGTCAACACTAAGCAGACAGTTCGGCTTTGACGCGGGCCAGCAGCTCGTCCAAATTGCCCCCCGATTGCAGCACAAAACTTTCGGCCAAGATGCTCAGTGGGTGCACGCCCATCAGGTCGGCGATCGACGTGAGCTTGTTGACGGTGACCGCTTTCATCCCGCGTTCCAGGGAACTGATATAGGTTCGACTGCTGATGCTGCCAAAATCCTCCTGAGTGAAGCCCTTGCGAAGGCGTGCATTCCGTAATGCCAGGCCGACAGCATCATTCAGTTCCATTTGCGACTCCTGCAAAAGGAACGATGAAGCGACATTGAACACTAAAGGACTACAATCTATAGTGTTCATTTTCAGTGCGAGGTAGCCTGCATGTTCGTGACTCATCCGGGCGCTGAGCTACGCAGCGGTTTGCAATACAGGGACGGCTCCAGGCAATGGGCGATCATCGAGCGAGAATTAGTCACTCCCTGGCTATACGTTTGCCTAAAGCAAACCGAGGAGGGTTTCGATTTCCAGCGAGTATTTTTGGTGTCATGTGTAGATCACTTTCTTCAGCTCATGCATGACTTGCCCAGCGATGCTGCGATCACGAGCGTGATGAGCGTTCTGCCCAGAAACGATGGCGCAGGTCAGTGGTCCATGGTGCCTGTCCAATCAATCGCAACCAATCCTGATGGGGCGCGCCAAACCGTTACAGTGGCGCTGATCGATGGTGCTTCCTACGAGGAATGCGTGAAAGGCCTCGATCACAAGTCGACTACGCCGATCCTCTACGTCGCTGGCCGCTCTGGATGAGCACGCTGATCACACGCCTTTGGTTGCTTAATGACGACTCAGCGGACGACGGCGGGAAGGTACGATCTAATTGCAGTCCCTTCTGAATCAAGTCCTCGCTCGCCTGTTATGCCACCAGTCAACAAGTAAGTGGCTATATCTTTCTTTGATGGCAGCATTCCAATTGCGCGAGCGGTTCTCTAACCATTCCAAGTACCCCAAATTCTGCCCAAGCTCACTGTGCATGCCCCACCAGAGCCTATCAAGATTATCGCTTCGCACCTGAAAGTCTTCTCCTTGCTGCCAACTTCGAACGCAGTGGGGCACACCGATGAACAGACCCAGGAGTGCAAACATCGCCATACGGACTTCAGGAGGGTGCTCTCTGACCTCAAAACACAAGCATGCCTCGGGTCCCGCTGATGGCGATAGTCGCACACTTAACGAGCATTCACCTTTTATATCCAGTAGCCGTGCAATATAAGATTTTTGGTGATAAGGGTAGCTGCGTTTTTTTCCAATAACCGCGATCAGATCAGACATGAATATTTCAAAATCAATCAGGGCGACTGTAGACGCTGCTCCAGGTATGTGAACCTTGCCAGCCTTTAACGCTGAAATGTACCACTGCTGAAAAGAAAGGGCCATGAGGCTAAGGGTTTTGAATGTGCGCGAGGCAATCATTCTAAGTTTACGAATAGACAGCGGACTCTGCATGCTGAGCGATGAAGGTCGGGGGATTGCTCCCATGTAGTGATTCAACACATTGGCAATAGCTTGGGAAGGTATAGTGCTGCCAAGATCACGGATTAGATTGCCGTGTACGTGACAAATATTAAACCAACTGTAAGCCCATATACTCCTAGTCGTCGGGCGTCGATAAGTTGAAAAATCCTCGAACAAGCATAACTCGCACATGTCCACTCGCAAATTTGCCGGATGCTTTAACCATGAGCCGTAATCGGCGAAGAGATAGTCGAACAATGAAGAGTTCACATCGAAAATTTGCGTTAACTCTCTGCGCAATAATCCCGAGGTGGTTTCATCTGCATCCGCCGCCCCAAACTTTTCAATTGCATCTGCGGCCCGATCAAAAAGAAAAGGATTTTTAGAGTGTTGCCCCCTTGCAATCCAGCCTGAGATGGACTCGCCTACAAGCGGCTTGAGTAGCCCCGCGAAGCTCTGATTAACCCTCATCATCGAAAGACTCGAAATAAGGGGGAATTCCTTCAGCTTTTTCAAGACACTTTAAATCAATGCTCTCCTTCCCGTCCAATATAGCCCAGACTGCACCCCGAGTAATGCGCTTGACAATGGCATCCGTATTCCCGGCCGTCTCTTTCAAAAGATATTTAACTTTGCCTGCCCCCCAGAGCTCAGACGGTCTCTTCAGAGGCAAATAGCTCTCGTAAGCTGCTAAAAAAGAGCGAAAATTTTCATTTTCACTCCACAGTGGTAAGTGGTATCGCTGAAAACGCCGAGCCAACTGGCTGTCACTGCTAATCGCGTGATGAGCGTCCTCCGTTCCAAAAGCAGTAATGCACAGTGACAAAGGCGGACTACTAAGCGCCCGAAAAAAGGAAAGATTCTTTCGTTGATCAACCCTGTTCGCATTGAGGAGATTATGGACTTCATCGATCAACACCATCCTAATTCTTCTCATTTCGACAGCCCTCGTCAGAGAGGTCGGTAAAATCCCGCCTCGAATCCGACCAATCGATATCCCTAGAGCTTTCTCGATCGACTCTTCAAATCCAGATAACGTAGGATCCGGAGGCACAGTAAAAGAGATGTATCCGCGTGGTTCCTCCGAGCGTTTGCGAAGAGTCTCCAAATCCGACTCAATGCGTGAGAACAAACTAGTTTTACCCATTCCTGGGTCGCCGGATATCATCACGCATTGCGCCTGAATTTTAGCTGGCATGCCGTAAACTGCGCGTACCGTACCTCTAATAGCTTTAACCTCAGGATAGTTAATCCAGCAGTCAGCATAAATAAGACCCACCCGCTTATCATCGCTCCAGCTGACTGCTTGGCGGCGGGCGGGCATTATGTGATCTAATGATTCACCAGTTTTCATGGCGCACACTCCTAGGCGTCTCAGTCTTCAATGTCGAACGCTGTGGGTTTACGGGCATAATCCACATTAGCCGGCTTAGGTTGTATATTGGTCTGCCGATTCAGTGGGTGCCCAGGGTCTTCACTGCGGATTTTTTTACGTTCATTCATTTTTCGGGTTTGCTTAGTAAGTGAAACTGCACGTTCGACCAAATCATCATTTTTCTTTATCAATGCAAATGTTTCAGCTGCAGTTACCCGCCGATCACTCTCAGCAGCGAGCTGTTTTCGCGCATGCTTAAATTCCGCCAGTGTTACATTTGGAAACCTGACATCAGAATATGTTAATTCTATATAATTACTTTCCCCTTCCGGCAGTACCCAGATTTTGCCGATAGCCTCAGGGTCATACCTCACTTGGCATCGGGTGTTTATGTCGAATCTTTTAAGTGCCGCAGAATAGTACTCGACGCAGTTGAGTTTGATGCCGGAGCGACTAATGCGTCTTTTTTTAATGGGCATAAAGTCAATAAGCAACCTACGCCTATCCTCGATGATCTGGGGGTAATGCAGTACGCCATCGTCAGTCTTATAGTAACGCTCCCACTGAAACAATGGCGAACAGCCAATGGCTGAGTGTTTTTTCTTGTGATATTTTTCTATTTCCGTGATAAACCATTCGCGAAATTCCGCAAATGAAAGGGCAGCAGTTTTTTCGCTATCATAATCTCCTCGCTCCTTCACAGAAGACATCGTTGCGCCGGGTAACAAGTGAACCCTCTTCATGAAGGTACCAATCAACCGCTCAATATGCGCCCCATTGTGAGGAACTCTTCTTGGCCTGTAGGTAAGGTCTATGCGGTACCAGCGACAACTATTCTGGAGATTACTTGATCTAAATTCTTTGGCGTTATCTACATGAATTCGTTTGGGCACGCCATAAAAAGGGTACTCGAACTCATCTAACCCATATGCTTTGAGCCACTGATTTTTTGGTAAAATAGTATGCGAAATACACAAAGCCACGGACATTGAAGATGGAGGGCTCAAAGACAAGTGAACCCCGGCGACTGCGCGGGTGTATACATCGATTGCCAAAGTCGCCCAAGGGCGGCCCAATGGCCTGCGAGTTTCCCCATCCACGATAATGCAGTCTACAAGGGCATGATCAATCTGTATCAATTCATACGGAGCAGTCGGGAGAATCTTTCCTCCCCGCACCGACAGCTCCTGATCAGCGGCTTTTTTTCCCACAGTCTTCGTCAACAGCTCCCGACGAGGCCGTTCTTTGATCCTGCTGGATACAGTTCCTAGGCTTGGCACGGGTAAATTCTGAGTTATGCACTGTTTTCTGATTATTTCATATATTGCCTCTGTCGTAATTGCCCTGCCTTCGTAGTGATCATCTATTGCAGACTTGATAAGATCTTCTACAACGCCATCAATCTGCTTCATCCCTACAGACCGCCCTTTTTTCTTCTGTATCAAGCTAACGAAACCCTTATCTGGTTCCATCAGAGCAAGCAGGCGGTAGATTTGGGATACGCTCAAATTCAAGGTTTTGCCCGCGGCGTCTATTTCATTTTTTGGAATGGGCTTGCGTGATAATAGTGGCAAAAGCGTGGTGTAGCGAAAATCCGCAACTTTCAGTTCATCTTCGCTAAACAAATCGATGGTTGGTTTTTGGGTGTTTTTCTTTGGCGGCAACGCTTCGGAGTCAGAGTATTTAATCTCGAATTCAAATTCTATATTTCCTGGCGATATAGTTACAATCTCGCCTGTAGCAAGATCCCGCGCCTTAATTTTGCTTGCCGATACGGACTCCAATATCTCTAATTTTCTGGCGCTTGCAAAAACCAAAGCTCCACGCCTGATAGTGAACCGATCCATTTATGCGGCCTCTGCGGAAATGCAAAACGCAACTGAATGTGCGAAAAATACCTCAAGGTTAGTTAAACATGCGAAAAATGCAAAATCTGAGCGACTAGACGCTCCGAATTTACAAAATATTCAGAGGAATCAGTGTGTTAGATTTTTCGCGTGTTTCCAAAGTCTCGACATCAACACAGCTTCACGACTGATCAGACTCCTTTCCAGCCTTGGCCAGAAAATCCGCCGGCGTCATGCCATAGCAAACGATGAAGACGTCACGGCAGATTTGCTCTCGATACTACTTCACAACGTTCTCGATCATTTGGCCCAGTACGTAGACCAGCGTGTCGCTGTAGCCCATTGCCGAGTTGGCCTCGTATGGATACCGAGCGTTTGTGAAGACGTTGCGGTAACGTTCAATCCATTCTTCCTCCTGGTCGAGTCGAAGGCGCATGCGGATATCCGCAGGGACTGCGTAAAAAAGCGTGAGCAGATCGTGCTTGTCGACACGCTTGTCAGCCGAAATCCTGCTGGCAAGCTGCAGCTCGCGATGTGCATGCTTGATCAATTCGGCGTCAAGGTCGTAGGTTTCATTGATCTGGCCGTGGTTGCCATTGGGCACAGCGACGAAGCTTTTCAGCAAAATCTCCATACCGATCGCAGCGTTTACTTGGGCAACTGCCATCATGTCGTGCCCAGTAAGCAGGTGTTTGGCGGCCTCCCAATAGCGATAAGCGCTTTCGATCATCCAAGGCGTAAGGCGCTGCTGCATCAAAATTCTCCGTCAGTTAAGCGCTAGCTCACCAGATGGGCTACCCTGCCTTCAAATATGCCCACAGGAATAACTACTCTAAATATTCATTTAGTTTAGTTATAAGGCTTTACCTTGATTGCTCTCAATAGCACCGTTCTCGTCCGCATCCCGTTGAGGCTAGATCTTCACAGAACATCCAAGATGGTCAGATTGGAAATGTCTGAGTAGTACGGATCAGACCCCTGCCCCCGCTAAGCAAAAGACTTGTTTCAATTCCATGCTTAGGGCTGCCGAGGCAAACAGCTAAGACAACGGACTGAGAAATTGCGGCCTGGTAGATCGGATCGTCGAACGATTCAGAATACACAGGTTGAAGCTCAGCAAATCTGATGCTCTTACCCACCAACTGCAGAGGATGGATGGTGCTAGCGCCGCGCGTTGAACATGATATTTTTTCAAGTTCAGCCATGTTCAGTAATGCTGGCGCAGGCATGCGGGACCCAGGCGCATCGGCGACTTGAGTAGTGGTTGGAGCCATGGCGATCTTTCCCTCTATGTCAGATCGTAAGTGGTAAGCCTCCCGGGGAGCGGCAACGCCTCGGGTAGGCATCTATGCCTGCGGGCTGGATTATAAAGATCCTGAGTAAATGCATGTCGTCGGCACTTGAGAGCGGCAACTCCCCTGCCCGGCTGACTCAGTTAGCTCACAATCGAATTCCTTTGGGCAATAATTGATCTTGAGTCTTCAAGCGAGTAAAGCTCACCTTGATAGGGCTTCTTGATGTCTATACCGATCTTTCTAAGCCTGGCTCTATGCAGGTTGGTAGAGCTTTTTGAGAGGTCGAGCTGAGCGCCTTGAGACCACATCAAGGCGTAATTGGAAGTGGTGCGAGCGGCGTAAAGATTGCTGACAACGCCGGCGTCGATGAGCATTTGGGGGATGTCAAGCCAGAGTACTGGCATAGGACCACCTTCAGTTTCCAAAATATATGGACTCCCATATTTTTATTGTCAAGCAGAACGGCATGATGGCAGGATGGCCCATTTCACCCCGGCCATCCGGGGTAAAGTGAGGGTGTAACAGCACCCCCACCCCCTCGCCGCCTTCGGCGGCTCCATCCAATCCCATCAAGGAACCATCATGGAAGACGACCTGCGGGCCGTAATGGACGACGACGCGCCCGGGCGGCGCTATGCCTCACATCAGCGCAGCGGCAACTGGCTGGCCAAGCAGATCGCGCTGGGGATCATCATGGGCGGCTGCGCTCTATGGGTGCTCGATCTGCTGATCAAGGTCGTCGCTGCAACAGCAGTGATCAAAGGCATCAGCGGGCTGCGGCTTCACTGACGCAGAAGATCAAGAGCGCCTCCGGCGGGCATCCCTTTGATGCATCGGCGGGAGGCCGGGAGGAAAAGCGCCTCCCAGCCACCCACCTCAGAGGATAAAGGGGCGAGGTGTGGTAAAGGGGCGCTGCGCTCCGGGACTCCGTTTATCGTGACGGTGGAGCGCTGTCACGATAAGCCGGGGTCGCGGCCCTTGACCATTCGAGACCGCGCCGGGGCAATTTGGCGAAAAGCAAAGAGCGGACTGGTGGAGTCATTGGCGACGGGGTCCGCGCTACGCTAAACCCCGCCGCCAAAGACTCCTCCTGACTGTCAGTGACTGACAGCAAAATTGATCCTGGAGGAGATCTCCTGCAGGAAAAACTGCTAGCACTTTTCGACCTGGTGCAGCAGCTGGCCAACGAAAAATGCTAGCGACGGTAGCCCGGGCGCAGTGGGTTTTCCGACGACGGCGTAAACATATCGCCCTGCCCGGCAACCTCCGCCAGTTGCACCGCGGCCTGATGCGCATCCCGCAGCACGCCTTGATAGACCTTCACTTGCTCCCGAAGCGACTGAATCTGCTCCCGCATGTCGGCGATCTGGTCGGCCTGATGCTCGGCGAGCGACACACATGCGATGAATGCTTGGCTACCGGTACCTTTACCGGTCAGGCGTCTGGCCGTGTGGACCAGCTCCACAGGAACATCCCGCAGGGTGAGCAGCTTGGTGTCAGACATTGCGAATCCTTTTGCTAGCAATTTGGTCATCAATCACCGATAACCAGGCGCAATTATGCTAGCAGTTCCATCGAGAGAAATGCTAGCAATTGATGCCCTGGACGGCGCCGCCGGCACGATTATTTGCTAGCAATCACAAGTCGTCGATCAGCCGGGCGACCTCTCGTAGCTTGCTGATAAGAACGTCCAGCTCGGCGGACTCGTCGTCCAACTGGCGAACCCTCGAGCGCAGCTTGCGCAGATCGCTGACAAGGTTGCCGTAGGAATCAATGAGGGATTCGACCGCGTGTTCGGGGTCAGGATTGGCCATGTAGGCCTTAGCGTCGCGCACGGCGCGCTCTGAGAGCATGAGAGGGATTCGCATAATCGACCCTATGTTACGCGACGTCCGGAGCCGCTGGCAGTATCCGGACGACGCTCAACATAAGGTCTGTGCATTATGCGCAGTTTCATGTTTCCCGCACGGGCCGCTACTCAGATACATTTGAACCCTGGAACCCATCACGGACGTTCGACCTCCACAACCAAGGATGCCCCAATCCATGCCGCACCATCCATCCGCCGATCAGATCATCAGTCTCTACGATCGCCACGCATCGATCTGGAACGATCTGCGCTCCAACCATTTCGTTGATCGCAAATGGATCGAACGCTTCCGCTCGTTGCTGCCACCCACGGCAACCGTGCTGGACCTGGGCTGCGGCTCTGGTCAACCTGTCGCACGCCATCTGATCGATGCCGGCGTATCTGTTGTCGGTGTGGATTCGTCTACGCAGATGCTCGCCTTGTGCAGCAAGCGATTTCCAACGCAGGAATGGATTCATGGCGACATGCGCACGCTGGCGCTTGATCGCCAGTTCGCAGGCATTCTCGCCTGGAACAGCTTTTTCCATCTCAAGCCTGACGACCAACGCCGGATGTTTCCGGTCTTCGAGCGCCACGCAGCACCCGGTGCGCTGCTGATGTTTACCAGTGGGCCTGCACATGGCGAAGCGCTGGGTGAATTCCAGGGCGAAACGCTCTATCACGCCAGCTTGGCTCCTGAGGAATACACCGCTCGATTGAACGACCACGGTTTCGGGGTGCTGGAGCACATCGTGGAGGACGCGGAATGTGGCGGGCAAACGGTTTGGCTAGCCCGTCGCCTGCCCCGATGATATGCATTTCACTTATAACTACACTAAATATTCATTTAGCGTAGTTATAATTTGGCGGTCCTACAGCAGGCCGCCGAAACGTTTGTAAAACCCTTCATTCGCATCCGGCAGCGGCCCATCAGCCGTCTCCAACGCAGCATTCAGCCACTCTTCAGCCTTGGCGAACACCAGGCGATACAGGTTACGGCACAGCTGTCGCGCGGCCCTTCCCTCCCAATCACCTGGCAACAGCTCGTCCGGCAGTTGCGGATCGCGCAGCAACAGCCGACGGTACTCGTGGATCAGCAACGTGCGGGCCAGGAAGCAATCCTGCGCATCCAGTTGCGGCTGCTCTTTCAAGCCTTGCCATAGCGGCCGGAACAGCTGGATGAACTCGTTGTACTGCTGCCCCAGTTCGTCGATACGCCAGCTTTCCCGGACCTGGGCGCGCATGGCCTTGGAGGCAAGCACTTCCTGCGTGTGGGTTTCGAAGACGATGCTGTCGTCAGCGGCTTCCAGCTCGCGCAAGGTGGCCGTCAGGTCGGCGCGGTCTGCCCGCGGGCAGCCCAGCAGGTTCGGCGCCATGGCAGCAAACCCCTGCCACTCCAGTTCTTCACGCAACGCTTTGCGCTTGCCGGCCTCGAGTTGCGACAGCAATACCAAGGTCCAGGCGCCGTCCCAGGCGGGTTGGCTGGGGCTGTAGACCCTCTTGAAAGCTTTCTCGAAACGCCGCCGGCCAGTACCCGTCAGGCTGTAATAGCTGCGCCGGCCGACCTTCTCGGCGGTCAGCCAGCCTTCCTTGGTCAGGCGGAAGATCGACGTGCGTATCAGCCGCTCGTTGATGCCGACCGGCTCCAGCAGGTTGATCAGGCTGCCCAGCCAGACGGTGCCGCCGTGAGGCTCGATGGCGTCGCCGTACAAAGTGATGATCAGGGAACTGGCGCGGATCGGCGTCTGTTCCTGGAAGCGGGTGATCAGGTTGTTCAGTGGGGCGAGATTGCTCATGGGCGAACTGTGCGCGGATAAAGCACCGACTATACCTGTGCGGCGGACCGTCTGACCATGGCGTGACGCTGCCAGGCTCATGCCGGTGCCGTACCTTTGGGCCTGACACCGGTGTCTTCCATGCGTGGGCGTTCGGGCTCGGCTTCGTTCAGTGGCAGGCATTCCACCAGGCTGTTCATGCAGCGCTGTGCCAGGTGTTGGTACTCGGCGGTGCCGCGCTGCTTCCAGGCCAGTTCCTGTTCGCTCAGCGAACGCTTGACCTGGGCTGGCGAGCCCATCACCAGGCTTTGTGCTGCGCATTCGAAACCCGCTTTGACGAATGCGGTGGCCGCGACGATGCAGCGTGGCGCCACCCGGGCGCCGTCCATGACCACGGCGTTCATGCCGATCAAGGCGTCTTCACCGATGCGGCAGCCGTGCAGCACGGCGCCGTGCCCGACATGCCCGTTGCGTTCGACCACCGTGTCACCGCCGGGAAAGCCATGCATCACACAGGTGTCCTGCAGGTTGGCCCCCTCCTCCAGCACGATGCGGCCGAAATCCCCCCGCAGCGAGGCCAGTGGGCCTACATAGCAACGGGGGCCGATGATGACGTCGCCAATCAGCACGGCGCTGGGGTGCACATAGGCTGTGGGATGAACCACGGGCGTCAGGCCGTCCAGGCGATAGCAAGGCATGGCGAAAGCTCCTCAAATGATAACAAACGCTGACAGATGTTGTATCACATTGTATCGGCCGTCAATCGCCCTGTTCACGTATCGCTTTTCTCGTAAAACTCACCTTGTAATTCCGGTTTAAGCGCTGGATCTCCTCGCTATTCACATCTTCACAGCGCTTTGGCAGCGCCGCTGTCGAACATCCCGTCACATCTTAAAAGGATACGGCATTCAGATTTAGATGTTGCGTAATTGTATCAGGTGATGCATATACTGGTGCCACCTGGACATGACCCAGCATCACGTCCCTGCAGACAACTCCAATAAATGCCGGCCCCACGATGTGCCGTGCGTGCAGCCAGAGGAACCCGACATGCCGCGATATCTCGACGTGCAGGCGCCCGAACAGGGCATCCAGCTCATTACCCTGCAGCGGCCCGAGGCCCTGAACGCGCTGTGTACCGAGTTGCTGGCAGAACTGGCCGCGGCACTCAGGGCGGCTGAGCACGACGAGCGGGCCCGCGTGGTAATCATCACCGGGGATCGCAAGGCATTCGCCGCAGGCGCCGATATCCGCGAGATGGCCGAGCGCGATCTGGTGGGCATCCTCAATGACCCGCGTGTTGCGCACTGGCAAGGCATTGCCGCCTTCAGCAAGCCGCTGGTCGCTGCAGTGAACGGCTATGCCCTGGGCGGTGGTTGTGAGCTGATGATGTGCGCCGATATCGTCATCGCCGGCACCGATGCACGCTTCGGCCAGCCGGAAATCAACCTCGGCATCATCCCCGGCGCTGGCGGCACCCAACGCCTGCTGCGAGCCGTAGGCAAGCCGCTGGCCATGCAAATGGTCCTGACTGGCGAGACCATCACCGCTCGCCACGCCCTGCAGGCGGGCCTGGTCAGCGAAGTCACCCAGCCCGAATTCACTGTAGAGCGCGCCATGCAGGTCGCCCGCAGCATCGCCGCCAAGGCGCCGCTGGCGGTGCGCCTGGCCAAGGAAGCGTTGCTCAAGGCCGCTGACACCGACCTGGCCAGCGGCCTGCGCTTCGAGCGTCATGCCTTCACCTTGCTGGCCGGCACCGCCGACCGCGACGAAGGCATTCGCGCCTTCCAGGAAAAACGCCAGGCCCGCTTCCAGGGCCGCTGATCATCTTCCCTAGCCTGACGAAGCGAGTCTGTCATGACCTTCCAGCACATCCTGTTTTCCATCGAGGACGGCGTCGCCCTCCTCTCCTTGAACCGCCCCGAGCAGCTGAACAGCTTCAATGCCGCCATGCATCTGGAAGTACGCGAAGCGCTCAAACAGGTGCGCCAGAGCAGTGATGCCCGGGTGCTGCTGTTGACCGCTGAAGGCCGCGGCTTCTGTGCCGGCCAGGACCTGTCCGAGCGCAATGTCGCCCCCGGCGCCGAGAGGCCGGACCTGGGCGAATCCATCGAGCGCTTCTACAACCCGCTGGTGCGTACCCTGCGTGACTTGCCCTTGCCGGTGATTTGCGCGGTCAATGGCGTGGCGGCCGGCGCTGGTGCCAATATCCCGCTGGCCTGCGACCTGGTGCTGGCGGCCCGTTCGGCCAGCTTCATCCAGGCTTTCTGCAAGATCGGCCTGGTGCCGGACTCCGGGGGCACCTGGCTGCTGCCGCGGCTGGTCGGCATGGCACGGGCCAAGGCCCTGGCCATGCTGGGCGAGCGCCTCGGCGCGGAGCAGGCCCAGCAATGGGGGCTGATCCACCGCGTAGTGGATGATGCTGCCCTGCGCGACGAGGCCCTGACCCTCGCCCGCCAGCTCGCGACCCAGCCAACCTACGGCCTGGCCCTGATCAAGCGCGGCCTCAACGCCAGTTTCGACCATGGTTTCGATGAACAGCTGGAGCTGGAGCGCGACCTGCAACGTCTGGCTGGGCGCAGCGACGACTACCGTGAAGGGGTGAGCGCCTTCATCGGCAAGCGCACCCCGGCATTCAAGGGGCGTTGATCATGAGTGCACTTGCAAGCAATGCCCCGGTGGCGGTGATCGGCGCGGGTGCCATGGGGGCTGGCATCGCCCAGGTCGCGGCGCAGGCCGGTCACCCGGTCAAACTCTACGACAACCGCCCTGGCGCTGCTGTGCAGGCGCTGGCCGGTATCGATCGGCAACTTGCCCGGCTTGTGGAAAAAGGCACCTTGCAGCCTGCCGAACGGCAAGCGATCAGCGCCCGGCTGTGCCCGGTGGAGAGTATTGAAGCCTTGGCCGATGCGCGCCTGGTGATCGAGGCGATTGTCGAGAACCTGCAGGTCAAGCAAGCCTTGTTCAGCCAGCTGGAAGCCCTGTGTGCTGGCGACTGCATCCTTGCCAGCAACACTTCGTCGCTGTCCATCACCAGCCTGGCTGCCGGGCTGGAGCGCCCGCAACAGCTGGTCGGCATGCATTTCTTCAACCCCGCACCGCTGATGGCACTGGTCGAAGTGGTCTCGGGCCTGGCCACCGCCCCTGCCGTTGCCGCATGCATTCATGCCACCGCCAAGGCCTGGGGCAAGCAGCCAGTGCATGCGCGCTCCACGCCGGGGTTCATCGTCAACCGCGTGGCGCGGCCATTCTACGCGGAAAGCCTGCGCCTGCTGCAGGAAGGCGCGGCCGATTGCGCGACACTGGACGCGCTGTTACGGGAGGCTGGCGGTTTCCGCATGGGCGCATTCGAGTTGACCGACCTGATCGGCCACGACGTCAACTACGCGGTCACCTGCTCGGTGTTCGAAGCGTTCTACGGCGATTTTCGCTTCCAGCCTTCGTTGCTGCAGAAGGAACTGGTCGACGCCGGCCGCCTTGGCCGCAAGACGGGCCAGGGTTTCTACAGCTATGCCGAAGGGGCCGGGCGTGCGCAGCCGCATGAGCTGCACAGCCCAGCTACAGCCGAGGCCTGCGTCGTCGAAGGCCATCTTGGGGTGTTGCAGCCGTTGGTCGAGCGCCTGCGCGCGAGCGGCATCACCGTGGTCCAGCGTGCCGGTAGCGGCGTGATTCAGGTCGGCGAAGCCACCTTGGCGCTGTCGGATGGCCGCCTGGCCAGCCAGCGGGCCCGGCAAGACGGCCTGCGCAACCTGGTGCTGCTGGACCTGGCTCTGGACTACGCCAGCGCCACACGCCTTGCCATCAGCTGGTCGGCGGACACCAGCGACCACGCCCGCGACCAGGCGGTGGCCTTGCTGCAATGCGCCGGCCTGCGGGTTACCCCGGTCGCCGACCTGCCTGGCCTGGTGGTGCTGCGCACCGTGGCCATGCTCGCCAACGAGGCCGCCGATGCCGTGTTGCAGGGCGTCGGCAGCGCCGCCGACATCGACCTGGCCATGCGCGCGGGGGTCAACTACCCCTGCGGCCCGCTGGCCTGGGCGGCGAACATCGGCATTGCCCAGACCCTGCGTGTGCTCGACAACCTGCAGCGCAGCTACGGCGAGAGCCGCTACCGCCCGTCCCTGTTGTTGCGCCGCTGCGAAGCCGAAGGAGGCAGCCTGCATGACTGAAGTCGAACTGGCACAAGCCTGTGCCGATACCTTGTACGCCCGCGACCAGGCCACCCAGGGCCTGGGCATCCAGCTGCTGGCTGCCGGCCCCGGCCAGGCATCCCTGCGCATGCCGGTACGCGCCGACATGATCCAGGGCCACGGTACCTGCCACGGCGGCTTCCTGTTCGCCCTGGCCGATTCGGCGTTCGCTTTCGCCTGCAACAGTTACGACCAGGCCACCGTCGCCCTGGGCTGCAGTATCGACTACCTGGCCCCGGCACTGTGCGATGACGTGCTCACCGCCCAGGCCAGCGAGCTCAGCCGCAAGGGCCGCACGGGTCTGTACCAGGTCCGCATCGAGAACCAGCGTGGTGAATTGCTGGCGATGTTCCATGGCAAGTCCTACAAAGTGCGCGGCACGGTGCTGGCGCAGGAGACGCAAGATGACTGAACACACCCTGGCCGATGCCTTGATCATCGACGCCGTGCGCACCCCCATCGGCCGCTATGCCGGGGCCTTGAGCAGTGTGCGGGCCGATGACCTGGCGGCCATTCCACTCCAGGCGCTGATCCGCAGGCACCCGGAACTGGACTGGAAGGCCATCGACGATGTGATTCTCGGTTGTGCCAACCAGGCTGGCGAGGACAACCGCAACGTGGCGCACATGGCCAGCCTGCTGGCCGGGCTGCCCATCGAGGTGCCCGGCACCACCATCAACCGCCTGTGCGGTTCCGGCCTCGACGCCATTGGCACTGCTGCCCGCGCGCTGCGCTGCGGCGAAGCCGGGTTGATGCTGGCCGGCGGCGTGGAGTCGATGTCGCGTGCGCCGTTCGTCATGGGCAAGGCGGAGCAGGCGTTCGGCCGCGCGGCCGAGCTGTTCGACACCACCATCGGCTGGCGTTTCGTCAACCCGTTGCTGAAGGCTGCCTTCGGCACCGACTCCATGCCGGAAACCGCCGAGAACGTTGCCCAGCAGTTCGGCATTTCCCGCGCCGACCAGGACGCGTTCGCCCTGCGCAGCCAGCACAAGGCTGCTGCGGCCCAGGCACGTGGCCGCCTGGCACGGGAAATCGTGCCGGTCGAAATCGCGCAACGCAAAGGCCCGGCCAAAGTGGTCGAGCACGACGAGCACCCGCGTGGCGACACCACCCTGGAACAGCTGGCCAGGCTTGGCACCCCGTTCCGTGAAGGTGGCAGCGTCACTGCCGGCAATGCCTCCGGGGTCAATGACGGCGCCTGTGCGCTGCTGCTGGCCAGCAGCGCCGCCGCCCGTCGCCATGGCCTCAAGGCCCGCGGGCGCATCGTCGGCATGGCCGCAGCCGGGGTCGAACCGCGGCTGATGGGCATGGGGCCAGTGCCGGCTACCCGCAAGGTCCTCGAGCTGACCGGGCTGTCGTTGGCCGACATGGACGTCATCGAACTCAACGAAGCCTTCGCGGCCCAGGGCCTGGCGGTGCTGCGCGAGCTGGGCCTGGCCGACGACGACAAGCGGGTCAACCCCAATGGCGGGGCCATCGCCCTGGGCCACCCGCTGGGCATGAGCGGTGCACGCCTGGTCACCACTGCCCTGCACGAGCTGGAGGAAAGCGCCGGGCGCTACGCCCTGTGCACCATGTGCATTGGCGTTGGCCAAGGCATCGCGATGGTCATCGAACGCCTTTGAGCGGCGCCGACCACCGGCCCGTTACCGAACCGAACGCAGCCGTATATGCTGCGCTCATGACACTCACCGCGCAGCCCGCTACTGCTGCCGCGCGGCGTACAAGAACAATTCGAGTGAAGCCATGAACATGTACCATGATGCCGATCGTGCCCTGCTGGACCCGATGGAAACCGCCAGCGTGGATGCCCTGCGCCAGCACCAGCTGGAGCGCCTGCGCTGGAGCCTGAAGCACGCCTACGACAACGTGCCGCTGTACCGCCAGCGCTTTGCCGAGTGCGGCGCCCACCCTGACGACCTCAAGTGCCTCGAAGACCTGGCGAAGTTCCCCTTCACCGGCAAGAACGACCTGCGCGACAACTACCCCTATGGCATGTTCGCCGTGCCCCAGCAGGACGTCGTGCGCCTGCATGCCTCCAGTGGCACGACCGGCAAGCCGACGGTGGTCGGCTACACCCAGAACGACATCGACACCTGGGCCAACGTGGTGGCCCGCTCGATTCGCGCCGCCGGTGGGCGCAAGGGTGACAAGGTGCATGTGTCCTATGGCTATGGCCTGTTTACGGGCGGGCTGGGCGCGCATTACGGCGCCGAGCGCCTGGGTTGCACGGTGATTCCCATGTCTGGCGGGCAGACCGAGAAGCAGGTGCAGCTGATCCGCGACTTCCAGCCCGACATCATCATGGTCACCCCGTCCTACATGCTCAACCTGGCCGACGAGATCGAGCGCCAGGGCATCGACCCGCACACGCTCAAGCTGCGGCTGGGCATTTTCGGTGCCGAACCCTGGACCGACGAGCTGCGCCGCTCGATCGAGCAGCGCCTGGGCATCGATGCCCTCGACATTTATGGCCTGTCGGAAATCATGGGCCCCGGGGTGGCGATGGAATGTCTCGAGACCAAGGACGGCCCGACCATCTGGGAAGACCATTTCTACCCCGAGATCATCGACCCGGCCACCGGCCAGGTACTGCCGGACGGCCAGCTGGGTGAGCTGGTGTTCACCTCGCTGAGCAAGGAAGCGTTGCCCATGGTGCGCTACCGCACCCGCGACCTGACCCGGTTGCTGCCCGGCACCGCCCGGCCAATGCGGCGGATCGGCAAGATCACCGGTCGCAGCGACGACATGCTGATCATTCGCGGGGTCAACGTGTTTCCGACCCAGATTGAGGAGCAGGTACTTAAAATAAAACAGCTTTCAGAGCTTTATGAGATCCATCTGTATCGAAATGGAAACCTGGACAGCGTGGACGTGCATGTGGAATTGCGTTCGGACTGCCAGCACCTTGATGAAGGCCAGCGCAAGTCGTTGACCGGCGAACTGGCCAGGCAGATCAAGACCTATATCGGCATCAGCACCCAGGTGTGCCTGCAACCCTGCGGCACGCTCAAGCGCTCCGAGGGCAAGGCCTGCCACGTATTCGACAAACGCTTGGCCAGCTGATTCATTCGGCTGCCTGTTCGGCCCCGGCAATCGTCGGGGCTTTTTTTTGCCTGAAGGATTGCGCGGGCTGCCGCGCCCCTTTCGCGACGCAGCAGCCCCTTCGGCCAGCAAAGCGATACATAAATCTTATTTGATACACGTAAATGTGTTTGACGTTGTGTTTTGTATCGCTTACAAATGACTCATGCCTTAGCAGGAGTCGCAGCACATGTACGCACAGCTAGTGGAAACCGGAGTCAAGCGCGTCAAGTCGCTGGAAGAGATGTCGCCCGAAGAGCGCAACTTCCAGGAAAAGATCGACGCCGAAATCAAGATCGAAGCCAAGAACTGGATGCCCGAGGCCTACCGCCAGACCCTGATCCGGCAGATCTCCCAGCACGCCCATTCGGAAATCGTCGGCATGCTGCCCGAAGGCAACTGGGTCACCCGCGCCCCCAGCCTGAAGCGCAAGCTGCAGCTGATGGCCAAGATCCAGGACGAAGCCGGTCACGGCCTGTACCTGTACAGCGCCATGGAAACCCTGGGCGCCGACCGTGACGAAGAGATCGCCAAGCTGCACAACGGCAAGGCCAAGTATTCGAGCATCTTCAACTACCCCACCCTCAGCTGGGCCGACATGGGCGCGGTGGGCTGGCTGGTGGATGGCGCCGCCATCGTCAACCAGGTGGTGCTGCAGCGCACCTCCTATGGCCCCTACTCGCGCGCCATGATCCGCATCTGCAAGGAAGAGAGCTTCCACCAGCGCCAGGGCTACGAAATGCTCCTGACCATGATGCGCCACGGTACCCAGGCCCAGCGTGACATGGTCCAGGATGCCATCAACCGCCTGTGGTGGCCGGCGCTGATGATGTTCGGCCCCAGCGACGAACATTCTCCCAACAGCGCCCAGTCCATGGCCTGGAAAATCAAGCGCCAGACCAACGATGAGCTGCGCCAGCGCTTCATCGACCAGACCGTGCCGCAGCTCGAGCTGCTCGGCTGTAGCGCCCCCGATCCGCAACTGAAGTGGAACGCCGAGCGCGGCCACTACGATTTCGGCGAAATCCAGTGGGACGAGTTCTACGAAGTGATCAAGGGCAATGGCCCGTGCAACCAGGAGCGTGTCGCCACCCGGCGCAAGGCCATCGAGGACGGCGCCTGGGTACGCGAGGCTGCGGTGGCCTACGCGCGCAAGCAACAGAACAAGAACGCCGCCTGAGCGGCGATTGATGCGGAGATCGAAAATGTCTGTCTGGACCCTCTACGAAGTGTTCGTGCGCAGCAAGCACGGCCTCAACCACAAGCATGTCGGCAGCGTGCACGCGGCCGATGCGGCCATGGCCATCGAGAACGCCCGCGAGCTGTATACCCGCCGCAGCGAGGGGGTGAGCCTGTGGGTGGTACCCTCGGCCCTGATCACCGCCTCCTCCCCTGACGAGAAAGACCCACTGTTCGCCCCGGCGGACGACAAGGTCTATCGCCACGCCAGCTTCTACGAACTGCCTGACGAAGTCGGGCACATGTGAGGTTGGCCATGCACAAGCACGATCTGATCCCCTACCTGCTGCTGCTCGGCGACAGTGCCCTGGTGCAGGGCCAGCGCCTCTGCGAATGGTGTGGCCGGGCCCCGGCCATCGAAGAAGAGCTGGCCCTGATGAACGTGGGCCTCGACCTGGTCGGCCAGGCCCGCAACTGGCTGGAATATGCCGCCGAGCTGCTGGATGACGGCCGCGACGCCGATGCCCTGGCCTTCCGTCGCGACGAACGGGCCTACCGCAACCTGCTGCTGGTCGAGCAACCCAATGGCGATTTCGCCGTGACCATGACCAAGCAGTTCCTTTATGACGCCTGGCATTTCGCTGTGCTCCAGGGCCTGGCCGGTTCGCGCGACGAGCGCATTGCCGGTATCGCTGGCAAAGCCTTGAAAGAAGTCACCTACCACCTGCGCCGTTCCAGCGAATGGGTACAGCGCCTGGGCGGCGGCACCGAGGAAAGCCGCCAGCGCATGCTTGCCGCCATCCCGGCGCTGTGGCGCTTCACCGTCGAACTCACGGCCGGCAGTGACAACGAGGTACAACTGGCCCAGGCAGGTATCGCCGCTGACCCGGTCAGCGTCGGCGCAGGCTGGCTGAAGCAGGTTGGCGACGTCTTCGCTGCGGTCGAGCTGCCGCTGCCCAAAGCGGCCAGCCAGTTCTACCTGGATGGCCGCAAAGGTCTTCACACCGAGCACCTTGGCCTGCTGCTGGCCGAGATGCAGTTCCTGCCAAGGGCCTACCCCGATGCAACCTGGTGAACTGATTGCCGGCGACCGTGGCGCCCGCGCGCCACGTGCGGACGACCTGGCACGTGCCTGGGCGGTGCTGGCCCAGGTCATGGACCCGGAGGTGCCCGTGGTCAGTGTGGTCGACCTGGGCATCGTCCGTGGCCTCGACTGGCGTGCCGGCCACCTCCACCTGGTGGTCACGCCGACCTACTCCGGCTGCCCGGCCACCGAAGTGATCGAGGCGGATATCTGCCTGGCGCTGGAGCAGGCGGGTTTCCCGGCGCCCGCGCTGGAGCGCCGGCTGACGCCGGCCTGGACGACCGACTGGATCAGCGAGCTGGGCCGCGAACGCCTGCGGGCCTATGGCATTGCCCCGCCGCAAGGCAGTAGCAGCAAGCGCAGCCTGCTCGGCGCGGCGCCCCAGGTGTGCTGCCCGCAGTGCGGCAGCACCCAGACCGAATTGCTCAGCCAGTTCGGCTCCACCGCTTGCAAGGCGCTGTACCGCTGCCGCGAGTGCCTGGAGCCGTTCGACTATTTCAAATGCCTTTGAGCCGTGGAGAACGCCATGAGCCCGTTTCACAGCCTGACCATCAAGCAAGTGCGCAACGAGACCCGCGATGCCGTATCGATTGCCTTCGACGTGCCCGAGCAGCTGCGCGAGACGTTCCGCTTCACCCAGGGCCAGTACCTGGTCCTGCGTACCCAGCTGGACAACGAAGAAGTCCGCCGTTCCTACTCGATCTGCAGCGCCGTGCAGGACGGCGAACTGCGCGTGGCGGTCAAGCGCGTGCCGGGCGGGCGCTTCTCGGCGTTTGCCAATGACGTGCTCAAGGCCGGCCAGCAGCTGGAGGTGATGGCGCCGTCGGGCAGCTTCTTCGTGCCGCTGGACCCGGCCCGCCACGGCAACTACCTGGCGGTGGCCGCCGGCAGCGGCATTACCCCGGTCCTGTCGATCATCGCCACCACCCTGGCCAGCGAACCGCACAGCCGCTTCACCCTGTTGTACGGCAACCGCTCCAGCTCCGGGGCGCTGTTCCGCGACAAGCTTGAAGACCTGAAGAACCGTTACCTCGAGCGCCTTAACCTGATTTTCGTGTTCAGCCGCGAACAACAGGATGTCGACTTGTACAACGGCCGCATCGATGCCGACAAGTGCGGCCAGCTGTTCTCGCGCTGGCTGGATGTAGCCAGCCTGGATGCGGCGTTCATCTGTGGCCCGCAGGCGATGACCGAGACCGTGCGCGACAGCCTCGAGGCCAACGGCATGGCCAGGCACCGCATCCACTTCGAGCTGTTCGCCGCCGCCGGCAGCGAAGCCCGACGCGAGGCCCGCGAAGCGGCGCGCCAGGTGGACTCGGCACTCAGCCAGATCACGGTCATCAGCGATGGCCGCGCCCTCACCTTCGACCTGCCACGCAATACCCGCAACGTGCTGGACGCCGGCAATGCCATCGGCGCCGAACTGCCGTATTCGTGCAAGGCCGGGGTGTGCTCCACCTGCAAGTGCCGGGTCATCGAAGGCGAGGTGGAGATGGACAGCAACCATGCCCTGGAGGACTACGAAGTAGCGGCCGGGTATGTGCTGTCGTGCCAGAGCTACCCGGTGAGCGACAAGGTGGTCCTCGATTTCGACCAGCTCTGAAACCGCGTCGCCTGTTTCGCGGGCGCGCCCGCTCCCACAGGAATAGCACAAGCCTCAGGCACACCGCCGCACCTGTGGGAGCGGGCATGCCCGCGAAGAGGCCCCGAGCAACACCGCAACACCCGCGTGACCTCGCAAAAAACAATTACAACACCCAGAGATCGCAACCCATGACCCCCGAACGCATCGAAAGCATCGTCAACCACCCCGACTTCCAGCACCTGGTCCGGCGCACACGCCGCCTCAACGGCGGCCTGACCCTGGCCATGCTGGTGACCTACTACGGCTTCGTCCTGCTGGTGGCATTTTCCCCCAGCACCCTCGGCCAGTCCCTCAGCGGTGGCGTGACTACCGTCGGCATGCTGGTGGGTGTGCTGATGGTACTGCTGTCCTTCGCCCTGACCGGCATCTACGTGCATCGTGCCAACAACGTGCTCGACCCGCTCAACGACAAGGTCAAGCAGGAGTGCGCACAATGAACTGGACAGCCATCTCGATGTTCATGGTGTTCGTCTGCTTCACCCTGCTGGTCACCCGCTGGGCGGCCCTGCGCACCCGCTCGGCCAGTGATTTCTACACCGCCGGCGGAGGCCTGAGCGGCATGCAGAACGGCCTGGCTATCGCCGGCGACATGATCAGCGCCGCCTCGTTCCTGGGCATTTCGGCGATGATGTTCCTGAACGGCTACGACGGCCTGCTGTACGCGCTGGGCGTGCTCGCCGGCTGGCCGATCATCCTGTTCCTGATCGCCGAGCGCCTGCGCAACCTGGGCAAGTACACCTTTGCCGACGTGGTCAGCTACCGCCTGGCGCAAACCCCGGTGCGCCTCACCTCGGCCTTCGGCACCCTGGTGGTGGCGCTGATGTACCTGGTGGCGCAGATGGTCGGCGCCGGCAAGCTGATCGAGCTGCTGTTCGGCATCAGCTACCTGTATGCGGTGATGCTGGTCGGCGTGCTGATGGTCGCCTACGTCACCTTTGGCGGCATGCTCGCTACCACCTGGGTGCAGATCATCAAGGCCGTGATGCTGCTGTCCGGCACCAGCTTCATGGCGTTCATGGTGCTCCGGCACTTCGGCTTCAACACCGAGGCGATGTTCGCCAGTGCCGTTGCCGTGCATGCCAAGGGCCAGGCGATCATGGCCCCGGGCGGCTTGCTGTCCAACCCGGTGGATGCCATTTCGCTGGGGCTGGGCATGATGTTCGGCACGGCCGGCCTGCCGCATATCCTGATGCGCTTCTTTACCGTCAGCGACGCCAAGGAAGCGCGCAAGAGCGTGTTCTATGCCACCGGCTTCATCGGCTATTTCTACCTGCTGCTGATCGTCATCGGCTTTGGCGCCATCGTCATGGTCGGCACCGAACCGTCCTACCGCGATGCCACTGGCGCGATCGTCGGCGGTGGCAACATGGTCGCCGTGCACCTGGCCCAGGCAGTGGGTGGCAACCTGTTCCTCGGCTTCATCTCCGCCGTGGCCTTCGCCACCATTCTCGCCGTGGTCGCCGGCCTGGCGTTGTCGGGGGCCTCGGCCGTATCTCACGACCTGTATGCCTGCGTGATGCGCCAGGGCCAGGCCAGCGAACAGGAGGAAATGCGCGTGTCGCGCCTCGCCACCCTGCTGATCGGTCTGCTGGCGGTGATTCTTGGCCTGCTGTTCGAGTCGCAGAACATCGCCTTCCTCTCCGGCCTGGTGCTGGCAGTGGCCGCCTCGGTCAACTTCCCGGTACTGCTGCTCTCGATGTTCTGGAAAGGCCTGACCACCCGTGGCGCGGTGTGCGGCAGCATGGCCGGGCTGCTCTCGGCGGTGCTGCTGGTGGTGCTGGGCCCGGCGGTGTGGGTCAACGTGCTGCATCACGAAAGCGCGCTGTTCCCCTACAGCAACCCGGCGTTGTTCTCCATGAGCCTGGCGTTCCTTGGTGCCTGGGTGTTCTCGGTCACCGACAGCTCCGAACGCGCCAGCCAGGAACGTGGCCGCTACCTGGCGCAGTTCATCCGCTCCATGACCGGAATCGGCGCTGCCGGCGCCAGCAAGCACTGACTGCAAGGAAGAACAACCATGTCGGCTAGAACAACAACAATGAACCGGACACACTTTCTGTCAGCCGCCTGGCTGGCCAGCATCGCCCTGCCGTTGCCGGCGCTGGCCGACTTCGTCGGTGACAGCCACGCCCGGCTGGAGCTGCGCAACCACTACCTCAACCGCGACTTCCGCCAGAGCAACGCGACGCAGGCCAAGGCCGAGGAATGGGGCCAGGGCTTCACCGCCAAGCTGGAGTCGGGCTTCACCGAGGGCCCGCTCGGCGTTGGCGTCGATGCCATGGGGCAACTGGGTATCAAGCTCGACTCCAGCCGCGACCGCCGCAACACTGGCCTGCTGCCCTTTGGCCCGAACAGCCATGAGCCGGTCGACAACTACAGTGAACTGGGCCTGACCGGCAAGCTGCGGCTGGCCAAGAGCACCCTGCGCCTGGGCACCCTGCAACCGATCCTGCCGGTGGTGGTGTACAACGATACCCGCCTGCTGGCCTCCACCTTCCAGGGCGGGCTGCTGACCAGCCAGGACCTGGCCGGCCTGACCTTCAATGCCGGCCGCCTGACCAAGGCCAACCTGCGTGATTCCTCGGGCCGCGATGACATCGGTTATGGCGCCGCCAGCAGCGACCACCTGGACTTCGGCGGCGGCAGCTATGCCATCACCGCTCAAACCAGCGTCAGCTACTACTACGCCAAGCTCGAGGACATCTACCGCCAGCAGTTCGTCGGCCTGGTCGATACCCGCCCGCTGGGCGAAGGCCTGAGCCTGCGCACCGACCTGCGCTATTTCGATAGTCGCGAAGACGGCGCCGAACGTGCCGGCACCATCGATAACCGCAACTTCAACGCCATGTTCACCCTCGGCGTGCGGGCCCACAAGTTCACCGCCACTTGGCAACAGATGTCCGGTGACAGTGCGTTCCCGTTCGTCAACGGCGGCGACCCGTTCACCGTCAACCTGGTGACCTACAACACTTTCACCCGCGCCGGGCTGGACTCCTGGCAGCTGCGCTACGACTACGACTTCGTCGCCATGGGCGTACCCGGCCTGAGCTTCATGACCCGCTACACCGACGGCCGCCACGCCGAAACCGCCACGCTCAGCAACGGCCGTGAGCGCGAGCGTGACACCGACATCACCTACGTCATCCAGAGCGGCCCGTTCAAGGACGTCAGCCTGCGCTGGCGCAACGTCACCTTCCGCTCCGGCAATGGCCTGACCAACGCCGTGGACGAGAACCGCCTGATCATCGGCTACACCCTGGCGCTGTGGTAACAGCGCCCCTTACCTCTGAACAGCATGGAGAACAGCATGTCTGCCGCCCCTACCCTGCAAAGCTTCATCGCCGGCCGCTGGCTCGGCCAGCACGGCGCCCAGGCCCTGCGCAGCGCCCTCGACGGCCACGTGCTTGCCTATAGCCATGAGGAACGCCCGGACTTCGCCGAGGCCGTGGATTTCGCCCGCGCCCGCGGCCTCGCCAGCCTGATGGCCATGGATTTCCAGCAACGCGCCGCGCGCCTGAAAGCCCTGGCCCTGTACCTGGCCGAGCGCAAGGAGCAGCTCTACGCCCTGTCCCACCACAGCGGCGCCACCCGTGCCGACAGCTGGATCGACATCGAAGGTGGCAATGCCACGCTGTTCTCCTATGCCGGCTTCGGCAGCCGCGAGTTGCCCTCGGGCAACCTGGTCCACGAAGGCCCGGCCATCCCGCTGGGCAAGCAAGGCCACTTTGCCGGCAGCCACATCCTGGTGCCGCGCGCCGGCGTGGCGGTGCACATCAACGCCTTCAACTTCCCCATCTGGGGCATGCTGGAGAAGTTCGCCCCGACCTTCCTGGCGGGCATGCCGTGCATCGTCAAGCCGGCGACCTCGACCAGCTACCTGACCGAGGCCGTGGTGCGCCTGATGCACGCCTCCGGCCTGCTGCCGGAAGGCAGCCTGCAACTGGTGATCGGCAGTACCGGCGACCTGCTCGACCGCCTGCAGGGCCAGGATGTGGTGACCTTCACCGGCTCTGCCGACACCGCCGCCAAGCTGCGTGTCACGCCGAACCTGGTGCGCAATTCGGTGCCATTCACCGCTGAAGCCGACTCGCTGAACTGCGCCATTCTCGGCCCGGACGTGACCCCGGACAGCGAGGAATTCGAGCTGTACATCAAGGAAGTGGTGCGCGAAATGACCACCAAGGCTGGGCAGAAGTGCACCGCCATCCGCCGCGCCATCGTTCCGGCCAAGCACCTCGATGCCGTTGCCACGCGCCTGCGCGAGCGGCTTGCCAAGGTGGTGGTCGGCGACCCTTCGCTGGAAGGTGTGCGCATGGGCGCCCTGGCCTCCCATGACCAGCAGCACGACGTGGCCGAGCGCGTGCGCAGCCTGTTGCACAGTTGCGACCAGCTGTTCGGTGCCAGTGACGGCTTTGCGCCGCGCGGCGAAGGCGTGGCCGAAGGGGCGTTCTTCGCCCCGACCCTGCTGCAGGCGCGCGACCCGCATGCCGAGGGCGGCGCCCACGATATCGAAGCGTTCGGCCCGGTCAGCACGCTGATGGCCTATGACGACCTCGACGAAGCCCTGGTGCTGGCCGCCCATGGCAAAGGCAGCCTGGTGGCCACCCTGGTCACCGCCGACCGTGGCGTTGCCGCCAAGGCCATTCCGGTTGCCGCTGCCTGGCATGGCCGCCTGCTGGTGCTCGACCGCGAAGCGGCCAAGGAGTCCACCGGCCACGGCTCGCCACTGCCGCAACTCAAGCACGGTGGCCCGGGCCGTGCCGGTGGCGGTGAGGAGCTGGGCGGCCTGCGTGCGGTCAAGCATTACCTGCAGCGGGCGGCGGTGCAGGGTTCGCCGAGCATGCTCACGGCAGTTACCGGCGAGTACGTGCGCGGTGGCGCAGTGATCGAAAGCGAAGTGCACCCGTTCCGCCGTTACTTCGAGCAGCTGCGCATCGGCGAATCGCTGCTCACCCACCGCCGCACCGTGACCGAAGCCGACCTGGTCAACTTCGGCTGCCTGTCGGGCGACCACTTCTACATGCATTTCGACGAGATCGCCGCGCGGGAATCGCAGTTCGGCAAGCGTATCGCCCATGGTTACTTCGTGTTGTCGGCGGCTGCCGGGCTGTTCGTGTCCCCGGGTGCAGGGCCGGTATTGGCCAACTACGGCCTGGATACCCTGCGCTTCATCAACCCGGTGGGCATCGGCGATACCATCCAGGCGCGCCTGACCTGCAAGCGCAAGATCGACCAGGGCAAGACCAGCCCGCTGGGGCAACCACTAGGCGTGGTGGCGTGGGACGTGGAGGTGACCAACCAGCTGGGTGAGCTGGTGGCGAGCTACGACATTCTGACCCTGGTGTTGAAACAACCGGCAGCATGAGCGCTGCCACTGGTCGGCATCTGCCTGGACGCGAACGATCGTCCCCCGCGTCATCGTGTTCTGATGACATGAGGGGTGGTCAATGGCTTCGCCTCTCACTCCTGTGTTGGCCCGCCGGCCTGGCGGGCCTTTTTTACTGCAATGGAGGCCAAGGGCATGAACGACAAGCAGTGGCTGGGCGGCGGGAATGTGCAGGATGACTGGCCGGAACTGGAGCCGGACGGGCGCAATGACAAAGTGGACGATCCCGATACCGACCCCAATCTGACGGATGATGAACAGAACCGGCCTGGGGTACCTGCCAGCGATCCCGAGTCCGGGGCTTGAAGGGTCAGTGTATCGGCGAGCCGGTTTCAGGCGGTGGTGACAGGGTCTTCCAGCGACTGGCCAGGCTTGCTGCCGGAGGCGCGCCAGCTCACCTCGGTCACCCCATAGCGCTCGGCCATCGGCTTGCTTACCTTGCGGATCTTTTCGCGGCCGAACTTGGGGATGATGCCGATACCGGCGTCGCAGCTGGCCCAATGCCAGGCTTCGGCATTGTCCATGCGTTCCAGGCGGATGATGAAGCTGCGCGGCTTGCCGTGTAACCGGTAGTCGATGATGTACAACTGCGGATTAGGCATCGCGTGGCCCTCCTCTTTTCCATGGATGACTTCGTGTTGAGTCGAGCGCGCCGCGAAGATTCAAAAAGATTGTGAAACGTTTCGCAAGAAAGGTGGCCCGGCGTTATGTGCGCCGGGCCACCGCTGCCGTTGCCAGCCGCTGCGTTACTGGTTGCGGCCGCCGCCGTGGCTGTTCTGGCCACCTTTGCGGCCTGCTTCCGAGGCGCGTTCGCGGTCGTTGGCGAAATTGCCGCCGGAGGCCTGGCCACCTTTCTGCCCGGCGCGGGACGCTTTTTCGCGGTCGTTGGCGAAATTGCCCGGGTTGGTTTCCTTGGTGCCGCCACGTTGGCTGGTTTGATCTTGATCGCGAGCCATGTCGTTTCTCCTTGCGGTTGGAATGGTAGTCACGGTCGTATACCGTGCCCTTACTCCGAACCCAGGCGGCGCCGGGCGCTCATTCCAATGCGTGGTTTGTGGACGAGTGGCGCCAAATGACTGCCAGGTCGCAAATTGGCGCACTGCCTTTTGGCTCTCTGTCCAACCCCTCGCGATTGCCGCGCCAGCCTGCCTATAATGGCATTTCACATGCCCGGCGATGCGTCGATGGGCCGTCTGTCAGGTCTGTACAAGGCACCGCCATGAAGTCGACTGCTAACCAGCCCGCCTCGCCGCAAAATCCCAACCTGAGCCCTAGCCATCTGGACTTCCCCGTGGTCGGCATAGGCGCCTCGGCGGGTGGCCTCGAGGCCTTGTGCACGTTGTTCCGGCAAATGCCGGCCGATTCCGGCATGGCATTCGTCATCGTCCTGCACCTGTCGCCCGACCACCAGAGCGTGGCCGATCGCATCCTCCAGGAAACCACCAGCATGCCGGTGCGCCAGGTGACCGAGCCGGTGCCGATCGAGCGCAACCATGTGTACGTGATATCGCCGGCCAACCGCTTGTCGACCAACGACGGTTACCTGCGGGTAACGCCGGCCAACCGGCGGCGCGGTGACCATGTGGCCATCGACCTGTTCTTTCGTGACCTGGCGGACGTGCACAAGGACCATGCATTCTGCGTGGTGCTGTCCGGTAGCGGCGCCGATGGCGCGGTCGGGCTGTCGCGCATCAAGGAACAAGGCGGCGTCACGCTGGTCCAGGCGCCCGATGACGCGCAGTACGACAGCATGCCGCGGGCGGCCATCGACACCGGTATGGTCGATATCGTCCTGCCGGCCGCGGAAATTCCACAGAAACTGCTGGAGCTATGGCAGAACGCTTGTCAGGTAAAGCTGCCGCGGATCGATGACGATACCCTGCCGCCGGCGCTGGGCACCCGGGCCGGCGACCCGCAGGCGTCCGAGCCGTTGCTCGAGGAGATTCTCCTGCAGTTGCGCAGTGTGACCGGGCATGATTTCCAGCATTACAAGCGCGCCACCGTGCTCCGGCGTATCGAGCGCCGCCTGCACGTGACCGGGCAAGCCGACCTTGGCACTTACCTGCGCTATCTGGAACAGCATCGCGAAGAGGCGACTGCGCTGCTGGCCGACATGCTGATCGGCGTCACCAACTTCTTCCGCGACCGCGAGGCCTTCGAGGCGCTGGAACGCCACGTGCTGCCGCAGCTGGTCAGCCAACCGGAGCCCGCCGAGGGCGCGAGCGAAATACGTATCTGGTCGGCAGGTTGTTCCACCGGCGAAGAGGCCTACAGCCTGGCCATGCTCGCCTGCGAGCAACTGGCCGTGGAGCAACGCGACAGCCAGGTCCAGGTATTTGCCACCGACCTGGACGAGCGGGCGATCAGCGTCGCCCGCGGCGGTTCCTATCCGGAGGCGATCGTCACCGACGTACCGCCTTCGCGACTGCGCCAGTTCTTCGTCAAGGAAGACCAGCACTACCGGGTACGCAAGGAAATTCGCGAGAAGGTCCTGTTCGCCCGGCACAACCTGTTGTCCGATCCGCCGTTCTCGCAAATCGGCCTGATCGTCTGCCGTAACCTGCTGATCTACCTCGACCGCGAGATCCAGGAGGACATCCTGCAGATGTTCCATTACGCCTTGCGACCGGGGGGGTATCTGTTCCTGGGCTCGGCAGAGTCCGCCGACCTGGCCGGTGAACTGTTCACCGTGGTCGACAAACGCAACCGTATCTACCGCGCTCGCGACGTCAGCGCGGTGGGTCGCCGCTCAGGGCGCCAGTTGCCGGGGCTGAGCGTCACCAGGAGTTTGCATGAAACCGCTCAAAGCTCGCGCAACCGTTATTTGCCGCCACGCCAAGCACGCCCATAAATGGCTATGGGTCAGGAAGCCCAAGGCAGCATGGACCCTGCCCGGTGGCAAGGTCGAACCGGGTGAAACGCCGCTACAGGCTGCCGAGCGCGAGCTGCTGGAGGAAACCGGCCTGCAGGCACAGAGCTTGATCCTGTTGATGCGCCATGAAACGCCAGAACGCGTGCATTACGTATTCGAAGCCGAATTCGCCGACGCGCCGCACCCCACCGCCCAGCGCGAAATCGCCGACTGTTGCTTCGCCCACATCGACCGGGTGCCGACGCTCAAGGATGACATCAAGCTGCTGATCCGCTCGTTGCTGGCCTGTGACCAGGCGACTGCCGCTTCCATTCGCTAGCGCCTGGCACAAGCCCGGGCAGGCTCAGGCGTGCACGCTCCACTGGCAGGCATCCGCCTCGATCGGCAGCTCATCGATAGCGTGAATCATGCCGCTCTCCAGCGCCTCGCGCGGGCCCAGGATGCGTGGATAGGCCATCAGGTAGCGCGGCACGTCCAGCACTTCGCTGCTACCCTCGGTACGCTCGGCGACAATCTGCGCATACAGGCGCAGGTCGTAATCCAGGCTCATGGCATATTCGGCCATGCGCGAATGGTCCACCGAACCGTGCAGTGTCCAGTGAAACGGGTGGAACAGGAACTTGCTATGGGCACAGGCAGTACGGCGTTCGCCGGCCAGGAACAGGATGTTGCCCATCGACTCCACGGTTCCCAGGTTGTGCGTGTGCAGCGGGATCGGCAGCCCGCGCAGGAAATTGTACAAGGTGAAGCCATAGCTGCATTCACCGCCCATGGTGGCGATGTTCAGCTGCAACAGCTCGGCGCCCTGTTGCAGGGCCTTCGCGCACGTGCTGATGAGGTTGCCGCAGGTGGAGGAATTGATCGGGCCGGTAAAGTGAATGATGTGTCTGGGCATGCTTGCCTCCGGGGGTTGGCGGTATTCATTCCAGTGAAATGGGCAGGCCGTCAGTCTGCGGGCGGGTCAGGTCGCCGCTCCCGGCTTTCTTCTCGCTCGCCCATGCGTTGGTACTGCTTGCGCAGCGCATGCAGTTCGGCCGGGTCCATGTCTTCCAGGTCGAGCAGCGCCTTGTGCGCGCGTCTGGTCGTGCGCAGCAGTTCGTCAATCTTGATGTGCAGTTCGTCGTTGTCGCGGTTTTGCGTGTTCTGGATGAGGAACACCATCAGGAACGTGACGATGGTGGTCGACGTGTTGATGACCAGCTGCCAGGTGTCGTTGTAATCGAACAACGGCCCGGTCAGGGCCCAGCCCATTATCAGCAACAGGGCAATGGCGAAACTCAGCGGGCGGCCGGTCCAGTTCGCCAGCCATTGCGCGAAACGGTCGAATTTCATGGCATCGCTCCTCACCGTGACCACAGCTGGGGCAGCGTTCCTAGCCCTCGGGCTGCTAAAAAGATGGAATCGCCAGGGGCGGCAAAGTTCCATCCGGCGCAGGGTGCACCGTCGATCAATCCTGCTTGAACCCTCGCGCAGCTGCGCCGGTCGCAATTGATGAACCGGTGCAACAAGGAATTAGGAGGCAGCGTGAGCGAAGTGCGCATTGGCATTTCAGGATGGCGCTACGGCCCCTGGCGCAAGGATTTCTATCCCAAGGGCTTGCCCCAGGACGACGAACTGGCGTTTGCTTCACGGGCAGTCAATACCATCGAAATCAATGGATCGTTCTATAGCCTGCAAACACCAGAGCGCTACCGCAGCTGGGCCCAGGCCACCCCTGATGATTTCGTTTTCGCGGTCAAGGCGCCCCGCTACATCACCCATATACGGCGCCTGAAAAACATCGAACAGCCGATGGCCAATTTCTTCGCTTCCGGGCCTTTGCTGCTCGGGGACAAGCTTGGGCCGTTCCTGTGGCAGTTTCCGCCCAGCATGAAATTCGATGAGGCACTGTTCCAGGCGTTTCTGCAGCTTCTGCCGCGTGACCGCGCCGCAGCGCGCCGCTGTGCAGAGGGTTGCGCCGAGCGCCTGCAAGGGAACGGCGGCACGGCCATCGAAGGCAATCAGCGCCTGCGTCATGCAGTGGAAATTCGCCATGAAAGTTTCCTGTGCGAAGCCTTCGTCAAGCTGCTGCGCAAACACAAGGTGGCCCTGGTGGTCGCCGACAGCGCCGGTAAATGGCCCTATGTCGAAGACGTGACGGCCGACTTCGTCTACATGCGCCTGCACGGCGACGTCGAGTTGTACAGCAGCGGCTATACCTCGCGGGCCCTGCGGCGCTGGAAGGAGCGCATCCAGCTCTGGAGCGAAGGCGGCCAGGCCAGCGACGCCGAGCTGATCGTGCCAGGCCCGCCACCGGATGCCGGGTCGCGTGACGTCTATTGCTACTTCGACAACGACCAGAAAGTCCATGCCCCCTACGACGCCCGGCGCCTGCTGGAAAAACTGCACCTGGATCACCACCTGATGACCGAACCCGGCGTGGAACCCGAGGTGGACCTGTGAACAAGACCTTGCCCACGCCCCGTTGCATCATCGACAAGATCACCGCCGTGCACCGGCTGAACGTGCTCACCCTCAACGTGCACAAGGGGTTCACCTTCTTCAACCGGCGTTTCATCCTGCCGGAACTGCGCGAGGCCGTCCGCGCCACCGGCGCCGACCTGGTGTTCCTGCAGGAAGTGCATGGCAGCCACCAGCAGCATGCCGTGCGCCACCCGGCCTGGCCGGACACACCACAGTACGAGTTCCTGGCCGACAGCATGTGGCCGCAGTTCGCCTACGGGCGCAACGCCGTGTATCCCCACGGCGACCATGGCAATGCCTTGCTGTCGAAGTTCCCCATCACCCGGTTCGACAACCTGGACGTTTCTGTCCACGGCAACGAACAGCGCGGCCTGTTGCACTGTCAACTGGAGGTGCCCGGCCATGAGCAGGTACATGCCGTGTGCGTGCACCTTGGCTTGCGCGAAGCCCATCGGCAAAGCCAGGTGAAGCTGCTGCTCGAGTTGCTCGACCGTTTGCCGGCGCGCGCGCCGGTGATCATTGCCGGTGATTTCAATGACTGGCGGCTCAAGGCCGATGCGGTGCTTTCGCAGCGCCTGGTCGAAGCCTTTGGCGAGCGGTTCGGTACCCCCGCCCGCAGTTTCCCTGCGCGCATGCCGCTGTTGCGGCTGGACCGCATCTACCTGCGCAATGCCATGCCCAGCAAGGCGCAGGTGCTGTCCAGCTACCCGTGGTCGCACCTGTCCGATCACGCCCCTTTGGCTGCGGAGATCACGCTGTGAAACGACCCTGGGTGGATGGCAACAGCGTCGAGCTGTTGATCAATGGCGAGGCATTCTACCCCCGCGTATTCGAGGCCATCGGCCAGGCGCGCGAGGAGGTCCTGCTGGAAACCTTCATCATCTTCGACGACAAGGTCGGCCAACAGCTGCAACGGGTGCTGATCGAGGCGGCACGCCGCGGCGTGCGGGTGGAGGTGGTCGCCGACGGATACGGTACCGCAGACCTGCCGGCCAGCTTCATTGCGGCGATGACCGATGCCGGGGTCAGCTTTCACCTGTTCGACCCCCAGCCACGCCTGGCGGGCATGCGCACCAACCTGTTCCGGCGGCTGCACCGCAAGATCGTGGTCATCGACGGCGAACGGGCGTTTATCGGCGGTATCAACTACAGCGCAGACCATCTGGGCGATTTCGGGCCCATGGCCAAGCAGGACTATGCCGTGGAAGTCACCGGCCCGGTGGTGGCGCAGGTGCATGCCGTCAGCCGTCGCCTGATGTCGCCGGTGCTCGAACCGCCCAGCGAGGTACGCCCGGTCACCGCGCCGACTGGCGATATCACGGCCGTGCTGGTCGAGCGTGACAACGGGCAACGCAGCACCGCCATCGAAGCGTATTACCTGGAAGCCTTGCGCAATGCCCGCAAACGCGTGGTGGTGGCCAATGCCTACTTCTTCCCCGGTTATCGGCTGTTGCGCGAGCTGCGCAACGCCGCCCGGCGCGGTGTCGAGGTGACCCTGATCCTGCAGGGCCAGCCGGACATGCGCTGGGTCCGGGCGCTTTCCCGGCTGCTGTACAACTACTTGCTGCGCGACGGTGTGCGCATTCATGAGTACTGCGAACGGCCCCTGCACGGCAAGGTTGCCCTGGTCGACGATGAGTGGGCGACGGTCGGCTCGAGCAACCTCGACCCATTGAGCCTGGCCTTCAACCTTGAAGCCAACCTGTTCATTCGCGACCGCCGCTTCACCGAGCGACTGCACCAGCACCTGACCGCGCTGGCCAGCCAGCAATGCAAGCCCGTGACGCTCGAGCGCATGGTGCGCGGCTACTGGTGGCGGGCACCGCTGATATTCCTGTGCTTCCACGTAATCCGCCAGTTCCCGCGCATTGCCGGCTGGTTGCCTGCGCACCGCAAGCGCCTGAAGTCGTTGCAGCCGGAAGTCGAGACGCAAGGCAACCTGCACGAGGGCAATACCTGATGGAGCGAAAGCGTTGGCATACCTGGGCAAAGCGCCTGTTCACCCTGCTGTTCCTGGTGCTCATCCCGGTGCTGCTGTTCACCCTGGCGCGCAACCTGGACTGGAACGAAGTGCGGCAGTCGTTGCTCGCCTACAAGCCTGGCAGCCTGGCGATCGGGCTGGCAATGGCGCTGTGCAGTTTCCTGATCTTCGCCAGCTACGACCTGCTGGCCCGCACCTATACCGGCCATAGCCTGCCCGCGCGGCAGGTGCTGCCGGTGGCTTTCGTGTGTTATGCGTTCAACCTCAACTTCACCACCTGGGTCGGCGGTGTGGCCTTGCGCTACCGGCTGTACAGCCGGCTGGGGCTGGACACGCCAACCATCACGCGCATCCTCACCCTCGGCCTGCTGACCAACTGGATGGGCTACATGCTGCTTGCTGGCGGTGTGTTCGCCTTGCGCCTGGTAGAGCTGCCGTCCAGCTGGCCGGTCGGCACCGGCGGGCTGCAACTGATCGGCTTCGTACTGCTGGCCATCACCGTCGCCTACCTGCTGGCCTGCGGCCTGGCCAAGAAGCGTACCTGGCAATGGCGCGACCATGAACTGACCTTGCCTTCCCTGCGCCTGGCGTCATGCCAGGTGGCGCTGGGTGCCAGCAACTGGGCAGTGATGGCGTTGCTGATCGACTGGCTATTGCCTGACCAAGCGTTCTACCCGGCGGTTCTGGGCGTGCTGCTGATCAGTTGCGTGGCGGGCGTGGTGGCGCACATCCCGGCCGGGCTGGGCGTGCTGGAAACGGTTTTCCTCGGCTTGCTGCACGGCCAGTTTGGCCAAGGCAGCCTGGTCGCGGCCCTGCTGGCGTACCGCACGCTGTATTACCTGATCCCGCTGGTGCTGGCGGTGATCACCTACCTGGTACTGGAAAAGCGCGCCAAGGCCATGCGCCGGCGCGAAAAAACGGCTTGAATATCGACGACGGCCCAAGGCCGGGAGGTGACCATGCGAATTGCCTGGGTGACACTGCTGCTGCTGCTGAGCCTGGTCAGTGGCAAGGTGCTGGCCGAAGCCTGCGACGTGATGACCCGATCCTCCAGCGAAGCGGTGCGGCCAGTGGAGCAGCACACCTGCTACACCTACGGCAACATGCCGCCTGAAGCGATCAATTGGTCCTGCAGCAACCAGAGCAAGGACATGCTCAGTGCCGAGAAGCGTAAAGTCGCGCGCTGCGCCGACGGTAGCGTGGGCAGCTGCATTGCCCCGCTGACCCAGGAAGCCTTGGCCAACCCCAAGGCTGCGGGGAACGAGCAGCCTTCCACCCGCCCGGCCCTGCCCAAGGATGCCCGGGTGGTGACCTACTACTACGACACGCCGAGCCTGGGCCAGGCGCGAATGGACTGCGAACGCAGCAATGGTATCTGGCAGACCCATTGAAGCCACTCACGGGGCTGCCGTGCAGCCCTTCGCGGGCGCACCCGCGAAGGCGCGCAAAGCGGTCCCTTGCAACTGTACTCATCACGGCGAAATCGGATCGCTCGCCGGGAAGGTTTCATCCAGTGCATTGTCGACATTGCTTTCTTTTGGCTGCGCTACCTGGGCGCAGTTGCAGCCCGGCATGCGGCACGGTTCGCCGTTGCGATGCCCGGTAGCACAGGCTTCACAGCAGTAAGCCTTGCCATCCAGGGGCGCGGCATCGACGGTACAGGTACATTCCTGGCAGGCACAGCGTAATTCGTTCATGGTTTGCCCTCCTCGTCCTGGTCGATCACATCGTCCGTCCACGGTTCGCCATCCAGCGGCGCGGAGCGGGCCAGCTCGGCTTCATCGAGACCGATGCCGCCGCCGATCTCGTCGGCGTCCACATGGCGCAGGGACTTGTCCGCCGGGCCGCCATGGCCAGGTTCGTGCGGGTCACGCGCGCCCGACTCGTCGAACAGGGTGTCCGGGCTGAGGTCGTCGTAGCTGACGTTGTCTTCGTGCAAACTGTCGCCCAGCGTCTCGCCACCGGTCATGCCACTTTCGGCAACGCGGCGGCCCGGGAACTCGTGGGCGACTTCCTGCGGCGGCCGCTCATCACCCGCCCGTCCTTCGCGGTCGTCAAGGCGATCACTGAAGTCCAGTTCATGCACGCTGCCCATGCGGTCTTCGGTATCGTCGATCTCGGTCGGCGTGTAGGGTTTGGGGTCATCAGGTCTGGACATGGTTGTCTCCCTCGGTTGGCTTACTCATGGTCGACTATGCCAAGCGCCGGAAGATTCAGAGTTTCTTGCCAACCTGCAGCGGCTTTTTTGAACTCCCCCGGCCCTGGCTGCCTCCCAACGATAAGACAGCGAATCGCCCCGGAGCCTGCCATGGCCAAGCCCCTCGAGGAATACGCGCGCAAGCGCGATTTCAACGCCACCCCCGAACCCAGTGGCAAGCACAAGCGCGCCCGGCGCGCCCATGCCCTGCAGTTCTGCATCCAGAAGCACGATGCCAGCCACCTGCATTACGATTTCCGCCTGGAACTGGACGGCACGCTGAAAAGCTGGGCCATTCCCAAAGGCCCATCGCTCGACCCCAAGGTGCGCCGCCTGGCCGTGCACGTCGAAGACCACCCGCTGGACTACGCCGATTTCGAAGGGCACATCCCCGAAGGGCATTATGGTGCCGGCGACGTGATCGTCTGGGATCGCGGCATCTGGGAGCCGGAGGGTGACGCCCGCGAGGCCTACGCCAAAGGCAAGCTGCGTTTCCGCCTGCAGGGCGAAAAGCTCAGCGGCGTGTGGAACCTGTTCCGCACCCACCTGGCTGGCAAGAAAGAGCAGTGGATGCTGGTCAAGTCCCATGACAGCCAGGCGCGCAGCGAAAGCGAATACAGTATCGTCGACGCGCAGCCGGACAGCGTGCTCAGCGACCGTACCCTGCTGCCCAAGCGCAGCAGCGGCAAGCCGGCCAAGGCCAAGCCGGCAGCCGGCAAACGCGCGGCCAGTGGTAAAGCTGCGCCGTTGCCAGACCTGTTGCAACCGCAGCTGGCCACGCTGGTCGACTCGCCACCGGCAGGCGACTGGCGCTACGAAGTGAAGTTCGACGGCTACCGCATCCTGGCGCGCATCGACGGTGATGACATTCGCCTGTTTACCCGCAACGGCCATGACTGGAGCGCGAAAATGCCGCGCCAGGTGGCTGCCCTGCGTCAGCTTGGGGTCGACTCGGCCTGGCTGGATGGCGAGATGGTGGTGAACAACGCGCAGGGCGTGGCGGACTTCCAGGCGCTGCAGAACGCGTTCGATACCGCCCACGACGAACAGATCACCTATTACCTGTTCGACCTGCCGTTTCTCGGCGGCCGTGACCTGCGCCAGGTGCCGCTGCAGGACCGCCGCGAAACGCTGCGCCAGCTGCTTGAAGCCAATCAGTCGGACAATCTGCTGTTCTCAGCCGATTTCGACCAGCCAGTGGAGTCACTGCTGGACAGTGCCTGCCGCCTGGACCTGGAGGGGCTGATCGGCAAGCGCGTGGACAGCACCTACGTCGGGCGGCGCAGTGCCGACTGGGTCAAGCTCAAGTGCAAGAAGCGCCAGGAGTTCGTGATCGTCGGCTATACCGAGCCGAAAGGTAGCCGCAATGGCTTCGGTGCCCTGCTGCTGGCACTGCATGACAACGACAGCGGTGAGTTGCGTTACGCCGGCAAGGTCGGCACCGGCTTCAGCGCCACGACGCTGGACAGCATCCATGCGCGGCTCAAACCGCTCGAAATCGCCAAGCCCGCCCTGCCCAGGCCGCCTACCGGGGCCGAGGCCCGGGGCGTGCACTGGCTGAAGCCGCACCTGCTGGCCGAAGTGGCCTACGCGCAGATGACCCGCGAAGGGATCGTGCGTCATTCGGTATTCCACGGCCTGCGTGACGACAAACCGGCCACTGCCATCGACCTGGAGCGCGCCATGCCCGGCAACACCCTGCCCAAAGCCAAAACCAAAACCAAAACCAAGCCCGACAAGGCCCCGGAGCAGTTCGGTGACCTGCGCCTGACCCACCCCGAGCGTGTCATCGACGCCAGCAGCGGCGTCACCAAGCGCGACGTGGCGGAGTATTACGCCGAGGTCAGCCAGTGGATCCTGCCGCAGCTCAAGGACCGCCCGGTGGCCCTGGTACGCGCCCCTGACGGGCTGGCGGGCGAGTTGTTCTTCCAGAAAAACGCCGGCCAGCTACATATTCCCAACGTGCTCAGCTATGACAAAGCCGAAGCCGGCCAGGCCGCGATGATCATCAACCGCCCCGACACCCTGCTGGGCGCCGTGCAGATGAACATGCTCGAGCTGCACACCTGGAACGGCACCGACAAGGACTTCGACAAGCCCGACCGCTTCGTCCTCGACCTCGACCCGGACCCTGCCCTGCCCTGGAAAGCCATGCTGGAGGCCACCCAGCTGACCTTGACCCTGCTCGACGAGCTGGGCCTCAAGGTGTTCCTGAAGACCAGCGGCGGCAAGGGCATCCATGTAGTCGTGCCGCTGACCCGCAAGGCCAGCTGGGACGAAGTGAAGGACTTCAGCCACGCGATCGTCAATTACCTCGCCAAGCTGTTCCCCGAGCGCCTGAGCGCCGTGTCCGGGCCGAAGAACCGCGTCGGGCGCATCTTCATCGACTACCTGCGCAACGGCAAGGGCGCCACTACTGCCTGCGCCTACTCGTTACGGGCGCGCGAAGGGTTGCCGGTGTCGGTACCGATCTGGCGGGAAGAGCTGGCCCAGCTGAAGGGCGCCAACCAATGGAACATCAACAACCTGCGCGAGCGCCTGGCGGAAGTCGACGACCCCTGGGCGGACATGGGCAAGGTGCGTCAGTCGATCACCGCGCGGATGCGCAAGCTGCTGGGCCAGTAACGCGCGGGCCCGGCAGCTGAGCTTGACGCCAGTCAGGAGGCCTTGCGCGTGCGCTTGGCGGGCTTCTTCTCTGCCGCCGGCTTTTTCTTGCCGGCCGCCCCGCCCTTGCCGCCCAGGCTGCGCTTGAGCAGCTCGGTAAGGTCGATGATATCGGCACCTTTTTCCGTGCCGGTTGCCTCGCCTGTCTCCACCGTTTCGATCTTGCCTTTGCTGGCCTTTTCTTCCACAAGGTCGAGGATGGTCTGGCGGAAGGCGTCATGGTACTCATCCGGCGACCAGGCACCGGTCATGTCCTCGACCAACCGTTTGGCCATGTCCAGCTCGCGCTTGTCCACCTTGGCCTCGGTGACGCTGCTGTCCAGCTCCAGCGTGTCCAGCCCACGCACCTCTTCCGGCCAGCGCAGGGTAATCATCACCAGCGCCTCGTCCAGCGGCCGCAGCAAGGCCAGGTGCTGGCGGGTATGCAACACCACCGTGGCCAACGCCACCTTGCCGGTGCTGGCCAAGGTTTCACGCAGCAATGCGTAGACCTTGCCGCCACGCCGGTCGGGGCTGAGGTAGTAAGGCGTGTCGAAATGCTGCAGGGGGATATCGCCGGCGTCGACGAAGGAAAAGATATCGATGGTCTGCGTCGCCTCGGGGCGGGCCTTGCGGATCTCTTCCTCGCTGATCACGACATAGCGGCCCTTTTCGTACTCCACCCCTTTGACGATGTTTTCCTTGTCGATTTCCTTGCCGGTGACCTTGTTCACCCGCTTGTAGCCCACCGGTTCCATGCTGCGCTTGTCGAGCCAGTCGAAGTCCACGCGCTCGGTGCGCACTGCGGTATTCAGGGCCACAGGGATGTGCACGAGGCCAAAGCTGATGGCGCCTTTCCAGATTGCCCTTGCCATGAATCTGCCCCTAGGTTGCCTTGTCGATACCACAAGTGACTGCACCCAGCCGCGAAGGTTTAGCCGGCCAGCCCTATGGCAGCGGGTTGCCGCCAGTCACGCCGAACACCTCGCCGGTGATGTAGCTGGACTCCTGGCTGGCCAGCAGCACGTAGACCGGTGCGCACTCGGCCGGCTGGCCGGGGCGCTTCATTGGCGTCTGGGCACCGAATTCGGGGATTTTTTCCGGCGGCTGGCCGCCACTGGGCTGCAGTACCGTCCAGATCGGCCCCGGGGCCACGGCGTTGACCCGGATACCGCGTTCGATCACCTGCTTGGCCAGGGCCTTGGTGAAGGCAACGATGGCGGCCTTGGTGGTGGCATAGTCAAGCAAGGTGGCCGATGGCTGGTAGGACTGGATCGAGGCCGTGTTGATGATGGTGGCGCCCGCCGGCATCAACGGCACCGCGGCCTGGCACAGCCAGAACAGCGCATAGACGTTGGTTTTCAGGGTGTGGTCGAACTGCTCGTGGGTGATCTGGCTGATGTCCTTGCGTGCCTCCTGCTTGCCGGCGACGTTGACCAGGATGTCCAGGCCGCCGAGCTGTTCGTGGGCCTGCTCGACCAGGTCCTTGCAGAACTGCTCGTCCTTGAGGTCGCCGGCAATCGCAACCACCTTGCGGCCTTCGGCTTCGATCAGCTTGATCACTTCGCGGGCATCGGGTTGTTCGATGGGCAGGTAGTTCAGCGCGATGTCGGCGCCTTCGCGGGCAAAGGCGATGGCGACTGCGCGGCCGATACCGGAGTCTGCGCCGGTGATCAGCGCCTTGCGCCCGGCCAGGCGGCCGAAGCCCTTGTAGCTGGTTTCGCCGTGGTCGGGCTTGGGCTGCATGTTGACGTCCAGGCCCGGCGCGGGTTGGCCCTGGGCCGGGAACGGTGGGTGCGGGTACTGGGTCAGCGGGTTCTGCATGCTGAACTGGTCTCGGGGTTTGTTGGGCATGGGGCTACTCCTCTGCTGAAACCGGGCCGGCCGGCGAAAGGGCCGATACCGGTTTCGAGGACACCCCTCGGTCGATGGTTTGCTCGACCTGGTGCCAGCACCGACCAGCGGTCACACCTGGCTGAACAACACCCGCTTGAATGCCTCGGCCGCCAGGTGCACCTGCACCGCCCAGTCCCCGGCCGCATCGCTGCCGGCATCGTCGGAGATGTATTTCAGGCAGACAAAGGGAATGCCTTCGCTGCGCGCGATCAAGGCCAGCACATAGGCCTCCATGTCGACCACGTCGTACGGTGCGTCGCCGTGGTTGATCTCGAAACTGTCGCCGCTGCCGCAGGTTTCCACGGGCAAGCCGGGGATCACCACGCCATGCTCCAGCAGCACCGGAATATCCGATAGCGGCGTTTCATAACGGGCGAAGCCCAGCGGGGTCACATCCATGTCACGCTGCACGAAGCGGTTGCAGCACACCACTTCGCCTTTGCCGTGACGCAGGCTGCCAGCAGACCCCAGGTTGACGATCAGCCTGGGTTTGCTGGCGGCGATGGCCCGTGTCAGGGCGATGGCGGCATTGACCTTGCCGATGCCGGTGAACACGGTGTTCATCCCGGCGAACACACTGCCCGCCTCGGCCTCGAGGGCAAAGACGAACAAGGTGTCAGCCAGTGAAATGTCAGGGAATTGCTGGGTCAGCATCATGGTGCGGGGTGTCCGGGTGGCTGGCAAAGGGCGCCGCCATTGTCGTTCAACCCTGCGCGATTGCAAGTGCCGAGGGGGTGTGAAGCGGGTATTTGCCGCCTTCCGCCAGTACCTGGTCCATTACCAGGCGTAGGGCTTGCGGCATGGTTTTGCCGCTGGCACGGGCGTGCGCGAAACAGGCCAGCTGGCGGTCTGCACTGGTGCCTTCGGCCACGATCCGGCGCGCATGCAGTATCGCGCGCTCGGCGTCTGCCGTGTCCACGGGAAATGCCTCCTGCAACTGGGCGAGCCAGCCGTGGGCGGAAACCGGCTGCTGTTGCCGCTGGCCGATGAAGGTACCGTGGCGGCCATGGCGCATGGCGCGCCAGTAGTTTTCCTGGGCAACCCAGCGCAGCTCGCGGGTCAGTGGCTCCGGGTCGTGCCCCCAGCGCACGCAGTGCTCGACGATATGCCGGAACAACCCGGCGATACACAGTGCATCTTCCAGGTCCGGGCACGCATCGCAGATGCGCAGCTCGACGGTCGGGTAGCGCCGCGACGGGCGCACGGCCCACCAGAAGTCGCCATCCTTGGCCAGCGACCCGGTACGCTGCAGCAAGGCCCGGTAACGCTCGTAGGCGGACCAGTCGGGCAACGGTTCGGGCAAGCCCATGTGCGGCCACTCGCCACAGATCACCCGGCGATAGCTCAGGTAACCCGTATCCTGGCCACACCATAACGGCGACGAAGTGCTCAGTATCAGCAGCAGCGGCAGCCATGGCACCAGGCGATTGATCAACTGCATCCGGTCGCAACCTGCCGGCACGCCGACATGCACGTGCAGGCCATTGACCAGGCTGCGTCGCGCCACGTGCTGGTAGTCATCGAACAACTGCCGGTAATGCGTTGCGGCGGCCGGTTTCTGCTTCTGCCACTGGGCAAACGGGTGGCTGGCGGCCCCGTACAGGCCCATGCCGTCCTGCGCCAGGGCTTCGCCAAGGCGCTGGCGGCTGTGGGCAAAGAACTCCCGTGCCTGGTGAAGGTTGGCGAATACCGGGGACGCCACTTCGATCTGGCTGCGGAACATCTCCTGGGCAAACGGCGTGCCCAGCACGTCCTGGCAGCGCCTGGCCAGCGCCGGCAGAGGCGCCGCCGGAACGCGGCCGGTGGCCAGGTCGACCAGCAGGTATTCTTCTTCGATGCCGAAGGTGCAAGGCGCTGGCATATCGGCTCAGCCGTTGCGGGTGACGGTGAGTGTGACTGCGGCGATGCGCTCGACCTGCTCGTAGCCACGCTCGCCCAGTTGCTCGCCGAACACGTCCGGGTCGACCTCGCGGTACACCCAGGACCACTCAGGCCCCGCCAGGCGCAGGCGGATGGCTTCGAGCAACGGGTCCCGGCCCTCGATGATCGCCACACCGGTATACAGCAACAGCGAGCCACCGGGGGCAAGCCGCTCGCGGGCCTGTTCGACGATGCGCAGCGACAGCTCGGCGCCCAGCGTGCCACCACCGTGGCGGTAGGTACGCTCCTCCACATCGAGCATGTACGGTGGGTTGGCGATGATCAGGTCGAACAGGCCGGTAATGCCGTCGAGCAGGTCGCTTGGCTCTACCGAGACATTGCTCAGCCCCGCCAGTGCCGCATTGATCGCGGTGTAGCGCAGTGCCAGCGGGTTGATGTCGACAGCGGTGACCTGGGCGTGCGGCACGGCCTGGGCCACCAGCAAGGCACCGACACCGGTGCCGCAGCCAATATCCACGGCATGCTCGACGCGCTTCAGGGTGCGTTGCAGGTGGTCATGGATCACCTGGGCGAAACGGTAGCTGTCCGGGCCGAAGAACACCGCATCGCTGGCTTCGGTGGGGTAAGCCGAGTGCACCAGCAACAAGTCTTCGAGGGTGGACCAGCGAACGGTGCTCGCCAGCCACTCGCCACGCGTGGCCAGCACCTGCGCCTGGCGTAACTGAGCCAGCTCGTCGGCGGAGACCAGCGACGCGGGAAACGGGCGGCTCCAGCCGAACACATCGCGCAGGGTCCTGGCCCGCTCCGCCCCTGGGCGAGCGTTGACCCGGGCATGGGTGGCCGGGGTGACACAGGTGAAGCGGTAGCCGTCGGCACGCAGGCGCTTGCCCAATTGCAGCAAAGCCTGGTCAGCCTGGATCTGTTGTGGGTCAAGCTGCATCAGCGGGGTTCCTCCTGGGCCAGGCCGGTGGCACGCAGGTAGGCCTGGGTCGCCAGCAATCCTTGCGGTGTGGCATGACGGTTGCCGGCCATGCGGTCGATCAAGGTCTCGATGTCGGTTTCCTGTGCTGTACGCGCCCGTGGTGCGTCCAGCTGCAATGGCGCCTCCCAGCGGCCAGGCATCACCCGTGAACCAGGGGCTTGCCAGCCCGCTGCGATCCAGTCGTGCCACAGTTGTTTTTCGTAGGCGGTGAACACACCGTACATGGGCGCCGTCGGGCCTTCGATGAGGGCCCACCAACGGCTGTTCGCAGGGGCCTCTCCACGGCGGATCCAGCCCTGCGCCTGCAACGCGTCGAGGAACGCCGGCATGCCGCCTGGCTCGGCCAGCCACTGGTTGACGGTGCGTTTCTGCAGGCGGCAATGGTCGGAATGCATGAACTGGCCGAAGTGGCGCTTGTGCTCCAGTACCCGTAGCAGCTCGGCCTCCAGCTCGAAGCTGTTGATCAGGCTGGGCGTATCGACCCCCAGGTCATTCAGGCGGTAGCCCAGGCGTACGCGTTGGTAGAAAGCCCCTGCATCATCCGCCGGACACAGCTGGCGCAGCGCCTGGATCGACAGGTGTGCATGCCCGCTGGCGGCGTTGTCGATGGTTACGTGCAACTGGAAGTAATGGCCATCGATGCCCAGTTCCGCCAGTTCGTAGGTGGTGATCAGCAGATGCAGTGGCGGTTGTTCGTAGCCCAGGTTGTAGCCGATGAGCTCGGCCAGGAAGTCATCGGCATGCCGCCCCAGGGCCAGCTGCAAGGCGCCTTGCAGGTAGCGCTGGTCGTCCAGTTCAGGCAGGTCGAGACAGCCCAGCCGGCTCAGCAGGCGTTGGTAGATCAGTACGTGGTTGCAGCGCGGATCGCCACCGCCCAGTTCTTCCAGGTAGGTGCGGATCAGGCCGTGATAGCGCGGATCCCGCCAGTGGCGCAAGGTGCCATGCAGCCATGCGCCGTCCACTGCCTTGGTGGGCGCGACTTGCTGGAGGAACCACAATGCCTGGGCGCGATTGGCAAAATAGCGCCGCGGGCTGCCCTGGCGGCGTTGCGCCAGGTAGGCGGCGTAGGCTTCAGCGACCTCGGCAGCGTGCCCGGCGCTCCAGGCTTCCAGGTGCACGGGGTCGGCAGGCAGGTCATCCTGCAAATCTTGCGTCCGAGCCAATTGTTCGTGCAGCCACGCGGCGCTATCCGCGTCGCTGTCGGCCAGCAATGCCTGGTAACGGGCCTGCAGGCTGGGCGCTGTTACCGAAACCGGTACCTTCGCGGCGGTCTTGCGGGTCATGACCGTCATGCCGTATTCCTTTTGCGGGTGTTATTGGCTGGGTTTCTGTCCGGGCATCGGTTCAGGGTCCGGCGCAGGTTGCGCAGCCGGCTTGTCGCCGGGCTGCTGCATCTGCAGGGACGGTTTGCTCTGGTCGGCATCCTTGGCCGGGTGATCGCTGTCACGGTCGAAACAGCCGCCGACCAGGGTCAGGGCGCCCATCAGGGCTATCAGGGAAGGCAATCGCATGGGGCACTCCTTTTCGGCAGAATCGCAGTGCCAGGCTGCCCCGGCACTGCGTAGCCTCACTTACGAACGGTCGCCCTTGCGGCTCGATTCACTGCTGCGGCCGCCACCGGAATGCTGGCCGCCCTTGCGCCCGGCTTCGGAGGCTTTCTCGCGGTCATTGGCAAAGTTGCCTGGGTTCTTGTTACCACCCTGGCTGCCTTGTTGATTGCCGCTACGGCTGTTCTCTTTGTTGGCCATGGTCTCAAACCTCATATGACTTCGGAATGCACGGCATTACCTGCCGTACACCTGTTCGGAGTTCGGTCATATCGAGGGATTCGGTTTATTGCGAAGCGTTCGGACCAGCGGCATTAAATAAGCGGCAACGCCATATTTGGCGCGCCACAGAGTCGCTCGGTGGGGCCTTCGGGAGCGGGCAGCCCAGCGGCAGCCTTGCGCCACCGCAGTGCCCCTGGCAAATGCGCCAGGGGGCGGGGTGTTCAGCTGTCAGGCCGACAGCAACAGGCGCAGGTCGACCCCCGCTGCGGTCATCGGTGGGCACCAGTAATAGCCACCGCTCAGCGGTCGGCTGAAGCGGTACAGGCCATCGATGATGCCGTCCTCCAGGCCGCTCATGCGCCGCAGCTGCACCTCGAAGGCGTCGAAGCTACGGCCCAGCGCAACGAACGCCAGGCCTGCTCCACGGGTGTCTGCCCAGGACACCGAGCGACGGACCATGAACGCCTCCGGCGCGAAGCTCTCCTGGGCGGTTCGCTTGACATGGGCAGACGCCGGCGCGTCATCCAGTTCTTCGTTGTCGCTCAGGCGGCGGCCGATGATGTCGTCCTGCGCCTGCTGGGGCAGCGACTTGAAGTATTCCAGGTCGTGCTTCCACAGCTGGAACGCAGCAAAGCACGAGCCGTCGAGGCCTGGCTCGGCGGCCTTGAGGATGGCGGCCTCGACCGCTGCCTCGTCACGTGGATTCTCGGTGCCGTCTTCATAACCCGTCAGGTCACGGCCGCCCTGGTGGAGGAAGCCATCGACGTGGTCGACCAGGCTGAACGCCGGGCTCAACAGCTGTTCCAGCGCCTGGGCTTGCAAGTACAGGTCGCCACGTTCCTCCCCGCGCAGCCACAGCCACAGGGCATGCTGGGTGCTGGGGTTCTCCACCACAGCGTCCAGTTGCGGAAACGGCTTCAAGCCATCGACAAGGCTGCCCAGGGCTTTTGCCAGTGGCGCACCGACGCCCAGCGACAGGCGCACGCCGTCAACCCGGCTGGCCAGCGCATCCAGCGCTGCCGGCACCGCATCCAGTGTTTCGATGGCGAAGAACAGGTGGCGGGCGTGAACCGGCACCGGTGTGGCAAGCAGACCTTGCTGAAACGGCATGACAGGCTAATCCTCGGTAAAACCGGGAATGCTACTGTGCCGACAGGCGTGCTGCAACGCGACATGCCGCCTCGCCGGGCGGTGTAACGGCAACAAATGGTTACCAAAGCTGGCGCTTTGCGATTAGCGATCAATCACGGCCTACACTTCTGCCGACCTATCGCCGCGGGAACCTGCCATGACTGCTTCACCGTTGCTCACTGCTGCTCTTCCGCTGGCCCTGGGCATCATCATGCTCGGCCTTGGCCTGTCGCTGACCCTGGCCGACTTCGCCCGCGTGGTGAAGTACCCCAAGCCGGTGGTGGTCGGTTTGGCATGCCAGCTCCTGCTGCTGCCGCTGGTGTGCTTCCTGATTGCCAACGGCTTCGCCCTCGAGCCCGCGCTGGCGGTCGGGCTGATGCTGCTGGCCGCCTCGCCTGGCGGCACCACGGCCAACCTGTTCAGCCACCTGGCGCATGGCGACGTGGCGTTGAACATCAGCCTGACGGCGGTCAATTCGCTGATCGCGATCCTGACCATGCCGTTGCTGGTGAACCTGTCGCTGAGCTGGTTCATGGCCTCGGACCAGGCCATCCCGCTGCAGTTCGCCAAGGTCATGCAGGTGTTTGCCATCGTCCTGCTGCCCGTGGCACTGGGCATGCTGGTGCGCCATTTTGCGCCCGCCTTTGCCGCGCGCATGGAAAAACCGATGAAGCTGGTGGCGGCGCTGTTCCTGGCCTTCACCATCGTCCTGGCCCTGGCCAAGGACTGGCAGACCGTGGTCGAGTACGCGCCGCTGGTGGGCCTGGCCGCGCTGCTGTTCAACCTGCTGAGCCTGGCCGTGGGCTACTGGGTACCGCGCCTGCTGGCCATTCCCAAGCGCCAGGCGATTGCCATCGGCATGGAGGTCGGTATTCACAACGGCACCTTGGCGATTGCCCTGGCATTGAGCCCTTCGCTGCTGAACAACGCGACCATGGCAGTGCCGGCGGCGCTGTACAGCCTGATCATGTTCTTCACCGCGGCGGGGTTTGGCTGGTGGGTCAGCCGCGGGCATGTGGCGCTGCAGGCCAAGGGTGAGGCGGTGAACTGAAGACCGCGCCGGCGACCGGGCCGGCCGCGATTGTCACGGCTGGCTGCGCCTGCTGCGCAACTGCCGTTTCAACACCTGCAATGGCGGTGCGTAGAAGAACCCGAACGAGACGCTCCCGGTGCGGCCCTTCACCGCATGGTGCAAGCGGTGCGCGCGGTGCAGGCGCTGGAGGTAGCGGTTGACCGGGCGTGGCTTGCGCGGCCAGTGCCGATGAAACAGCCCGTCGTGGGCCACGACATACAGCACCCCATAGCCCGCCACGCCAGCGCCAACCCACTGCAAGGGCGCATGACCGCTCTTGCCCAGGGCAACCAGCGCGGTGGCGATCAGCCCCAGGGCCAGCAGGTACAGGTCGTTGGTTTCGAGCATGCCCAGCTGTGGCTCATGGTGCGAGCGGTGCAGCCACCAGCCCCAGCCATGCATGATGTACTTGTGGGCCAGCGTGCCGACACCCTCCATGGCCACCAGGGTGGCGAACAGCACGGCGAGATTGAACAGCATGGAACGGTCCGGGTGAAGGCGAAGGAAGGCGCAAGGGTACCGATTGCCTGGCATTTTTTCCATGCAGGCGTGACCGCTTGCCGGCGCTGGTTGATGAAGCCATTGTCACCTTTCAACCCTTGACCGGTTGCCCGCTTGGGATTAAGACGTAGCGCTTTCAAAGGAGTGAGCCCATGCGCATCCGCCCTACCCTCGAGCGCGATATCCAGTGGCTGCCAGCGGTTGAACGCTCGGCTGCCCAGGCTTTCGCTGACTGGCCGGCCTTGGCCTGGCTGGCGCAGGCCGATGTGCTGGACACCGATGCGCACCGGGCCTTTGTCGCCGCGGGCACCAGCTGGGTTGCCGACGGCCGGCAAGGGCGCGTGCTCGGTTTCGCCTGTGCCCGGTTCGAGCGGCAGGCGCTGCACTTGTGGGAGATTTCGGTGTGTCGGCAGGCCCAGGGGCAAGGCATCGGCCGCGCCTTGCTGCGCCAGGTGGTGGATACGGCGCGCCAGGCGGGTGCCCATGAACTGACCTTGACTACGTTTGCCGATGTGCCGTGGAATGCGCCGTTCTATGCGCGTTTCGGCTTCGAAACGGTTGACGAGGCACGCCTGGACCCGCGGCTGCGAAGCATCCTTGCCGATGAACGTGCCCATGGCCTCGTCGGCCGCTGCGCGATGCGCCTGGGTTTAGGGCGTTGAGCCCTGGCGCGCAACGCGCCGCTCAGGAATCCGCGCTTGCCCAGCTGCCTTCCGCCACGCAGTACCTGTCCCGGCCTTGACGTTTGGCCTCATACAAAGCCGCATCCGCTGCGGCCATCAGCCGCTCGGCGGTCACCTCCTCCCGCGCCGGGTGCCCCGTGGCGATGCCGGCACTGCACGATACCCGCCCCAGTGGGCTGCCTGCATGTTCCAGCATTTGCCGGCGCAACAGCTGCTGTACCTCCTGCACCAGCAGTTCCGCCCCTTGGGCGTCAGTGTCGGGCAGCAGCAGGGTGAACTCTTCGCCGCCGTAGCGCACCGCCAGGTCGGCCGGCCGTTTCAGCGCCTGTTGCAGTACTTCGCCAATGCGCCGCAGGCATTGGTCACCCGCCGGGTGGCCATAGCGGTCGTTGTAGGCCTTGAAATGGTCCAGGTCGAGCATCACCAAGGTCAGCGAATAGCCTTGGCGGCGCGCCCGGCGCAGCTCCGCTTCGAACACCGCATCCAGCCGCCGACGGTTGCCCAACCCGGTCAGGCTATCGGTCAAGGCCAAGGACTTGAGGGTCTGGTGTGCCTGGTGCAGCGCCCGCTCGATGACGATCCGCTCGCGCAACTGGCGCAGTACCACACCAGCAAATGCCGCCAGCCCCAGCAGCAAAAGCAGCAGCACAGCTATCGACTTGATCGCATCGTGCCGCCAGGGCGCGACGATCGACTCCCGCGACAAGCCTGCCTCCGCCACCAATGGGTAACTCGACAGCGCGCGATAGGCATACAGCCGTGGCGTGCCGTCTACCACCGCGACCGCTTCCACCACGCCTTCTGCTGCGTATGGCAGGTGGTTGCGGAAAATCTCGCTGTTGGCCAGGCTGCGGCCCACCACCTGTTCGACGAAGGGCCGCCGAACCAGGATGGTGCCATCGCGCATGGCCAGGACCAGCGCGCCACGTTCGTCGATCTTGAAGTCGCCGTAGTAATGCACGAACCAGTCGACTTTGATCGTTCCCAGCAACACCCCGGCGAAGCTGCCATCGGCATGCTCCAGGCGCCGGGAAATGGGTATGATCAAGGCCCCCGTGGAGCGGCTGCGCACCACCGAGCCGATGTGTACGCGCGGGTCGCGGTGGGTGCGGTGATAGATGAAGTAGTCGCGGTCGGCATTGTTGGCCTTGGGCGGTATCGCTGCCTGGTCGGTGACGACCCAGTTGCCCTGTGCGTCGTAGACGAACAATCCATGCAGCTGCGGCATGATATTTTTCTGCTGTACCAGCAAGGCATGCAAGCGCGGCCGGTCGATATGGTCGAACCCATCTCCCTCCAGCCGCTCGGCCAGGGCTGCCGTGATCGCATCCACCTGGCGGATGGCATCTTCGGCGTGTTGCGCCGTGGCCCTGGCCAGGTTGGTGACCATGTTCTCGGCATTGGTGAAGGCATGCCGGTAATCGCGCCAGATGCGCCAGCCTTCGACCACGACGAAGGCCAGCATGACCATCAGCATGAACGCCAGAACCAGGCGGAACAGCGCCACGGCACGGCCCTCACCGGTCATGGCGAAAAGCCCGTCTTCGTCCTTATTCCTGGCTGCGCACATTGAAATCCCTGGCCACCCCGCGTTTGCCGCTGTTCACTATAGTTCACCAGCATCTGGACACCGCCGGCCAGGAAAAAGATTAAACCTTTGCCCCGCCTTCACCCTCAACCGTACGCGACACTGAGGTCGCGTCACGGTTTAAGGAGTGAGGCATGAGCAATCTCTTCATCAAGCGCGTCGGTTTTTCCATGGTGCTGGGCCTGGCATCGGTACATGCACTGGCGGCGAGTTCCGATGACTTCGTCGAGGCGGCCACCGAGGCCGGCATTGCCGAAGTGGTCACCGGTAACCTGGCCCAGGAAAAAAGCCAGAATACCGAGATCAAGACATTCGCCCAGCAAATGGTCACTGACCACACCCAGGCCAACCAGAAACTCGGCGACATCGCTCGCAAGCTGGACATTTCCGTGCCCGATGAAGCGGCGATAACCGACAAGGTCAAGAAGATGATCCTGGAATGGCGAGAGGAATCGTTCGACAAGGCCTATATCAACAACCAGGTGGACGCCCACGAAAAAACGGTGGAACTGTTCAGGAAAGAAGCCGCCTCGTCGGACAAGGCTGAGCTGAAGGCCTTCGCCAGTGAAACCCTGCCCAAACTCGAACAGCATCTGGAACACGCCAAGGCACTTCAGGCCAAGCACGGCAAGTGAGGCCCGCCATGAGTAACGATGCATTGAGAGCCGAAGTACTGACCCGGCTGTTGCATGCTCACCCTGAGGGGCTTGGCAAGGAAGTGCTGGACAACTACCGCGGTGAGAAGGCGGTGGCCGGCATGCTCAAGACCTTGCAGGAAGCCGGCCTGATCCAGGACGGCAGCGTGGCGGTCGGCAGCGACCACCAGATCAGCGTGAACTACCCGATCAAGCTGTCGGCGGCGGGCGTGGAGGCTGCCAGGCAAGCCGACAGTTGACTGTCGGCGCGCTCGGCCCTTGCTGATGCCGGCAAGCCAGCGCCCTTTGGGGTGGCTGGCTTGCCGGCAATTCACTTCTAGCGCTTTTTCTCGACGTCTCTGGGCGGCTTGGCCGGCCCCTGTGGGTCGACTTGCGGGTCGTCGACATCGGGTGAATCGGGGTCGAAGCCGAGGTCAGCCTCGTGCTCGGCCTGCTCGGACGAATGAGGCCCTTGTTTGCGTTCGGGTCGGGTTTCAGGCATGGCACTATCTCCACCGGGAATGTATAGGGAAGAAAGCCCCGGCGCGAAAAAGTTTGATCAATCTGCAGCCTCGGCCAGTTGCGCCCTGCACTGCGCCAACGCTTCATCACGCTCCTTCAGCTGCTGGGCAAGCTGCTGCAACTGCCGCGCCTGTTCCGCGCCCAGGTCGCGTTGCTGCTCCAGGCGCTGCGCCTGAGCATCCAGCTGCCGACGCATTTCCTCGCTGGCGCCCTGCGCCTGGGCCAGGATCGTACGCAGGCCCTGAATCTGCGCGTCACGCTGCTCGAGCAATTCATCCTGCGCCCTGCACGCGCTGGAAGCCTGGCGGTGCTCAGCCAGCAAGCGCTCGTTATCACGGTGCAGGCGGGTCAGCTCGTCCTGCTTGACGATCATGCCCTGCTGCAACTGGCGCACTTCCACCTGCAGTTGCTGCAGTTGCGCTTCATGGCGGCGTTGTTCCTGCTCGCGCTGTTCGCGGCTGGCGGTGCGGTAGTGCTCCAGCGCGTCGCGGGCATGGCGGTGCTTGTCTTCCAGCGACTTCACCTGCTCGTCCTTGTCCGCCAGGCGCAGCTGCAGCTCGCCCAGCGCCTGGTTGAGGCTGGCACTGCGCAGCTGTTCGGCTTGCAAGGTGCTTTGGGTAGAACGCAGCTGTTCCGATTCGGCGGCCAGTGCGGCTGCGTCGATCTGATGCTGTTGTTGCGCCGCAGCCAACGCCTGCCGGGTGGTCGCCAACTGCGCTTCGAGCTGTTCGCGCTGTTCGGTGAAACGGCTCTCGGCCTGCTCGACCTTCAGGTCGGCCTCATCCTGCAGCTGGTTGGCCAACTGCCCGACCATTCGGCTCAACACCTCGCTCAGCGCAAGGCCGCCCGCGGCGGCTACAGGTTGCTGACCGCTCAGCTCCTTCAGGTAGCGGTGAATGGTGGTCTTGGACCCGGTGTTGCCCAGCTCGATACGAATGGCATCAATGCTGGGGTTTTCGCCCCGGGCAATCAGCGCCTGACGCGCCTGTTGCACTACCACCTTGTTGATACCGCCCCGGGCCATGCTTGCTCCTACGATTTTGTAATGTGATATGTACCATGTAATTACGTACCGATTATGCGGGCAAGCGGCCAGCCTGGCAAACGCGCGCTGACAATGAATAATCACGGCTTATCGAATGTGACAGGCAAAACATGCGGTTTCTGATGTCCAGCAGATGTACGCCGCCGCCCTTGCAAGACGCCTTGTGTCGTTAGCGCTTTGCGGCCACCATGGGGCCTGGCACTCGACCCGCGACAGAAAATGACCCTGGAAAACTACAAGGCAATCGCCGACAGCATCGCGCTGCTGCTGTACCCGCACGCAGAAGTCATCATTCACGAACTGCGCAGCCAGACCGTCGTTCACATCGCCAACAATTTCTCCCAGCGTGAACTGGGCGATGATTCGGCGATCGACCACGAACTGGAAGACTTGCTCAACGGGGTCAACCTGGGCCCGTACGAAAAGCTCAACTGGAACGGCCAGAAGATCCGCTCCATCAGTAGCGTGCTGCGCAACCAGGCGGGTGAAGCCGAGCACCTGATGTGCATCAACCTGAATGTGTCGGTGCTGGAGCAGGCCCGCGCGGCGCTGGATGCGTTCTTCCAGGTGAGCCGGCTGGTGCCGCAGCCCGATTCGCTGTTCCGCAACGACTGGCAGGAACGCATCAATACCTTCCTGCATGCCTGGCTGGGGGAACGCAACCTGTCCCTGCAGACATTGCAGGCCAAAGACAAGCGCAGCCTGGTGCAGGCATTGCATGCCGAGGGCGCGTTCGAGGGGCGTAGCGCTGCCGACTACATCGCCAAGGTGCTCAACATGGGCCGGGCCACGGTGTACAAGTACCTGAAGGAACTGCGCGCCTAGGCGGCAGCCAACCTCTTCCGTTTTGTTCCATGACATTGGCGAGCCAGGCAGAGGCGCGCGGGGTCAGGTTCACCCCCTTGCCAGAAATAGACAATATGTCTATGGTGGACTGACTTTCTACGATTGTTCAGGAGTGCAATCATGTCCAGCGCCACAGGTTTCCCCAAGGTCGATGCCACTTACCTCGACACGCTGTACCAGGCGATCAAGGATGCCCATGTGGCACTGCGCCCAGCCGTCAGCATCACGCCGTTGACCTACAGCGCCCGCCTCTCGGCTATCAGCGGCTGTCACGTACTGCTCAAATGCGAGCATTTGCAGCACACAGGCTCGTTCAAGTTTCGCGGGGCCAGCAACAAGATCCGCCTGTTGCCCGTGGACCAGCGCGGTGCAGGGGTGATTGCCGCGTCTTCCGGCAACCACGGGCAGGCGCTGGCATTGGCAGGCAAAGGCGCTGGGGTGCCGGTCACCGTGTATACCAGCAACGGCGCGTCTGCCTATAAAGTACAGGCCATGCGCGCGCTGGGCGCTGAAGTGGTCGGCTTGCCCACCGACCCGTTGGGGGCCGAACTGGAGGCTGCCAGGCAGGCCCAGGTCCAGGGCAAGCCATTCGTCTCCCCTTATAACGACCCGCAGGTCATTGCCGGGCAAGGCACCATCGGCTTCGAGCTGTTCGAGCAGGCACCGGACCTGGACGCCGTGTTCGTGGCCGTCGGCGGTGGCGGAATGATCTCCGGTATTGCTGCAGCCCTGCGGGTACTCAAGCCGGGTACCGATATCATCGGCTGCTGGCCAGAAAACGACCCGGCGCTGGAGCAGTCGCTCAAGGCTGGCAAGATCATCGACGTGGCCGCCCGCGAGACGCTGTCCGATGGTACAGCCGGCGGCGTCGAGCCTGGCAGCATTACCTTCCCGCTGTGCCAGGCGTTGCTGACCGACACCGTGCTGGTCAGCGAGGCCGAAATCAAGGCCGCCATGCGCGAGATCGCCAGCAGTGAACGCTGGATCATCGAAGGTGCCGCGGCCGTCGCCGTCGCCGGCATGCAGAAGCTTGCCGAGCGTTACCGCGGCAAGCGTGTCGCGGTCATCCTGTGTGGCCGCAACATCGTGCTGGACGCGTTCCTCGGGGCTATCCAGTGAGGTGCTTCAGCAAGGCGCAAATCGTCGCCAGCCTCGACCCCGAGGTCGCACTGCTTTGCCTGGAGCAAGGCTTCATCGCCTTCTCGGCGGGCAAGGTCCAGGTGCCACCGGTCCAGGGCTTCAGCTTCCCAGGCGCGAACGGCGACTGCTGCGTGAAGTCGGCCTATGTGGAGGGCAGCGCCACCTTCACCGTGAAAATCTCGACCGGCTTCTATGACAACCCGGGCAAAGGCCTGCCGAGCAACGATGGCCTGATGCTGGTGCTGTCTGCGCACACCGGGCAGCCCTTGGCGCTGCTGCAGGACGAGGGTTGGCTGACCGGCATGCGCACCGCCCTGGCCGGGCGGATTGCCGCACGCTTGCTGGCACCGCCGCAGGTCACTGCCATCGGCATATTGGGCACCGGCATGCAGGCGCGGATGCAGCTTGAACAGCTGGGCGCCATTACCGATTGCCGTCAGGTCGTGGTCTGGGGCCGGCAGGACAGCGGGCTGGCTGGCTACCGTGCGTTCGCCCGCGCGCTGGGTTATGAAGTGCGCACCACGCAGGATGCCGCCGAGGTCGCAGGGGCAGCCAACCTGATTGTCTGCACCACCCCCTCCCGCCAGCCGCTGTTGCGCAGCGAGTGGGTCCGGCCCGGCACGCACATCACCGCTGTGGGTGCCGACGGGCCGGGCAAGCAGGAGCTGGACCCGGCACTGGTGGCCAGGGCCGCGCGCATCGTCGTCGACTCGGTCGCGCAGTGCAGCCAGTACGGCGAGGTTGCCCACGCCTTGCGCAGTGGCCAGATCGACACGACGCAACTGATCGAACTGGGTACCTTGCTGGCCAGCGGCGCCCCCGGGCGGGAGCACGCTGACCAGATTACCCTGGCGGACCTGACCGGTGTGGCGGTACAGGATGCGCAGATCTCAAGCTGTGCCCTGGCGGCGATGACCGCCTGAGGCCACGCCGCCTCAGGCAAAGCGCTGCACGAGCGCCGGTGTCCGCTGCATCAGCACCTTGCCATGGCGCAGCGACACCAGTGCATGCCCCTGGCTGCGGACCATCTCGTAATCGTCCGGCGCCGACAGCAGCAGCAGGTTCGCCGGGCGCCCCTCCGCGATGCCGTAGCCCTCGCCCAGGTTCAGGGTGCGGGCGCTGTTGTCGGTGATCAGGTCCAGGCAACGCTGCAGGTCTTCGTAACCGAGCATGTGGCAGATGTGCAGGCCAGCTTCGAGAATACGCAGGATGTTGCCGTTGCCCAACGGGTACCACGGATCGACGATGGAATCCTGGCCGAAGCACACGTTCATCCCGGCACGGTCGATCTCGGCCACGCGGGTGACGCCTCGGCGTTTCGGGTAGTTGTCGAAACGCCCTTGCAGGTGGATGCTCTCGGTCGGGCAGGAGACGAAATTGATACCCGACAGCTTCAGCAGGCGAAACAGCTTGTAGCAGTAGGCATTGTCATAGGAACCCATGGCCACCGTATGGCTGGCTGTAACCCGGGGCCCCATGCCGCGCACCCGGGCCTCCTCGGCCAGCACTTCGAGGAAGCGCGACTGGGGGTCGTCGGTTTCGTCGCAATGCACGTCCACCAGGCAGCCGCTGCGCTCGGCCAGGTCCATGAGGAACTTCACCGACGCCACGCCCTGGTCGCGGGTGTTCTCGAAATGCGGAATGCCGCCCACCACGTCGGCGCCGATGGCTACCGCCTCGGTCATCAGCGCCCGGCCATTGGCGTACGACTCGATGCCTTCCTGAGGAAAGGCCACGATCTGCAGGTCGACCAGGTGACGCACTTCGTCACGCACCTCGACCATGGCCTTGAGCGCGGTGAGCTTCGGGTCGGTAACATCGACATGGGTGCGCACATGCTGGATACCATGGTCCACCAGCATGCCGATGGTCTTTTTCGCACGGCTCTTGATGTCCTCATGGGTGGTGATTTCCTTGCGCTCGGCCCAGCGTTCGATGCCTTCGAACAGGGTACCGCTCATGTTCCACTTCGGCTCGCCCGCCGTCAGCGTGGCATCGAGGTGGATGTGCGGCTCGACAAAAGGCGCCACCACCAGGTTCTGCCCGGCATCCAGGTCACCCGCAGGCGTGGGCGCCACCCCATTGGCCTGGGGCACGATGGCGGCGATGCGCTCGCCGTTCAGTTCGATGCGGAACAACCCAGGCTTGCCGCGCAGGCGTGCGTTGATAATGTTCATGCTGTTACTCCTTGCGGTGGTCTGCGCTCATACGCCCTATCAACAGGGCGACCGAAGCATTCATGCGGAAGTGCGTGCAGGCCGGGCAACTGCAGGATCTGCTCCAGCGCCAGGCTCAAGGCTCGGTGCCTGCCTGGCCTGGCGCCCGGCGCCGTGCGCCCAGCTCGACGAGGACGACGTAGCACAGGGCCGAAGCGCCGATACCGACCAGCGGGGCGATCCACGGCGAGGCGCAGGCCAGTACCGCGCCCACGGCATAGGCCAGCAGCCCGGTCAGGTTGTAGCGCGGCAGGCTTATCGTGCCCAGTGTCGGGAAGCTGCCGCGATGGCGATACCAGAAATCGGCCATGATCACGCCGCCCACCGGCGGAATGATCGAGCCCAGCAGCACCAGGAACGGGATCAGCATTTCGTACATGCCGCCGATCGCCAACACGATCCCGACCCCGGCTGCCGCCAGCGTTGCGCTGCGCCGACGCTCGCTGCGCAGCAGGTGGCATGCGGCGGCCGACACGTTGTAGAGGGTCGGCCCCTGGATAGTCCACAGGTTCAGGCACAGCATGACCACCGCCGCGAACGACAGGCCTTGCAGCATCATCACCTCGACGATATCGGCCTGCTGGTAGACCATCGCGCACCAGGCCCCGGCCACCACCATCAATCCGTTGCCCAGCAGGAACGCCACCACGCTGGCAATCACCGCCACCCGGCCGCTACGCGCCAGCCGTGTCCAGTTGGTCGCCTGGGTGGCACCACTGGCGAAGGTACCGAAGACCATGGTCACGGCAGCCGAAAAGGTCATGGTCTCGTGCGGTAGCACCGCGGCCAGACCGGCAAGGCCACCGGCATCGCGGGTGGCGATGTACATCGACACCAGCAGCAGCACGAACATCAACGGCACCGACAGCCGCGACAGCACATCCAGCCCCTTGAAGCCGATGATGGCCGTCATGCTGAAGCCCAGGCCGAACAGCACCATCAACGGCATGCTGAAGCCGTCCGCCAGCCCCAGCAACCGGACCAGCACGATGGCCGCCGTGGCCGTGCCCCAGGCATACCAGCCCAGTTCGGCGAAACCCAGCAGGAAGTCAGAAAGCCGGCTACCCGCCTCGCCGAAGCAGAAGCGCCCCATCAGTACGGTGTTCAGTCCGCTGCGCGAGGCAATGAACGCCAGGGCTGCGGCATACAGGGCCAGCAGGCTGTTGCCGATGGCGGCTACCCATAACATGTCGACAAATTTGAAGGCCATGCCCAGCTTGCCGCCGGCGAACATCGTGCCGGTAAAGAAGGTGAAGCTGAACAGGACCATCGCGATCGGCAGCAGGCCCTTGCGGGCCGACTGCGGGGCTTCGCTGAGCGAAAATTCGCTGGATGAGCTCATTGCACGGGGCTCCGGGTTGTAGTCGGCAGCAGGGAGAGCAAGATGCAGGCCGCTTTGACTGCGCCGGCCACCGCGCCCGGAGCAGGCGCGTCGCACTACAGGCGGTGCGCACGTTGCACAGTAAAGCGCAGAAAACGGGAATTGAAAGTGTGCCCGGTGGCTTCATTGGAGGCGTAGGCGCACCAAAGCAGGGCCGGATCGTGTCATTGGCGCCCAGCGCGACAGGGTGCGAAGGCACAGGCCGGCAGCTTGCCCCAGACGTTGGGTAATGGGTAACCCGCTAGTGGGGGGCTAGCCCCGTTTTTGACGCCGTGGCTTGCAACGCGCTCCAGGCGCCACAAGGGCTTGATTGGCAGGGCGTTACATCCCGGACACTTGGCACAGGCGTTGCTCGGGCCGTGGTAACTAGCAAAACGCCACGAAACCGTGCGCGAGGCACAAGCCAATGAAAACACCTGTCGCGATTCGCCCATGCAGGCCTGTATTCCCGCTCTCCTCCGTCACTGCGCTGATGCTTGGCCTCGGGCTGGCCACGGCGGTGGCCGCCCCCCTGGACGACAACAGCATGCCGCCGCCGACCGACCCGTCGGCCTATACCGACCAGCCGGCCGACCCGACCCAGGCCTTGCTCGACCTCTACAACATGCCAGAGGCCAACCAGGGCTCGCTCGAGTTGAGCAACGGCGTGTACGGCGACCGCAACACGGTACTCGCCAACAATGTATTGCCACCGGCCTTGCAAACCGCCAACAAGTACCCCACCAACGGCAAACCCAGTCCCTTGTTCGGGGCATTGCCGTTTACCCAGCAGTTGCTCCTGTTCGAAGAGTTCGGCACGGAAAAACTCGACCCGACGCTGCCGCCTGCAACGCTGACCTTCCCGGTACCCACCCTGGGTGCCGCACCGGCGCAGGACCCGGACGTGGTCGCCCGCAGTGGTCCCAGCGGCAGCGCGCTGGAAGCCTTCCTCAAGCAACCGGGCCTGTACCCGTTCCCGACCCAGTATGCCAATGTGCTCGACCGCAACCCGTGGAAGGCGCAGATCGAGATGTTCCTCAACCGGCACCCTGTCGGCTCGCCGGCGGAAGGCCGGCCACCCGGAAAAGGCTGGTCGCACCAGCGCTGGAACGAGTTCTATCCGCAGGCAGGGTTCAAGACCGCCCAGGCTGGCGCACGCATCAATCTTGGTTTGCGCGACCGCAAGCAGCTGCACAACTATGCCGTTGGCGAGTTCGCCCCGGGCGGCCTGTATTACCAGACCTCCGACATCCCCAACACACAGGGTACGACCCGCGGCATCGACATTCGCTTCCACCCGAAAATGCCGCTGCAGAACCACAAGTCGGTATGGACCTTCGACGGCACCCTCCCACCCAAGTTGCTGATGGTGCGCTATGGCCAGCCAATCCTGATGCGCCACTACAACGCCCTGCCCATCGACCCAGCAGCGAACAACGGGTTTGGCCTGCACACCATTTCCACCCACGAGCACAACGGCCATTCGCCCGCTGAAAGCGACGGTTTTGCCAACGCCTACTTCTTCCCGGGCCAGTACTACGACTACCGTTGGCCGCTGCAGCTGGCCGGCTACGACACCATCAACACCCGCGCCCAGGACCCACGGGCGGCATTCCCCTGCTCGCCCGGTGAGACCCTGTTTGTCAACGATGCCAGCCCAGGCCTGAAGACCTGCCAGAACGGCAGCATCAAGATTCGCGGCGACTGGCGCGAAACCATGAGCACCCACTGGTTCCACGACCACATGATGGATTTCACGGCGCAGAACGTCTACAAGGGCAACGCCGTGATGATGAACTACTACAGTGCCCTGGACCGTGGCAACGAGGCCCTGCAGGATGGCGTGAACCTGCGCTTCCCCAGCGGCACGGGCCTGCCGTGGGGTAACCGTGACTACGACGTCAACCTGGTGATCGCCGACAAGGCCTGGGATGCCCAAGGGCAGCTGTGGTTCAACCCGTTCAATACCGACGGCTTCCTTGGCGACCAGGTCATGGTCAACTGGCAGTTCCGCCCCATCCTCAAGGTTCGCGCGCGCAGTTATCGCTTCCGTATCCTCAACGGCTCGGTATCGCGCTACTTCAAGTTGGCCGTGGTCCGGGAAATTGCCGGCACCAGTGGCGAATTCAAAGGCCCGGTCGGCTCCAACGTGTCGTATGCCCGGGTGCCGTTCCACATGATCGCCAACGACGGCAACATCATGGAACACGCTGTGCCGTTCGACGGCAGCATGGACCTCAACGGCGACGGCAACCTGCAGGACAACAACGGCATCCTGCCGCTGCAGGGCATTGCCGAGCGCTACGACATCATCATCAACTTCGCCAGGAACGGCATCAAGGTCGGCGACAAGCTGTACTTCGTCAACCTCGAAGAACACCAGAGCGGCAAAGGGCCGGAAGGCGCCATTGCGCTGGCCGACGTGCTTTCGGAAAAGTACAAGGCCGTGATCAAGCAGACCAGCAAAGGCCCGCAGTGGGACAACGGCGACCCGGCCATCGGCAAGTTCCTGCAGCTGGTGGTGCAGCCCTACAGCGGCCAGGACCTGAGCATGAACCCGGCGGCCTACGAGCCGGCCAAGCCAGGCAAGGCTGCGGGCATGAAGATGCTGCCGCTGACGATCGACCGCAACTCGGCTACCGACCTGGCCAAGCTCAAGGAAGCCCGCCACCGCGAATTCATCTTCGGGCGCTCCGACGGTACCGACAGCAAGCCCTGGACCATCAAGAGCGAAGGCAGCTTCGGCTACAGCATGGACCCCCGCCGCATAGCCGCTGCGCCACAACTGGCCAACCAGTCCACCGATGCCGGCTTCAGCGGCGACGGCACCCTGGAAGTGTGGAAGATCATCAACGGCGGTAATGGCTGGAGCCACCCTGTGCATGTGCACTTCGAGGAAGGCGTGATCCTCAGCCGCGATGGCATGGCCCCGCCAGAGTGGGAAAAATGGGCGCGCAAGGACGTGTACCGCATCGGCCCGGATGCCGACTCGTCGGAAGAAGTGGAAATGGCCATCCGCTTCCGCGAGTTTGCCGGTACCTACATGGAGCATTGCCACAATACCCAGCATGAGGACACGTCCATGCTGCTGCGCTGGGACCTCGAACACCCGGGCCAGTTCCAGGTCATGCCGACCCCGCTACCGGGCTGGGACGGTGTGGCGTACGTGGCATCGGTTGGCCTGCCAACCTTCCGCACCAACAACAAGGGCAACAACGAACCGGACAACAAACCCCCGGTTGCAGCCAACGACAGCGCCGCGACCACGGCTGGCAAGCCGCTGACCCTGAACGTGCTGGCCAACGACACCGACCCGGAAAACAACCTGCCCTTGACCGTCGTCGGCCTCAGCCAACCGAACTCCGGCCAGGGCAATACCAGTACCGATGGCACCACGGTGGTCTACACCCCACCAGCCAGCGTGGCGACGCCGTTCACCGCCAGCTTCAACTACTCGGCACGGGACGCCAAGGGTGCCGAATCCGTGGCCCCGGCCACGGTCAGCATTGCGGTCAGCCCGGCTGCGGTGACGGACCAGATCCAGGTGACCAGTGCCACGGTGCAGGTGCTCGGCGCCAACCAGTTTACCTGGGAGGTCAGCGGGACCACCACGGTGGCCGCAGGCAACAGCATCAGTGTGACCGCAGCCACCACCGCCGGCCCGTTGAACCTGGGCAACGCCAGCATGACGGCTAGCGGCAGCGGGGCCACCTGGCGGCTGTTGGTGACCACCAGTGGCTATGGCCCGGCTACGCCAGCGACGGTGACGGTGAGATCGGCACTCGGGCAGAGCGTGACAGCGCCGGTCAGGTACAAGTGATTGGCAGCCGGGGCCGCCAAGCGGCCCCGCGTGGGCGCGCCCATCGCCACTGCACGCGGCCTGTGGTCAATGTGCTTGTGGTCGGGCTACCGGTATCCAGAGGACCGTATCATGTCCGGCACTTGGCGTATCCTGCTCGTGCTCGCGCTGTTCGCGGCCAGCATCCCGTTGTGGCCGCTACAGCCGCAACAGCCCGACGCAGCACCTGCTGCATCGCCCTGGGGGGCCGACTATTTCCCCAACATTCCGCTGCTGACCCAGGACGGCGAGAAAGTGTATTTCTTCGACGACCTGATCAAGGACAAGGTGGTCGCCATCAATTTCATCTTCACCGGCTGCACCGACTCCTGCCCGGTCGAAACCGCACGCCTGCGCCAGGTGCAGAAGATCCTCGGTGACCGGGTGGGCCAGGACATCTTCTTCTACTCCATCAGCATCGACCCGTTCAATGACACCCCCACTACCCTGAAGCGCTACGCCGAAAAGTTCGGCATCGGCCCCGGCTGGACGCTGCTCACCGGCGAACCGGCTGACATCGAACAATTGCGCCGCAGCCTGGGCCTGTATATCGAAGGCCTGGAAAACGGCCGCTCCAAGGACCACAACCTGAGCCTGATCATTGGCAACCAGGCCAGCGGCCGCTGGATGAAGGCTTCGCCTTTTGAAAGCCCGTACATCCTCGCTGACCGCCTGGGCAACAGCCTGCACAACTGGAAACAGGCCAGCGCCAAGCCGCTGGACTATGCCCAGGCGCCGGAGGTTCGCCCGCTCAGCAGTGGCGAGCAGCTGTTCCGCACGCGTTGCTCGTCCTGCCACACCGTGGGCAACAGCGAGCCGGGGCAGCGCGCTATCGGCCCCGACCTGCTGGGTGTGACCCGCCAGCGTGACGCCGCATGGCTGGCCCGCTGGATCAAGGAGCCCGACCAGATGCTGGCGCAGAAAGACCCCCTGGCGATGCTGCTGTATGAACAGTACAACCGCCTGGCCATGCCCAACCTGCGCCTCAGCGACGGCGAAGTCAGTGCGTTGATGAATTACCTGGAGGAAGAGACCGCGCGCCTGCAGGCGCCGCTGGCGGAAAAGGGCGATCCTTAAAGGCGATTTGCCATCAGTCATGAAGTTGTCATCTTACTGTCGTATTTTCTGGCCATTACCCAGGGTCGGGAACTGTCAGCAGTGATTCGCCGTTCGCTTTCCTCCGCCAGCCTTCTGCGGCTGCTGATCCTGATGCTGTGTGCCGCGACCCTGGCCTTCCTCTGGGGGCTGCACCTTGCGCAGCAGGCTGGTGCAAGGCAGGACGCGCTGGCGGCCAAGGCTGCCGAGCAGTTGAACCTGGCCACCCTGGTCGGCGCAAGCCTGCGCCAGCTGGTCGACCGCGCCCAGGCTGTCGGCCAGGCCACCCGGGACGACATGAAAACGCTGCGCCCGGGCAATCCAGGCCTGGCGAAGCTGCTTGGCGAAGACCCGCTGTTCAAGCGCATGGGCCTCTACGACCGCCAAGGCCGGCTGCTGTCGGCCAGCCATGCCGACGTGGCCGCCGAGTTGCCCGAAGGCTGGTTGCAGCAGCTGCAACGACACGTCGCCGATTACGGCTTCAAACCGTTCCTGCCCAGCGTGCAGGCCCCCAGCCAGCCGGCCAGCGGGCCGGACTGGCAGCTTCCCTTCCTGCTGCCGTTGACCGACCTGCAAGGTGATGCCATCGACACCCTCCTGGTGGTGCAGCTGGACATCGGCTACCTGGCCGTGCTGCTGCAGCACGTCGACCTGGGCGGCAGCGGCCTGGTGCGCCTGCTGCAGGGCGATGGCCGGGAGCGGCTGCGCATCGACAGCCGTGGCATGAGCGTGCCTGGTGACGCGCTGCAGCCAGGGCTGCCCGGCAGCGCCAGCGAGGCAGGCATGCTCACCCAGTACGCGACCGGGGTAACGTACCAGAGCCTGTTCCGGCGCGTACCCGAGCGGGGCTTCAGCATCGTGGTCAGCCAGCGCCAGGAGGCGATCCTGGCGCCTGTCACGCAGGCCTACGCCCGGCAGTTCTGGCTCACCTTGGGCATGACCCTGATGATCCTCGCCAGCCTGCTGTGGACCTTGCGCCTGTTGCGCAAGCGCCAGGAGGCCTTCAGCGCGCTGGAGCACGCCCAGCAGGTCAACCGGCAACTGATCGAGCGCCTCGAGGACGAGCACCGGCGCAGCAGCCACGCCGCCGCCACCGACCACCTCAGCGGCCTGCACAACCGCCGCCAGTTCGTCGAGGTCGCCGGCCAGGTGCTGACCCGTCAGCGCGGCAGGCGCCGGCTGCTGGCGATTCTGTTCATCGACATGGACCGTTTCAAGTCGATCAACGACTCGCTGGGGCACAAGGTCGGCGACCTGCTGCTGCAAGCCGTGGCCGGGCGTATCCAGCGCCTGCTGGAGCCCGGCGACGAAGCCTCGCGCTTTGGTGGCGACGAGTTCGTGGTACTGCTGGCGGGCGAACGCAGTGAAGAGCAGATCAATGCCTGGGTGCGTGAACTGGTGCAGAAACTCTCGGCCACTTACGCCCTGGATGGCCAGGAGGTCAATACCAGCCCCAGCGTTGGCGTCAGCATCTGCCCGCGCGATGGCCAGGACATCGACAGCCTGATCCGCAGCGCCGACGCGGCGATGTACTCGGCGAAGCAGGCCGGGCGCGCCCAGTACCGCTTTTTCGACCCGTCACTGAACCTGGCCGATATCCAGGCCTTCACCCTGGAACAGGCATTTGGCAGCGCGTTGGCCGAGCGCCAGTTCGTGCTGCACTACCAACCGCAGATTCGCCTCGACACCCAGCAGGTGCTGGGTTACGAGGCGTTGGTGCGCTGGGACCATCCCGAGTTCGGCCTGCTCTACCCGGACCGCTTCATCGGCCTGGCCGAGCGCAGCGGTTTCATTGTCGAGCTGGGCTGGGAGGTGCTGCGCCTGGCCTGCGAAGCCTTGGCGGGTTGGGCCGCGCAGGGCGCCGAGACGCGGCTGGCGGTGAACGTATCCGCCCTGCAACTGCGTCAGGCGGGCTTCGCGGCGCAGCTGCTGGAGCAACTGCAGCAGTACGGCATCGCCCCACAGCGGCTGGAGCTGGAAATTACCGAAACCACCATTCTCGACCCCGAAGGCACGGCAGTGGCGCACCTGCACTGCCTGCGCAGTGCCGGCCTGGGTATAAGCCTGGACGACTTCGGCCGTGGTTATGCCGGCTTTGCCCACCTGCACACCCTACCGCTGAGCAAGCTGAAGATCGACCGCTCGCTGATCGCGCCACTGTCCAACAGCCATGACGACAGCCCGATCGTGTCCTCCACCATCATCCTGGCCAAGCGCCTGGGCCTGGAGGTGGTGGCCGAGGGCGTGGAAACCCGTGAACAGGTGGTATGCCTGAAGCTCGCCGGCTGCGATATCGCCCAGGGCTACCACTTCAGTCGGCCGTTGTCGCCGACGCAGCTGCGTGACTACCCACCGTTCAAGCGCAGCGGGGCCAGCGCCTGCGTGTGATGGCGGCGCCCGCAGCGCAGGACAGGCACAGCATTTCGGTTTATTGTGCTGTCCATCACCAACCGACCCTCGCACCATGACCGACATCGAGCGCTACCTGCGCGCCGCCACCCGTGACAACACCCGGCGCAGCTACCAGGCCGCCATCGCGCACTTCGAAAGCCACTGGGGCGGCTTCCTCCCGGCCACGGCCGAGAGCATCGCCCGCTATCTGGCCGACCACGCCGGCCAGCACGCCGTCAGCACCCTGCGCCAACGGCTCGCCGCACTCAGCCAGTGGCACCTTGCCCAAGGCTTCCCCGACCCGACCAAGGCCCCGTTGGTACGCCAGGTGCTGCGCGGCATCCGCACCTTGCACCCGAACCCGCCGAGGCAGGCCGCGCCGTTGTTGCTGCAGCACCTGCAAACCGCCGTGCAGTACTTCGAAGCAGAGGCCTGCCAGGCCAAGGAACGGCATGCCTGGCCGCCCTGCGTCGCGCCCGCCGCGACGCGGCCTTGCTGTTGCTGGGCTTCTGGCGCGGTTTTCGTGGCGATGAACTGGCGCGGCTGCGCGTCGAGCACATCCAGGCCCAGGCAGGTGTCGGCATCACCCTGTTCCTGCCGCGCAGCAAGGGTGACCGGGAAGCGCTGGGCGTGCAACACCGAACCCCGGCGCTGAAGGCGCTGTGCCCGGTCACGGCCTACCTGCAATGGCTGGAAGTGGCCGGCATCGCCCACGGGCCGGTGTTCCGCAAGCTCGACCGCTGGGGCAACCTGAGTGAAACCGCACTCAACAGCAACAGCCTGGTCGGCCTGCTGCGGCGCATGCTGGAGCGCGCCGGGGTACCGGCGGCGCTGTACACCGGTCATTCGCTGCGCCGTGGTTTCGCCACCTGGGCAACGGCCAACGGCTGGGAACTGAAAGCCTTGATGAGCTACGTGGGCTGGAAGGACGCCAAGTCAGCCTTGCGCTACATCGACGCGGCGCAGCGCTTTGGCGAGCTGGCCGAGCTCCCGGCCAGCCAGGCCCAGGCGCTGCTACCCTGAGGTGGCTTGGCGAGCGCCTGCGCCAACGCCATCCCCGCGGTCAGCTTTGCCTTGCACGCTGCCACAAGCGGCCGATGTCACAGGCACGCGCGCGCAGCAGTTCGGCAGCATCGGCACAGGCCTGCTCCAGGCTCATCGGCCCGCCGGCCAGGGCAAAGGCAGCGTCGATGCCATGGGCATACAACTGCTGGTAGCCTTCACCCAAGGTTCCGGCCAGCACCACCACCGGCACCCCATGGCGCCTGGCCACCCGCGCCACCCCGAGCGGCGTCTTGCCGCGCAGGGTCTGGGCATCGAAACGCCCCTCGCCGGTTATCACCAGGTCAGCGTCTCGCACCAGCGCGTCCAGGCCAGCCAGCTCGGCCACCACGTCCACCCCGGGGCGGAACTGCGCGCCCATGAATGCCCGCGCCGCGAAGCCCATGCCACCGGCCGCGCCGCAGCCAGGGTAGTCACGCACGTCGCTGCCCAGCAGCTGCGCACAGTGGTCGGCAAAGTGCCCCAGGGCCTGGTCCAGCGCCTGTACCTGTTGCGGGCTGGCACCCTTCTGCGGGCCGAAGATCGCCGAAGCGCCGTTGGCGCCGCACAGCGGGTTGTCGACGTCCGCGGCCACTTCGAACTGCACCTCGGCCAGGCGCGGGTCGAGGCCGCTGGCGTCGATGCGGGCCAGCCTGGCCAAGGCCAGGCCGCCCTCTTCCAGCGCCTGCCCGTCGGCGTCCAGCAGGCGCAGGCCCAAGGCGCGCAGCATGCCACTGCCTGCATCGTTGGTGGCGCTGCCGCCGATCGCCAGCACCACCCGTTGTGCGCCGGCGGCCAAGGCAGCGGCAACCAGTTCGCCAGTGCCCCAGGTGCTGCTGCGGCAGGCATCGCGCTGGCCGGTCGGCACCAGTTGCAGGCCACTGGCCTGGGCCATTTCGATGATTGCCGTACGGCTTTGTGGCAACCAGCCCCAGCCGGCTTCGACGCGTTGCCCCAATGGCCCGCGCACGGTCTGCCGGCGCAGTTCGCCATGGCTGGCGGCAAGAATGGCCTGCATGGTCCCTTCGCCACCGTCGGCCATCGGGCACTCGAGCAGCTCGGCTTGCGGCCAGGCTTCGCCCAGGCCCGCTGCAATGGCGCGGGCGACACCGGCAGCGTCGAGGCTGTCCTTGAACGAGTCGGGGGCGATGACGATCTTCATGGGGATTCTCCTGTCCTGATCAGCGGCATGCTGACAGGTGGCTGCCACGCTGGCCTCGGTCGCTTGCACAAAACCTGGGACGCGTTGTTTGGGCAAATGCCTGCGCGCCCGGCGCAGGCGTTTTGCCAGGAGCGGCCAGCGCTCAGTCGGCCGGCAGCAACTGCAAGCCCAGGTACAAGCTGAGCATACCCTCCATGCGCAGCGGGTCCACTTCAGCCAACTCGGCGATGCGCTCCAGGCGGTAGCGCAGGCTGTTGCGGTGGATACCCAGCGCATCGGCACAGGCCTGGCTCTGGCCGTCATGGGCACACCAGGCGCGCAGGGTGGCGAGCAACTGGCCGTTGCCGTCCTTGGCACGGATACGCTGCAAGGGCTGCAGCAATTCGTCCAGCGCATCATCGTTGCGGTGCCGCCACAACAGCGCCGGCAACCGGTAGCGTTGCAGGCTGAGCAGGCGCTCGCCAGGCACGACCTCGCGGCCATAGGCCAGCAGGTCGCGGACTCGGCGGTAGCCCCGGCGCAGTTGCTCCAGGCTTTGTGCGGCGCTGCCCAGGGCCAGACGCTCCACTACCCAGCCATGACGTTCCAGGCGTTCCAGCAGGCGCGGTTCGTCGAGCGCCACCCCGGCGGGCCGGCACCACAGCAACGACTGGCGGGCCGGGCTGACGCACCAGCTGTCCGGGTAGCGGCTGGTCAGCCATGCGGCCAGCGCTTCGCCAGGTGCCCCCGAGGCCAGCTCGAACAGGCAGGGCACACGTGGCAGCTGGGGTTTCAGCCCCAACTGGCGGGCTTCATCAAGCAACCGGGGTGAATCACCGCTGCCGCCAAGCAACAGCGCCAGCAAGTCGTCGCAACGCTGCCGCCGCCATTGCTGGTCGGCCTGCAAATGGCGCTGGGCCAGCAGCATTTCAGCGGTCATGCGCACCAGCTCGCCGTACGTGCGCAACTGTTGCGGGTCGCCGGTCAGGCCAAGCACGCCCATCAGCCGGCCATCGAGCATCAGCGGCAGGTTCACCCCCGGCTGCACGCCCTTCAGGCATTTGGCCGCATCAGTATCCAGTTCGACGATGCGGCCGTTGGCCAGCACCAGTTGCGCGCCCTCGTGACGCGTGTTGATGCGCTCCGGTTCGCCGCTGCCAAGGATCAGCCCCTGGCTGTCCATCACATTGACGTTGCACGGCAGGATGGCCATCGCCCGGTCAACGATATCCTGTGCCAGGTCATGGTCGAGTTCGAACATTCAAGGGTCCTTGCGGTGTTAGGCTTTTGGGCTGGGGCACAGCAGTGCGGCGCGAGCACTGTGCAAAAGCACAAAGACAGGCACGCCGCTGTCCCCGAGACTCGTCAGGGCGAGCGCCGGAACAGGCGACGCGGCGACAACCATAACAACAGAGAACCCGATCATGGCATACAGCCCCGCCCCTGACCAAGGCACGGACATTCACCGCAATGCGCTGTACCGGCGCATCACCCTGCGGCTGATTCCGTTCATTTTCATCTGCTACCTGTTCAACTACCTGGACCGCGTCAACGTCGGTTTTGCCAAGCTGCAGATGCTCGATGCGCTGCAATTCAGCGAAACGGTGTACGGCCTTGGCGCCGGCATCTTCTTCATCGGCTACGTACTCTGCGGCCTGCCGAGCAACCTGGCGCTCAACCGCTTCGGCCCGCGGCGCTGGATCGCGCTGATGATGATTGCCTGGGGCAGCTTGTCCACCTGCCTGTTGTTCGTCTCCACGCCTGCCGAGTTCTACGCGCTGCGCCTGCTGACCGGTGCCGCCGAAGCCGGTTTTTTCCCCGGCGTGGTGCTGTACCTTTCGCGCTGGTTCCCGGGCGCCCGCCGCGGCCGCATCATGGCCCTTTTCATGTCGGCGATCCCGGTATCCGGCCTGCTCGGCGGGCCGTTCTCCGGCTGGATCCTCGAGCACTTCGCGGCCGGCCAGCACGGCCTGGCCGGCTGGCAATGGATGTTCCTGATCCAGGGCCTGCCAACCGTTGCGCTGGGTGTGCTGGCGGTGTTCCTGCTCAGTGATGGCTACCACAAGGCCAGCTGGCTGAGCCCGGCAGAACGCCAACTGATCGCCGCCGACCTGCAGGCCGACGCCGACAGCAAGCCGGCCACCAGCGGCGACGGTGTGCTCGCCGTGCTGGGCAACCGGCTGATCTGGACCTTCGGCTTCGTCTACTTCTGCATCCAGAGCGGCGTCTACGCGATCAACTTCTGGCTGCCGTCGATCATCAGGAACATGGGCTTCGACAACCCGTTGCTGATCGGCTGGCTCAGCGCCATCCCGTACTTGCTGGCCGGGGTGTTCATGATCCTCTGCGGGCGCTCGGCCGACTTGCGCAACGAACGCCGCTGGCACCTGGTGGTGCCGATGCTGATGGGCGCCACCGGCCTGCTGATCGCGGTGAACTTCGCCGGCAGCCCGGCCATCGCCATCCTCGGCCTGTCGATCGCCACCATGGGCGCCCTCACCGGCCTGCCGATGTTCTGGCCGATGCCGACCGCGCTGCTCAGCGCCAGTGCGGCCGTTGCCGGCCTGGCGATCATCAACTCGGTGGGGCAGATGGCCGGCTTCCTCAGCCCCTACCTGGTCGGGTTCATCAAGGACCAGACCGGCTCCACCGATGCCGCGCTGTATTCGCTGGCGGCGCTGATCGTGCTCGGTAGCCTGGTGGCCTTGCGCGTGACGCGCGCCGGGGCGCTGAACACAGCACGGGCCAGTTGAGCTGCCTCACGGATAAATCCGCTCCTGCACACGGCGCGAATTGTCGCCGTATTTGCAGGAGCGGCGTTAGCCGCGAGCATCGGCGCAGCCGGTGCCAGCCAGCGCGTCGCCTGCTTCGCGGCTAAATCCGCGCCTACCGCCAGCAGTGGCGTACCCTCTCCGATCGTCAGCTCGACGCATCCCCGCCCCGGCCCAGGCGTCAAATGGTTGCAAAGGCCCTCGGGAGAACGCCAATGACCCAGCACGCCGTGGCCCGCCTGGCCCAGCTTGACGAACACCGCCCCCTGCGCGTCCAGGCCGGCAGCGAAGAACTCATCCTGATCCGCCAAGGCGACCAGGTGCACGCCTACCAGGCCACCTGCCCCCATGAAGGCGCCCCGCTCGATGAGGGCGTGGTGTGTGGCGGCCTGCTGGTCTGCCCCTGGCACAAGGCCGCGTTCGCCGTTGACGAAGGCGCGCTGTGCGAGCCGCCGGCCTTGGCCGACCTGCGCCGCTACAAGGCCTGGGTCGACGGCGACCAGGTGTGGGTCGATGACCAGGCCTTGCCCGCCATCGAACCACCCCGGCACAGTGACGCCCGCTGCTTCGTGGTGGTCGGCGCCGGTGCTGCCGGCAGCGCCGCGGTCGCCACCCTGCTGGCGCATGGCTTCGCCGGCCGCCTGGTCTGGATCGACCAGGAACGCCAGCCCGCCTACGACCGTACCTCACTCAGCAAATTCGTGATCGCCGGGCAGATGTCGCCCGACGAAGTGCCTGCCCTGCTCGGCGCCGACGCCCTGCGCAAGGGCCGGCTGGAACGCAGGCATGGCAAGGTGCGCATACTGGACAGCGAGAAGCGCCAGGTCACCCTGGCCGACGGTCAGCAGATCGACTATGACGCCTGCCTGCTGGCCACCGGTGGCAAGGCGCAGCGGCCGGATATCCCGGGTGTCGAGCTGCCCGGGGTGTTCACCCTGCGCTCGCGGGAGGATGCCGCGCAGTTGCTTGACGCTGCCGAACCCGGCCAGCCGGCGGTGATCGTCGGCGACGGTTTCATCGGCCTGGAAGCGGCCTCGGCGTTGCGCAAGTATGGCCTGAAGGTGCACCTGGTTAGCCGCCATCAGGTGCCCCTGGCGCGCCAGCTGGGCGAGCGTATCGGCCGCAGTATTCGCGAGCTGCATGAGCGCAAAGGGGTCGTCTTCCATGGCCCGACTGAACTCCAGCGCATCGAAGGCCAAGGCAAGGTCGAAGCCGTGTTGCTGGCAAACGGCGAACGCTTGCACACGCCACTGGTGCTGCTGGGTACCGGGGTGAGACCGGCCACTGCGTTCCTTCAGGGTGTACTGCCAAACGCCGACAAATCGCTGCAAGTGGATGCCGAAATGCGCGTCGCAGAGGGCCTGTGGGCCGCGGGCGATATCGCCACCTTCCCGCTCAGCGGACGCCCGGTGCGTATCGAACACTGGCGCCTGGCCCAGCAGCACGGGGTGATTGCCGCTGCCAACATGCTCGGCGAACAGCGCCGCTACGCCGACGTGCCGTTCTTCTGGACCTACCAGCACGGCCGTACCTATGAGGTATTGGGGCATGCGCGGGACTGGAACCGTATCGAATTCGTCGGCGCGCCGGAGCAAGGCGACTTCATCGCCTTGCAATGTGTCGATGAACAGGTCGAGGCGGTCATTGCCAAAGGCTATTCCGATGCCATGGCGACACTGTCCCAGCGCATGAAGCGGCCATTGAGCCTGGCGCAGGCCTTGGCCCTGATCGGCTGAGCGGCGCCTTTCAATGCGCCCCGGTTGCGTGTAAAACAGGCAGCTCAGCCGACTGCATAAGGACCACGCGCATGATCTACCGCCGCCTCGGCCATAGTGGCCTGCAGGTTTCCGCCCTGACCTTGGGCAGCATGATGTTCGGCGAACAGACCCGCACCGAGGACGCCTTGCGCATCATCGACAAGGCCTGGGACCAGGGCATCAACTTCATCGACACCGCCGACGTGTACAACGCCGGGCGCTCGGAAGAAATCGTCGGCGAAGCGGTCGCCCGCCAACGCCAGGACTGGATCGTCGCCAGCAAGGTCGGCTTCGGCCCGGCCGATGGCCTGCCCAACCGCAGCGGGCTGTCGCGCAAGCATATTTTCAATGCCCTGCACGCCACCTTGACGCGCATGGACATGGACTACCTGGACATCTACTACCTGCACCGCGAAGACCACCAGGTGCCGCTGGAAGAAAGCGTGCAGGCCATCGGCGACCTGCTGCGCCAGGGCAAGATCCGCTATTGGGGCGTATCCAACTTCCGTGGCTGGCGGATCGCCGAGGTGTGCCACATTGCCGAGCGCCTGGGCGTCCCCAGGCCGGTGATCAGCCAGCCGCTGTACAACATCGTCAACCGCCAGGCAGAAGCCGAGCAACTGACTGCCGCCGCCGCCCATGGCCTGGGCGTGGTGCCGTACAGCCCGCTGGCGCGTGGCGTGCTCAGCGGCAAGTACGCCCCGGGCGCCGCACCGGACACTGGCAGCCGTGCCGGGCGCCAGGACAAGCGCATCATGGAAGTGGAGTGGCGCCAGGAGTCGCTGGCCATCGCCCGGCAGATCCAGGCCTATGTGCAGGCCAAGGGCGTGGGCATGGTCGAGTTCGCGATTGCCTGGGTACTGAACAACCGGCTGGTCAGTTCGGCGATCGTCGGGCCGCGGACGGAACAACAGTGGGATACCTATGGCGGCGCCCTGACGGTGCAGATCACTGCCGAGGATGAAGCCTTCATCGACTCGCTGGTAACGCCCGGGCATGCCTCGACGCCCGGGTTCAATGATGTGGCGCATTATGTGAGTGGGCGCGTGCCTCGCAGCTGACCCTCCGGCTTGACCCGCCATGAAACTGCACGCAGCACAGGCCGTCAGCGTTCGGCCGTACCGTCCCCCAGGTAACGGCCGGTCCAGGTAGCCAGCGGCAGCGGCGGCTGCTGTTCGACGATACGTCGCCAGATCAGCACCAGGTCATCGCCATTGAACATCGACCCCGGCCCGGCGCCCTGCCACAGCGCCGGGACATCGGTAATCCAGCGTCCCAGGCTGTCGCGGTGAGCCATGCTGAAGCGGAACGTATAGTTACCGGGTATCCCCATGCGCAGGTCGGTGACCACCAGTGCATCGCCGACCTGGTCGTAACGCAGCCAGTCATCGGTGAACCAGCGCAAGCGTTGGTGCAAAGGGTGGTCGGCGAGCGCCCCGGCCAGTTCAAGGTTGCGCGGCAAATGCTGCATTTCCGGAGCTTGCCGGTCGAACAGGCTGCTGATGCCTTCGTAGTAACCGCCATCCGGGGTCTTGGCCAGCACCCGCCAGACCAGGCTGTTGAACGCGATGGGCACCGCACGTACCTCGCTTGCAACAATGCCTTGCTGGTCGAGCGCTGCCTCGAAGCGCTGCTCGGCGGCCATGCGCCCGGCCAGGCCGAAACCCAGGTAGGCGGTGCTGAACAGCAGGGCCAGGCTCAGCCACCGCGTCGCCTTGGCCGTCAGCCCCTGGATGCTCGCATAGATGACCGCTGCCAGCAGCGGCAGGGTGTAGACCGGGTCGATGATGAATACCGCCGCCCAGCTCAGCGGAGTGGTCTGCAACGGCCAGAACAATTGCGTGCCGTAGACCGTGAACGCATCCAGCAATGGGTGGGTGACCAGGACCAGCCAGAATGCCAGGAACAGCCTGGGCAAGGTGTAGCCTTTGCCGGGCCAGCACTTGTCGACCAGCCAGGCCAGTAGCAAGGCCAGCCCGCTGAGCACGAACAACGAGTGGGAAAAGCCGCGATGGTAGGTCATCTGCGACACCGGGTCGGCGTAGCGGATGATCACGTCCAGGTCGGGCAGCGTGGCCAGCGCTGCACCATACACTAGCGAACGACGGCCCTGGATGCGGCCCAGCACGGTACCTTGCAGGGCGGCGCCGAGAACGGCTTGGGTGATGGAGTCCAAAGGTGGCATTCCTGAAGGGTAGGTTTGCGCAAGCTACCCTCATCCAGCCGCGAGGTGCAATTCCCCGCTCACATTCAGCCGAGGTCGCCGCCCCCCACCGGCAACGTCACGCCGGTGATGTACGAGGCCTCGTCGGAAGCGAGGAACAGAATTGCGCCGACCTGCTCGTCGATGCTGCCGTAGCGGTGCATCAGGCTGCTGTCGAGGGTCTGCTCGACGATCTGCTGGTACCAGCGCTGTTCCTGCTCGGTCTGTTCGGCGCTGTTGCGCGGCACCCGCCGGGGCGGCGCTTCAGTGCCGCCGGGTGCGGTGGCGTTGACGCGAATGCCGCGGCCCGCCGTTTCGAACGCCAGGCAGGCGGTGAGCGCGTTGACGCCGCCCTTGGCCGCCCCGTACGGCACGCGGTTGATGCCACGGGTGGCGATCGACGAGACATTGACGATGGCGCCGCTGCCACGCTCGAGCATGTAGGGCAAGGCGGCGTGGCAGCACCACAGCGTGGGGAACAGCGAGCGGCGCACTTCGGCTTCGATCTGCTCCACCTGGTAGTGCTCGAAAGGCTTGGCCCAGATCGTGCCGCCAACGTTGTTGACCAGGATGTCGAGGCGGCCGAAGGCGGCCACGGCGCTGGCCATCACCTGCGCGCAGTCGGCATGCTGTTCGAGGTCGGCAGTGAGGGTGAGCATGCCCTCGCCGGCCAGTTCGTGGACCAGCTCGGAGCGGTCTACCGCCACTACTTGCGCGCCTTCGGCCTTGAGCCGCCAGCACACGCCCCGGCCGATGCCCTGGGCGGCACCGGTGACCAGGGCGACCTTGCCTTGGAATCTGTTGTTCATATCCATTTCTCCGGTTCGCCATGGCAGCTGTGGGAGCGGGCATGCCGGCGAACGCATCCGGCCAGACAACGTCGTTGAACTCGCTGGCCTCTTCGCGGGCACGCCCGCTCCCACACGGTTGGCGTATTGCTTGCGATGAAAGAAGCGGTCAGGCCGCTGCCGCGAACTTCTCGTAGTAGAAGTTCGCCGGGGTGATGCCCTGCTCACGCAGGTACCGGCTCACCGCCTCGACCATCGGCGGCGGGCCGCACAGGTACACGTCGACATCGCCATCGTTGAGGTGGCGCGGCTCGATGTGCTGGGTCACGTAGCCCTTGCGTGGGTACTGGCTGTCGGGGTTGGCCACGCAGGCGCTGAAGGTGAAGTTGGGGATGCGCGCCGCCAAGGCCTGCAGACGGTCGAGCTCGACCAGGTCGAAGTCGTTGGTCACGCCGTAGATCAGGTGCAACGGGTGGGCGCTGCCCTGCTCGGCGATCTTCTCCAGCATTGCCGTGAACGGTGCCAGACCGGTGCCGCCGGCCAGCAACAGCAGCGGGCGCTGGATCGGCCGCAGGTAGAAGCTGCCCAGTGGCCCGGCCAGGGTCATGCTGTCGCCGGCCTTGGCCAGGCTGGTCAGGAAGCTGCTCATCAGCCCGCCTGGTACGTTGCGGATCAGGAAGCTGACCTCACCACCCTTCTGCAGCGAACTGAACGAATAGGCGCGGCGCTGCTCGCTGCCCGGCACCTTGAGGTGGACGTACTGCCCGGGCAGGAACGCCAGGCGGTTGAGCGCCTCACCCCTGAGCGACAGGGCGATGGTACTGGCCGACAGCTGGCGCACCTCGCTGATCGCGGCCTCGAAACAGGCCTGCTCGGTCTTGCACAGCTGCGACGAGGCCGGAATGCGGATCACGCAGTCGCTTGCGGCGCGCATCTGGCAGGTCAGCACGTAGCCGGCGGCGATTTCGTCCTCGCTCAGGGCGTCCTCGATGAAGTTGTCGCCCAGCTCGTAACGGCCGGACTCGGCCTTGCACTTGCAGGTACCGCAGGCGCCGTCGCGGCAGTCCAGCGGAATGTTGATGCCCTGACGGTAGGCAGCGTCGGCCACGCTTTCATGGCCGCTGGCTTCGATGAAGCGGGTTACCCCGTCTTCGAAATTGAATGCGATCTGGTAGCTCATGTTGCACCTCGCGGGGCGAGCCGGGCCACGACGCATCGCAGGACGCACCGGGCAGCACTGGCCAAACCCTGGATCAGATGTGGTAGATGTCGATGACCTGGCGCACGTAGTCGTTCTTCAGCACCACCTTCTTGGCCTTGATCAGCGGCTGCTCGCCGCGCAGGTCAAGGGTGTAGAAACTGCTGCCGAAGTAGCTGTCGGTGGTCTTGTAGCGGAAGCTCAGGGTGTGCCAGTTGAAGCGCACCTGGCATTGCCCCTCTGCCTGCCCGACGATCTCGATGTTGCTGATGTGGTGCGCGGTGCGGGTGTCGGGCACGGTCGCGCTGGAACGCTCGGTCTTGATGCGGAACACGCGGTCTTCCAGGCCGCCGCGGTTGCCATACCAGATCAGCGAGATTTCGCTTTGCGGGTCTTCGGTCAGGGTGTCGTCATCGTCCCAGCTCGGCATCCAGAAGGTGGCATCGCTGGCGTACAGCTGCAGCCACTGGTCCCACTGGGCATCGTCCAGGTAGCGCGCCTCGCGGTAGAGGAAGTCGCGCACGGTGTCATACAGGCTCATTGCACGGCCTCCACGGGGATCAGCTGCTGTTCGTCCTTCAGGGCCTGGATCATGGTGTCCTGCCAGTACTTGTGCTGCAGCACGAACAGGCCTTCGTCTTCGGTGCGCACGCCAGACAGCAGCGGCTTGAGCTCGATCTGCCTGGCCGCCTCGTCGGCGCCTTGCACCCAGTGTGCAGCCCCACGGGACATGTCGTTCCAGCCGCTGCCGCCGCCGTAGCCGGTCTGGCACGAGCGGAACTCTTCGAGGTCGTCCGGGGTGGCCATGCCGCTGACATTGAAGAAGTCTTCGTACTGGCGAATGCGCTTGGCGCGGGCATCGGCGCTCTCGCCTTTCGGCGCAATGCAATAGATGGTGATTTCGGTCCTGTTCACCGAAATCGGCCGGGCGATGCGGATCTGCGAGCTGAACTGGTCCATCAGGTACACGTTCGGGTACAGGCACAGGTTGCGCGAGTTCTCGATCATCCAGTCGGCACGCGCCTGGCCGAAGTCGGCCGCCAGCTGTGCACGGCGCTCGTAGGCCGGGCGGTCCTCCGGGTTGGCCCAGCGGGTCCACAGCAGCAGGTGGCCGTGGTCGAAGGAGTAGAAACCACCGCCCTGCTTGGCCCAGGCCCCGGCGCTCATGGTCTTGATCTCCTCGCCCGCCTCGCGCTGCTTGCGCTGGTTCTGGGTGGCGGCGTAGTTCCAGTGCACGGAACTGACGTGGTAGCCGTCGGCACCGTTTTCCGCGGTGAGTTTCCAGTTGCCTTCGTAGATATACGAACTGGCCCCCCGCAGCACTTCCAGGCCTTGTGGCGACTGGTCGACGATCATGTCGATGATCTTCGCCGACTCGCCCAGGTGTTCGGCCAGCGGTTTGACGTCGGCTTTCAGGCTGCCGAACAGAAAGCCCCGGTACGACTCGAAGCGCGCCACCCTGGTCAGGTCGTGGGAGCCATCGCAGTTGAAGCTGTCGGGGTAGCCGGCGTTGCCGGGGTCCTTCACCTTCAGCAGTTTGCCGCTGTTGTTGAAGGTCCAGCCATGGAACGGGCAGGTGTAGCTGGAGCGGTTGCCGCGCTTGTGTCGGCAGAGCATGGCGCCACGGTGGCTGCAGGCGTTGAGAAAGGCATTCAGCTCACCGTCCTTGTTGCGCGCGATGAAGATCGGCTGGCGCCCCATGGTCAGGGTGAGGAAGTCGTTGTTCTCGGGGATCTGGCTTTCGTGGGCCAGGTAGATCCAGTTGCCCTCGAAGATGTGTTTCATCTCCAGGTCGAACAGGCGTGGGTCGGTGAACATCTCGCGCTTGCAGCGGTAGATGCCCTTTTCACGGTCATCCTCGAGCAAGGCATTGAGGTAGTCGAATCCCAGGGACATGGCCAGGGTCTCCCTTGTTATTGTCTGGACCCGGTCAGGTTAGGGGTTGGTAGGCGGCAGCAATATCCGCTTTGTGCGCGGTGCTATCCGTTTTCTGCAGGGGGTGGGTGTGTTCCGCGCCGGTTGCGGAAGGTTTCCGACGGCAGCTCGCCGAACTGCTGCCGATACACCTCGGAAAACCGCCCCAGGTGCAGGAAGCCGTAGTCCATGGCCAGTTCGGTCACGCTGCGCACGGCGCAACTGGCGTCGCCCAGGCAGGCATGCACCTGCGCCAGCTTGCGCTGGCGCACATACTGCTTGGGCGTGGTGCCCAGCTGCCGGTCGAACAACGCATACAACGAGCGCAGGCTCATGCAGGCCTGCTCTGCCAACGCTTCGGCGGAAAGCTCGAGCTTCAGGTTGCGTTCGATGTAGTCGAGGATCCGTTCCAGGCTTGCGCCGGGTGAACCCAGGCTCTCGCGGCAGACATTGGTACTCATCAGCGTCAACAGCTTGCCGGCGACGATCTGGCTGTAATGGCCTTGCACTCTTGGCAGCGAACCACTGACTTCCGCTTCATGGCAAACCATCGCCAGCAGGTTGACGAAACCGTCCAGCTCTTCCAGCCGGTAGTGGTTGCGCAGGAAGCGCACGCCGCCATCGGGCCGCTGCCAGCGCTGTTCGTCACAGATCGATTCGAGCAGCCGGGTCGGCACCTTGAGGATGAATTTTTCGCAGTCGTCCGAATAGGTCAGGTCGACCGGGTCTTCCGGGTTGATCACAAGCAGCTCGCCTGGCACCAGGAGCTGCTCACGCTTGGGCCCGCGCCACAGGCAGTTGCCATTGAGCAGTACCTGCAGGTGATAGATGGTTTCCAGCGCTGGCGAGGTGACCCGCACACTGCCACCGTAGCTGATGCGGCACAGGTCGAGTTCGGCAAACTTGCGGTGGCTGAGGCTGGCCTGCGGATGGGTGGTGCGGGACAGACCGATGCAATGCTGGCCTACATGCTGGTTGACATAAGCGGACACAGCACAAGGGTCGGCGTGATGAAACACGCTACTGCGCTCGCTCAGCAGGCGGCTTTCCATAGGCAGGGCACTCGGTATCGTTGTTGTTCTGGTCGCCGCTTCCTACGGCCCGGTGGGCTGTGGTTGCGGTCGTCACGGTCAGTCTATCGAGGCGGTTGGCGCAGGTGCGGGCAAACGACAACCGGTGCATGGGCCCACTTAAGCAAATTGGCCGGGGGTGGGCAACGCATCTGCGCGAATGCCGGGCGGATAGCGCACAGGGCGCTGGCGCAGGCGTTCGATTATCGAACGCTATTTCCGTGTGGCGGCTGCTCACCCCTGCTGCATTCATTGCACAGGCAGGAAATTCATCAACAACAGGCTCTGCGCATAATTCAGACCAATCCGCCGATACCGCTCATCCAGCAATTCGGCGAGCAAATCCAGGCGTGCCACGATCTTGCCGAACTCCACGGCAAAACTGAGATTGCTGCCCTCCTCGGAGATTTCATTGGAGAACAGCAGCAGTTCGCCGTTGGCATCCTGTCGCTGGCTCAGCATCCAGGTAGCCTTTTCGATATTGCGTGCAGCGTTGTTGACGAACAGCGGGTCGATGGTATCGGTCATGTAGAACTCGGTACGCCCGCCATGCGCCGTGATCAGCATGCTGCCAATCGCGTAGATGAACGCGCCTACCCGATCGCCGCGAAACTCCGGGCTCAGGGCATAGCTCAAGGCCGCCAGGTCACGGCGCTGGCCCAGTTGCGGCAGCGGCTGGCGGTGTTCGATGGCGATGCGGATCTGCCGCTCGGCAGTGGCCGCATCCACGTAGCCGGACAGTTTCCACTGGCTGGGGTTGCGCAGATACAGCTTGTTCATCAGCAGGTACAAGCTCTGCAGGTTGTCGCGCATGGACAGCGTGGCCATGCGGTCGACACTGGTCTGGAACAGCTCGCTGGGCTTGCCTTTGCCGAGCTGGTCGAGCATGTCGCGGCCCTGTTCCTGGGTGCAGGCGCACAGGCAGCTGAAGGCGCCAACCAGCAGCAGGCGTGAGAGGATTTTGGGACTGCTTGCAACCATCGGCACCGGGTCGATATTCGGCGGCTGTACCGGGTATCGGCACAGCCTGGCCAAGCATAGAGCCCGGAAACGGGAAAAAGTGCAGTGCCTGGGGAGCTAGCGAGCCTCCATCCCTACCATCCGTGGACAATGTGCAGCCCCCGCGACCAGGGCTGCACAAGCAGCACGCCGCTCACATGGCATTGCGTAACATCTTCACCATCTGCGCATGCAGCACCGGGTCACCGCAAGCCACCACGCAGCCACCATTCTGCGCGCTGCTGCCATCCCAGGCGCTGATCACCCCACCCGCCCCTGCGATGATCGGCATCAGCGCCTGGACGTCATACGGCTGCAGGCTGGCCTCGACGATCACGTCGACAAACCCGCTGGCCAGCATGCAATAGGCATAGCAATCGCCGCCGTAGCGCATCAGCCGCGCCTTGCCGGCAACCGCCTCGAATGCAGCCTTGCGTTCAGCGGTATCGAACATGTCCGGGGTAGTGCACATCAGCGTCGCCGAGGCCAGGTCACGGCAGGCGCGGGTCTTCAATGGCGTACCGTTGCGCCAGGCGCCTTCCGGCGTGCCGACGAAGCGTTCTCCGGTGAATGGCTGGTTCATCACCCCTACTACCGGCTGCGTGCCGTCGTTAAGGGCAATCAGTGTGCCCCACAGCGGCAGGCCGGTGATGAAGGCGCGGGTGCCGTCGATCGGGTCGAGCACCCAGGTCAGCGGGCTGCTGCCGACCGCCACTCCGGCCTCCTCGCCGAGAATGCCATGCTCGGGGTAACGGGCCTGAATCAGCGCGCGCATGGCATCTTCGGCCGCCTTGTCGGCCACGGTCACCGGGTCGTACAAACGCCCGCCTTTGTCCTCGACATCCAGGCTGGCGCGGAAGTAGGGCTTGATCGCTTCAGCGGCAGCATCGGCCAACTGCTCGGCAAAGGCGCGGTACTCGCCGATCTGTGCAGCACTCAGGGACATGGGACGGGCCTCGTGACAAAGATGGGGCACGCATCATACCCGACCCATCGCCCCGCTGTACGCTGCACCGGTCTAGACTGAACATGACCAGATCACCCGGGGGGCTGCCACACGTGGAGGTGTGCGATGAGCCAGTTCAAGCGTCTGTTCGTCATGCTCGGCCCGCAGATGCGTCACACGCCGGCGCTGCAGCGCGCGGCGGCGTTGGCGGAATCCAACGGGGCCTTGCTGGACATCAATGTGTTCGTCGACGATGTCGACACCTTCGGCCTGATGAGCGACAGCCGCGAACGCGAACGACTGCTCAGCGACAACCGCCAATGGCTGGCGGACGAAGCCGAACAACTGGGCAACGCCGGCCTGGATGTGTCCACCGAGTTGCTGCTCACCCGTGACCCATTGGGCAGTGTGCTGGAACGGGTCGAGCGGCTGGGGTGCGACCTGCTGATCAAGGACGTGCAGCACGAACCCGTGCTCAAGCGCCTGCTGGTGACGCCACTGGACTGGCAACTGCTCAAGGACAGCCCGGTGGCCGTGCACCTGGTCAGCGATATCCGCCTGCCCCTGCCCCGGCAGATCGCTGCCGCAGTGGACCTGAACAGCCACGGCCCTGGCGAGCACCTGGACCAGCAGGTGATCCACAGTGCCCATGCGCTGGCCCTGCAGTGCAACGCCGAACTGCACCTGCTGCATGTATGCGATGCGGCCAGGACCCACATTGCCGACTTCGGCGCCGGCACGGTCACCATGCCCGGCTTCGACAGCAGCCTGCGAGCCGCCCAGCGCGCGGCGTTCAACCGCCTGGGCGACCACCATCAGATCCCGCTGGAGCGTCGGCACTTCCTGGAAGGCCCTGCGATCAAGGCGATTGCCCAGTTCGTCGGCCATAGCCGGGCAGATGTGATCGTGATGGGCAGCCACCGGCACGACGCCCTGCAGACCTTCCTGGGCGGGACCACCGCGCATGTCCTGGAACATCCGCTGTGCAATGTGCTGGCGATCAAGGCGCTTCGCTGAGTGTTGATCTTCGCTGGCTTGTTCGCGAGCGTGCCCGCGAACAAGCCAGCTGCGAATCGCCTGCCTGGTAAGTGGTACAGCAGTGCCACATAAAAATAATGCGTTTGATAATGATTCGTAGTAGTTTTGCGCCGCTCCAGCCCCTTACCTTCAGCGCTCTACTTCAGGATCGTCCCGTCGATGCGTCGCACGTTCGTTTCGCTTTGTGTGCTTCATGCCGTCTCCCCGTTGGCCTTTGCCGAGCCAGAACCGCTCGGCACGCCCTCCCAGATCGAACTGCAGGCCCTGAGCATTACCAGCAGCGCCGACAGTGAACGTGCCGATGGCCCGGTGGACGGCTACAAGGCCACCCGCTCGGCCAGCGCCACCCGCACCGACACCGCGCTGCATGAAACCCCGCAATCGGTCAGCGTGGTGCCCAAGGACGTTCTGCAAGACACGGGCGCCACACGCCTGCAGGACGGCCTTGACTACGCCGGCGGCGTCGGCCGCGCCAACAACTTTGGTGGCCAGGGCCTGACCACCTTCACCGTGCGCGGCTTTACCAGCGGCGAGTTCTACCGCAACGGCTTCCCGATCAACCGCGGTTACCCCAACGCCCCCGACGCCAACACCGTCGAGCGCCTGGAGGTGCTCCGTGGCCCGGCCAGCAGCCTGTATGGCCGCGGTGACCCCGGCGGCACCTTCAACGTGGTCAGCAAGCAGCCGCTGGCGGAGCCGAAGGTTACCCTGGGCAGCCAGTTCGACGACCAGGGCATGCACCGTGCCACCCTGGACGCGACCGGGCCGCTGAACCAGGATGGCTCGCTGGCCTACCGCCTGAACCTGCTGGGCGAAGGCGGCGACAGCTTCCGCGACGACGTGGAGAGCGAGCGCTACGACGTGGCGCCGGTGCTCAGCTGGCAGGTCAACGACAGCACCAAGGTCGTCTTCGAGGGCGACTTCATGCGCAACAATCACCCTCTTGATCGTGGCCTGACCCGCTACCCCACTCAGACCGGCAGCGCCTCACGCGATACCTACATCTGGGAGAAAGGCAGCGACAACCTGCTGCACAACGATAACAACATGGCCCAGTTGCGCTTCGAGCACCTGCTCAATGAAGACTGGACGTTGGGTGGTGGCTTCCAGTACCTCGATGGCTCGCTCAAGGGTAATGCGGTCGAGGGCACGCGATTGCAGGCAGATGGCCGGACGCTTGACCGCAACTTCAACTACCGCAAGCTGGAATGGACCGACCGCGACTGGCAGTTGAACCTGACCGGGCATTTCGATACCGGTACACTCAGCCATACCCTGCTGACCGGCATCGAGTACGAAAACTACCACTACAGTTCGATTATCCGCCGCTCCACCGCGTCCTACCCGATCGATATCTACGACCCGGTACTGGGTCAACCGCGGCCGGAGCTGAATCCGACGCCAACGACCTGGGACAATGAAAAGCTACAGACCTGGGCCTTCTTCATCCAGGACCAGGTGGCGCTGACCGAGCGTCTGAAGGCATTGGCCGGTGTGCGCTTCGAGCGCTTCGAGCACGACTACGACGATCGCCGGGCTGCCAACCGCGATTTCCAGAAGGGCGAGAACGGCGTCACGCCACGCTTCGGTCTGATCTACGACCTGACCGATACTGTGGCGGTCTACGCCAACACCGCCCGTTCGTTCAAACCCAACACGGGCACGCCCGCCGGCAACGGTAGCAGTGGCTTCGACCCGGAAAAAGGCAAGTCCTACGAGCTGGGCGTGAAATGGGAGGCGCTCGATCGTCAACTGAGCGTCGACGCGGCGATCTACCACATCGTCAAGGAAAACGTACTGGCCAACGACCCGAACGACCCCACCGGTACCTACAAGATCGCCGCCGGTGAAGTGCGCAGCCGTGGCCTGGATATCAACATCGCCGGCAACCTCACCCCGGAATGGCGCATGATCGGGGGCTATGCCTACGTTGACGCCGAAGTGACCGAGGACACGACGCTGCCCAAGGGCACCCACCTGGCCAATATCCCGCGCAACAGCTTCAGCCTGCTCAACACCTACGAATTTCAGGATGGCTTGGCCAAGGGACTGGGGTTGGGCGTCGGCGTGAAGTACGTGGATGACCGGGCCGGGCAGACAGCGGCCAGTACCTACACCATGGAAAGCTACAGCGTGGTCGACCTGTTGAGCTTCTACAAGGTCAACGAACACGTGCGCCTGAACCTGGATGTGAAGAACCTGTTCAACAAGGGTTATGACGAGGGGGCGTTCAACAACTACGTCTACCCGGGGGCGCCGCGCACGGTGCAGGCCGGGGTTTCGTATACCTTCTGACAGTTCCCGGGGCTGCCTTGCAGCCCCGCGCGACACAAGGCCGCTACAGGTACCGCGTCAAATCGAAGCCGATGTAGGAGCGGATTTATCCGCGAGCAGGCGACGCGGTGGCTGCACCGGCTGTGCCAGTAATCGCGGCTGAGGCCGCTGACAGGAAGCGCGGCGGCCTTGTGTCGCGACGGGCCGCGAAGCGGCCCGCGGGGTCTCAGAAGCCTTTGCTGTAGAACAGCGAGTACGACTCGATCCCGTCGTTAGGCTGCTTGAGCCCGGCATTGGAGTAGTGCATCGCGCGGATCCCGACCTTCTGCTCCCCCGGCAACTTCAGGCCAAAGCCGATGCGGTCTTCGAAGTTGAGCGACGAGCCCAGGCGCTGGTCGCCCACGTCGGTCTTGGAAAACGCCGCCAGGCCGATACCGGCCTCGATGTACGGGGTGTAGCTGAAACCGCTGAATTCATAGGTGAATACCGGGCTGAGCGACAGCGAATGGGCGCCACTGGCTTCACCGCCCTCCCAGTAGGTGTAGGCGGCATCCCAATAGCCGCTCACGTAGCCGGTGCTGCTTTCCAGCCATTTCTTGTCCCAGTCGAACGACAGCCCGATACGGTAGGTCATGTCGCCTTGGCTGGTGGCGCCAACGGCGCCGGACACCTGCGCTGCCTGGGCCAGGTTGGCCCCGGCAAACGCCAGCACTGCAGCGGCCAGCGAAGCTGCTAGACGGGTTTTCATCAATGACTTCTCCTGATGGTCATACAACAAGCGGGGGCTTGGGCCCCTCGATATTCTGGGTGACCGCTACCTGAGCGCCGGTCACATGAAGTAATACTTTCCTGATTATTGTCCAGATAATCAGAAAGTTGAAAGTGTATTGCCACTATTGGCTAATTACTTCGCTCTGCATCTGGCGTGCCGGCATCGGCACCTCAGTCGTATTCCGCTTCCGCATGCTCACCCAGCAGGCGTCGCTGCCGGGGCGTGGCCGCCTCCAGCACCTGCGGGTTGAAGCGCCAGTTCAGGTACGGTGAAAACTTCTGCGCCACCATGCGTCGGCCGTAGTGCACCTGCAGCATGTCGCGTTCACGTGCATCGCTGCAGTTGGCCCCGCCGCTGTGCCAGACATCACTGCGAAACACCAGCGCATCCCCTGCCCTGCATAGCACCGGCTCGGCCTTGCGACCCTGCCACTGGTCCTCGCCAGCCTGCGGCGGCCGCGCCGCGCGGTGACTGCCGGGCACGATCCAGGTCGGCCCGATCGCCTGGTCGATGTCGCTGAGGTACAGCTGCGCGGTCAGGATCTGCACAGGTTGCACGAAGTCGCCGCGTTCGCGGAGCCAGTCGGGCAACTGCATGGGCAGGTGGTCCAGGTGCAGGGCCATGCCGGGGTAGCCCGGGTGACTGCGCCATGCGGTCTGCCCGATCACATGGCAGTCAGCGCCCAGTGCCGCCTCGGCCAGGTCGATCAGCGCTGGCAGGTCAAGAAACGGCAACCACAACGGGTGGCGGTTGAACACGCACTTGTAGTGTTCCAGCAGCCCCTGGTAGTCCCAGTGGATCGGCTGCAAGTCATCGATGGCGCAGCGCAACAAGGCGATGCGCAAGGGGTCGAGCAGCGCAGGCAGCAGCACATAGCCCTGCTCGTCCAACGTCTGCAGTTGCTGGTCCAGGCTCATGACAATGCGCCTCTTGCAGGCGGGAGTACAGTTGTACTCCCGCCGCGTTCGCCATCAACGCCAGTTCAGGTTGACGGTCGCCGGTGACTTGCCGTTGACTGTCACCACCTGTTGCACCGTCTCGCCCTGGGCGTTGCCAGTGACTTTGTATTTGCCCGGCGGCAACTGTACGTACAGCAGCGGCCCGGCATCCGCGATGCTCAGCACAGGCTGCCCCTGAGCATTCTGGATATCCACGTTGGCACCGCTCTGGAACTTGCCTTCCGGGCCGGTCGAGAGCTCGACGTGGAGGTCATAGCCCGGGGTCTTGCGCAGGGCATTGGCCTCGTCCTGGCCAATGCCGCCTTGCAGGTAGCGTACGCCGTTCTGCTCCTGCGGCTGCAACTGCACGGCCTGCATGTCGATCGGGGCGTTCAGGTCGGCGGCGGCCGCCAGGGTCCAGGGCAGCGCCAGGGCGACCAGCAGTGCCGCGCCCAGGGCATAGTGATGATTACGCATGGTACGACCCTCCGTTCGAGGATGGCTTACCTATTATCTGATCCTCCTGGACAGACAGCGTTCGTGCAGACCCGTGGTCGCCTGGACGAAATTCACCTTGATGGGCAGCTATTCGCTGCCTGGACATAAGGTTGTGCGGCGTTCTTCAAGTAATTTCACGAACATGCTCAAGCTGCGCGATACCGTACCGCGTCGCCATACCAGCCAGGTTTTCAGGTAGCGGAAGTCCTCTGACATCGGCCAGGCGCTGACCGTGCTGCAGCCGGGCATGTTGTCGAGCATGCTGCGTGGCATCATGGCCAGGCCGGCGCCGGCGCTGACGCAGGCCAGCATGCCGTGGTACGACTCCATTTCGTGAATCTTGCCTGGCACCGCCTGGTCCTGGACGAACCAGTTCTCGAAGTGGTGGCGGTACGAACAGTTGGCGCGGAAGGCGTAGATATTCTCGCCATTGACGTCCCGGGCGCGGGTTACCGGGGCATGGTTGAGCGGTGCAATGACCATCATCTCTTCCTCGAATACCGGCATACCCTCCAGGGTCGGGTGCAGCACCGGCCCGTCGACGAATGCCGCCACCAGGCGCCCGGACAGGACGCCCTCGAGCATGGTCCCGGATGGCCCGGTAGACAGGTCCAGGTCGACCTTGGGGTAGCGCTGGTTGTAGGCCGCCAGCAAGGCCGGGATGCGCACTGCCGCCGTGCTTTCCAGCGAGCCCAGGGCGAAGGTGCCTTGCGGATCCTCGCCGGCCACCGTCAGGCGCGCCTCGTGAACCAGGTCGAGGATACGCCGGGTGTATTCGAGGAAGTTCCAGCCTGCCGGTGACAGGCGCAGGCGGCTCTTTTCACGAATGAACAGTTCCACGCCAAGGTCTTCCTCCAGCTGCTTGATGCGTGTAGTCAGGTTCGACGGTACCCGATGGATGTGCTGCGCGGCGGCGCTGATGCTGCCCTGTTCGGCGACCGCCTTGAAGATTTCCAGTTGCACCAGGTCCACAGTCATTCTCCAAACGTGAATGTTTCGCTCATTATTATTCAGTTTTCATTAAAGCCCCAGCCCACTAGTCTGGCGTCTCGGATCAACGACAACGAGAGTGTCCCGCCATGAGCGCGATCAGCAGCCTGACCCACGCCATCTCCCTCGACCCGTACAGCGGTGAGCAGATCGGCGCCTACCCGTTCGACACCGACGCCGCACTGGAAGCGGCGCTGCAACGTGCCAAGGTTGGCTTCCGCCAGTGGCGCCAGGTGTCGCTGGGTCAGCGCAGCGAGTACTTGTTGGCGCTGGCCAGCACCCTCGAAACCAAGGCCGAAGCCTTCGCCCAAATGATCAGCCGCGAAATTGGCAAGCCGGTTGCCCAGGCCCGTGGCGAGGTCAGCAAATGCGTCGGCCTGTGCCGCTGGTACGCCGAGCACGGCCCGGCGATGCTCGCTGCCGAGCCGACCCAGGTGGAAAAGGCCCGCATCGAATACCGCCCGCTGGGCCCGATCCTGGCGGTGATGCCGTGGAACTTCCCGGTATGGCAGGTACTGCGCGGTGCCGTGCCGGCGATCCTGGCTGGCAATACCTACGTGCTCAAGCACGCCCCGAACGTGATGGGCAGTGCCTACCTGTTGGCTGAGCTGTTCAAGGATGCCGGCCTGCCAGAAGGCGTGTTCGAGGTGCTGAACGTGACCCCGGACGGTGTCACCCGGGCCATCAACGACCCGCGCATCGCCGCGGTGACCCTGACTGGCAGCGTGCGGGCCGGCATGGCCATTGGTGCGCAGGCTGGCGCGGCGCTGAAGAAGTGTGTGCTGGAACTGGGCGGCTCCGACCCGTTCATCGTGCTGGCCGACGCCGACCTGGATGCCGCCGTGAAGGCGGCGGTGATCGGCCGCTACCAGAACACCGGCCAGGTCTGCGCAGCGGCCAAGCGCCTGATCGTCGAAGCCAGCGTCGTGGAGGAATTCACTCGCAGGTTCGTCGACGCCACCCGTGGGCTGAAGGTGGGCAACCCGCTGGAAGACGACACCTACATCGGCCCGATGGCCCGTTTCGACCTGCGTGACGAGCTGGATGGCCAGGTCCAGGCGAGCCTCGCCGAAGGCGCTACCCTGCTGCTGGGCGGGCACAAGCTCGACGGTGTGGCCAACTTCTACGCGCCTACCGTACTGGCCAACGTCACCCCGGACATGACGGCGTTCCGCCAGGAGCTGTTCGGGCCGGTGGCGGCGATCATCAGCGCCCGTGATGCGGACCATGCGGTGGAGCTGGCCAATGACAGTGACTTCGGCCTGGCCTCGACCATCTATACCGCCGACTACGCGTTGGCCGAGCGCATGACCGCAGCCCTGGATACCGGTGGCGTGTTCATCAACGGCTACTGCGCCTCCGACCCCCGCGTGGCGTTCGGCGGGGTGAAGAAGAGCGGCTTCGGGCGCGAGCTGTCGCACTTTGGTGTGCGTGAGTTCACCAATGCGCAGACGGTCTGGCTGGATCGTAATTGATTTGATGCCCTGGGGCTGCAAAGCAGCCCCATCTGGCTCAACCCCGAACCTGGTCCTTGACCCAGTCCAGCATTCCCCCCGGCACGATCAGTTCATGCCGCGCCCGCGAACAGGCGGTGTACAACCCGGCCAGCATCCGCGCGCGCTCGTTGCGGTTCCCAGCCACCTGCGGCGCCACCATCAGTTCCGGCGACACCATGACCCGGGCAAACTCCATGTTCTTCACATCCCGCACCCGCCCCAGGAACAGCTTGGGCGCCTTGTCCCAGCGGTAACGGCTCTTGGCCCTGGCAAAGTGCTCGGGGGTGTAGCCCTTGCGCAGCATGTTGGCCACGGCAACGAATGCCTTGTCATCGCCCTTGTCCTGCTCCAGCGCCTGCCAACTGGCATAACGGAACAGCATCGGGTGACGCGGCCGGGTGCCATGGCGATACAGTTCGATGCAGTCCTCGACGAACAGCTCGAAGTCCTTGCGCGCGCTTTTCAGCAGCACGAACGGCACGTTCAGGTGCGCCAGGCGCTGGAACCAGCCGAACAGGCCCCACTCATCATCGACGATCAGTGCGGTGGGCTGTTCCGGAACGCTGACCGTGTCGAAGAAGCTGACCCGGGTGTAATGCTCGGCGCTGCCGCTGAAGACACCCTGGATCGCCGCCGGATGTGCCTGGATCAGTGGGTTGAGCACCTTGTCCATGGCCGGCCCGGCGCGCAGTGAGCGGTCGATGCAGCGCTGGCGAATGAAGCTGCCATGGTGCGGGCTGAGGCCGTTGAGGTTCTGCAACTCGTCACCCAGGGCAATGATCGACTGCGGGCTGCGGTCGAGCACGGCGAGCATCGGCGCCGACAGTTCGTGGGCCTCGTCGACGATGACATGGGTGTAGCGGCTGTCGATCACGTCAGCAGTCAATGACAACAGTTTGACCCGGTGATAGTCGCGTACCGGCAACTGGATTTCCCGGGCGGACGGGCGAATCAGTTCCTGCCAGTACAACCGTGCCTTTTCCAGCAGCACTTCTTGATCCAGCGGCGTGGTGCCCGGCCCGGCCCACGGCAGATGGTGCAGCTGCAGTTGGCTGTCGGCGCTGTGGCAGAAGGTCCGCACCGCGCGAATGCACAACGCCACCACCTGGCGGGCAGCAAGCGGGCCGATGTCGGGAATGCCCAGCCAGCGGACCACCTGCGCCTCCTGCGGGCGCCACGACAGCTTGGTGCGGTATGGGTCGCGCAGGCGCCAACCGTTGCTGGTGAGGTCGCGGTTGAGCAGTTCGTCGGCCAGTTGGCCGAAGGTCAGCGCCGTATAGGCCGCCGCGTCCTTGACCCGCGCCTGCAAGGCGTGCAACTGGCCTTCGGTCAATGCCAGCAACAGCGTACGCTGGGGGTCGAGCAGGCGGGCGAACTGATGAATCAGGAAGGTCTTGCCGGTACCGGCGAAACCCTGCACGGCCACCGATTCGTCGATGCCACTGAGAAACTCGCGCAGCAGCCGGTGCTGCTGGTCGCTGAGCATCAGGTCGCTGGCCAGCGCGGGCAGGTACACCGGGTGCAGCGGTGTGGCGCGCTGGCGGTAGCTGTCGGCGAACTGGAAGTTCCACTGGCCTTCGCCGTCCAGCAGCTCGTCAGCCTGGTACGCCACCTCGTTGGACACCAGGGCGATACCGTTGTCGCCGAGCATGCCCAGGCCCATCGCGAAGGCCTCACGGTCGAAGTGCTGCGCTACCTGGCCCTGGAAACGCCCAGGTGCGGCACTCTCGACCTCGTTGGCGATGCGCACGATTTCAGCGAAACGGCGCTCCTGCGCGTCCGCCGAGGCCGTGGCGGGCTGGCGCGGCAGGTTTTGCACGAACAGCACGGTAGCGGCTTCCAGCAGGCTGGCGGTACTGAAGAACTCGGTAGCGGGCTCGCTGGCGAGGCGGTCGGCCTGGTCGCTGGGCAAAGGCAGGTAGAACATCGGCACCTCGGGTGGAAACAGGCCGGCACGATAGCAATTTTTGCGCAGCGATGCAGGGTTCAGTGCTGCCTGGGAGGGCAGCCGGTTTCCGACGCTCAGCCCCTGCCCCGCTTCAAGGTCTCGCTGGGAAATTCCTTGAACAACTGCCGGTAACTCTCTGAAAACCTTCCCAAATGCCAGAACGACCAGCGCATCGCCACCTCGGCCACGGTCGTTCCGCCGCTGCGCAACAGGTCGCGCCGCGCACCGTTGAGCCGACGCAGGCGCAACCAGTGCGCCGGAGACATTCCGGTAAACGCCTTGAACGCCTGCTGCAGCTGACGCAGGGAAACCCCGGCAACCGCCGCCAGTTCCACCAGGTTCAAGGTCTCCTCCGGGCAGTCGGCCGCCCACTCGCTGACCCGCCGCATGATTGCCCGCTCTTCGTCACGCCGCCCCAGGGCCACGCCCTGCAGGCGTTGGCACGCATTGTCGAGGATGAACAGGCAGTCATCCAGCAGCTGTTCCGCCAGGGCCTGCCCCTGCAGCGGGCAATCGGCTTCACCCAGGCGGGTCAGCGTGGCGCTCAGCCAGCTGCCGAACAGCGCGTTCTGGCCGCTGCCCAGCGGCACCATGAACAACCCTTCGAGACGCTGTGGGTCCAGGCCATGGCCGGCCAGGAAGGCCTGGTCGAACACCACCGCCACTTCCTGGTAGTTCTCCGGGGTGATCCAGATGTTGCGGCTGTGTTCGTTCAACAGGTACAGGCTGTTCTCGCTGCGGTCGAAGCAGAACGCCAGCGAACCGCTCGGCGCGCGGAAAAACTGCTCGACCCGGGTGTTCAGGCGCTCCTCGTACACCTCCACCCCCTCCAGCCCCAGGCAACGCAACTCACCGCTGAAATGCCCGGGCGACATCTGCCGGTATTGCTGCTGCCACGCCGGGGTGGCACGCACCTGTTCGGTGACATCGGTGGTATGGAAGGCCTGGACTTGCAGGGCATTGGCGGTTGTCACGCGCGGTCCTAGTTGCACTCTTTTGGTGCATTGTTTGCCGGAGAAAGTGGATAGATCGGCCACAGGGGCTGCGACCAAGATAGTCTCCAGCGCGTCAACTGGGAAGCGCAACGACTTCGGAGCCCCTTCTGGAAGTTGTAACGAAGTCGCCAGGCATGCGCTCTGCCACTCAAACCCACCCAAGAGGTCTGTATGAACGCCCCCTTCGATCAGCTGTCCACCTGGCTGAAAGAACACCGGATCACCGAAGTCGAATGTGTGATCAGCGACCTGACCGGCATCGCCCGCGGCAAGATCGCGCCCACCGCCAAGTTTCTCCACGAGCGTGGCATGCGCCTGCCCGAGAGTGTGCTGCTGCAGACGGTCACCGGCGACTACGTCGACGATGACATCTACTACAACCTGCTGGATGCCGCCGACATCGACATGGTCTGCCGCCCCGACCCGACAGCGGTGTACCAGATCCCGTGGGCGATCGAACCGACCGCGATCGTCATCCACGACACCTTCGACAAGCAGGGCAACCCCATCGAACTGTCGCCACGCAACGTACTGAAGAAGGTCCTCAAGCTGTATGCCGACAAAGGCTGGCAGCCGATCGTGGCACCGGAGATGGAGTTCTACCTGACCCAGCGCTGCGAAGACCCGGACCTGCCGCTGCAGGTACCCCTGGGGCGTTCCGGCCGTGCCGAAAGCGGTCGCCAGTCGTTCTCGATCGATGCCGCCAACGAATTCGACCCGCTGTTCGAGGATGTCTATGACTGGTGCGAGATCCAGGGCCTGGACCTGGATACGCTGATCCACGAGGACGGCCCGGCGCAGATGGAGATCAACTTCCGTCACGGAGACGCGCTGGACCTGGCCGACCAGATCACGGTGTTCAAGCGCACCATGCGCGAGGCGGCGCTCAAGCACAATGTCGCGGCCACCTTCATGGCCAAGCCGATCACCGACGAGCCGGGCAGCGCCATGCACCTGCACCAGAGCGTGGTCGACATCGCCAGCGGCAAGCCGATCTTCGCCAATGAAGACGGCAGCATGAGCCAGCTGTTCCTGTACCACATCGGTGGCCTGCAGAAGTACATCCCCAAGCTGCTGCCGATGTTCGCCCCCAACGTCAATTCGTTCCGCCGCTTCCTGCCGGACACCTCGGCACCGGTGAACGTCGAATGGGGTGAGGAAAACCGCACTGCCGGCCTGCGCGTGCCCACTTCCAGCCCCGAGTCGATGCGCGTGGAAAACCGCCTGCCCGGTGCCGATGCCAACCCGTACCTGGCCATCGCCGCCAGCCTGCTGTGCGGCTACCTGGGCATGGTCGAGCGCATCGAGCCCAGCGCACCGGTGCAGGGCCGTGCCTACGAACGACGCAACCTGCGCCTGCCGATCACCATCGAAGACGCCCTGCAGCACATGGAAGACTGCGAGACCGTGCAGCAGTACCTGGGCAAGCAGTTCGTCCAGGGCTACGTGGCGGTCAAGCGTGCCGAGCACGAGAACTACAAGCGGGTGATCAGCTCGTGGGAGCGTGAATTCCTGATGCTGAGCGTCTGATTCACCCACCCCGACGCGCTGACCTCAAGCCATGCGCAGTACCTGTGGGAGCGGGCAAGCCCGCGAAACAGGCGACGCGGTGGATGGCACGGGCTTCGCCCGTGTTCGCGGGCCCGCCCGCTCCAACAGGGATCGCGCCAGCTTTTACAAATTGAGCAAGACAGTTGCTCCCACAGGTACAGCGCAGGCTTCAGGTTCATGGAGAACCTGGGGGAGCTGGCTTGTCGTGGCGACGAACCGCGGCGATGGGCTGCAAAGCAGCCCCAACACACCGAACTCGAAAAACAAGACCAACGAGGTGTTCCCATGCGTCATCTGCAAACCTTGATACCCGCTGCGTTCACCCTGCTGTTCGCCAGCACCAGCCACGCCACCCCCTCGGTCAGCGTGTACAACTGGACCGACTACATCGGCGACACCACCTTGGCCGACTTCCAGGCCAGCAGCGGTATCAAGGTGGTCTATGACGTGTTCGACTCCAACGAAACCCTGGAAGGCAAGCTGCTGGCCGGGCGCACCGGTTATGACGTGGTGGTACCGTCCAACCACTTTCTCGCGCGCCAGGCCCAGGCCGGTGCCTTCCTGCCGCTGGACCGCAGCAAGCTGCCCAACTGGCAGCACCTGGACCCCAAGCTGCTCAAGCAGCTTGAACAGAACGACCCCGGCAACCGCTATGCCGTGCCCTACCTGTGGGGCACCAACGGCATCGGCTATAACGTCGACAAGGTCAAGGCGGCCCTCGGCGTCGATCATGTCGACTCATGGGCCGTGCTGTTCGAGCCCGAGAACCTGAAGAAACTCAAGCAGTGCGGCGTAGCATTCATGGATTCGCCCGACGAACTGTTCCCGGCCGTGCTCAACTACCTGGGCATGAACCCGCGCAGCGAGCAGCCGGCCGACTATGCCAAGGCCGAAGCCCGGCTGCTCGAACTGCGCCCCTACATCACCTACTTCCACTCCTCCAAGTACGTCGCCGACCTGGCCAACGGCGATGTCTGCGTGGCCTTCGGTTATTCCGGCGATGTGTTCCAGGCCGCCAACCGCGCCGTGGAAGCGAACAACGGCGTGAAGGTCGCCTACAGCATTCCCAAGGAAGGCAGCAACCTGTGGTTCGACCTGCTGGCCATCCCCAAAGACGCCAACAACCCGGAACAGGCCCTGGCGTTCATCAACTACCTGCTCGACCCGAAGGTGATCGCCAAGGTCAGTACCACGGTCGGCTACGCCAATGCCAACCCCGATGCCCAGGCCTACATGGATGCATCGCTGGTCGACAACCCCGAGGTCTACCCGCCCCAGGACGTGCTCGACAAGCTGTATATCTCCAGCACCCCGAGCCCGAAGATCATGCGCGTCATGACCCGCTCCTGGAGCAAGATCAAGTCCAACCGCTGAGCCGAGAACCCCCATGTCCTTCACGACCCAACACGCCGCCTCGTACTACGCCGCCACGGCACGCGATGCGGCCCCCTACCCCAGCCTGGACGGCGAACTGACGGCCGACGTATGCGTGGTTGGTGGCGGGCTGACCGGCGTCAACACGGCGCTGGAACTGGCCGAGCGCGGCCTGTCGGTGGTCCTGCTGGAAGCCCGGCGCATCGGCTGGGGCGCCAGCGGGCGCAACGGCGGCCAGCTGATCCGAGGCATTGGCCATGACGTCAGCGGTTTTGCCCGGCATGTCGGCCAGGACGGTGTGCGTTATCTCAAGCAGGCCGGCATCGATTCGGTAGCGCTGGTGGCCAGCCGCATCGACCGGTACGGCATTGCCTGCGACTTGCGCTGGGGCTTTTGCGAACTGGCCAATACCGCCGCCCAGTTCGCCGCATTCGAGGATGAGCTGGACGACCTGGCCGCCCTTGGCTATCGCCCGGAAACCCGCCTGGTCGGCGCCGACCAGCTGCACGAGATCGTCGCCAGCGACCAGTACGCTGGCGGCCTGGTCGACATGGGCTCGGGCCACCTGCACCCGCTCGACCTGGTCCAAGGTGAAGCGCGTGCTGCCCACGGCCTGGGCGTGCGCATCTTCGAGCAGAGCCCGGTGCTGCGCATCGAGCATGGCCAGCCGGTGGTGCTACACACCGCGCATGGCAAGGTGCGCGCAGATAATCTGGTGCTCGGTTGCAACGCCCACCTCGATGAACTGGAGCCACGCCTGAGCGGCAAGGTGCTGCCGGCGGGCAGCTACGTGGTGGCCACCGAGCCATTGCCTGAAGCGCTGGCCAGCCAGCTGATCCCGCAGAACATGGCGCTGTGCGACCAGAAGGTCGGCCTGGACTATTACCGCCTCACGGCAGACCGCCGGCTGCTGTTCGGCGGCGCCTGTCATTACTCCGGCCGCGACCCCAAAGACATCGCTGGCTACATGCGGCCCAAGGTCCTCAAGGTATTCCCGCAACTGGCCGAGGTGCGGATTGATTACCAATGGGGCGGCATGATCGGCATCACCGCCAACCGCTTTCCCCAGGTCGGTCGGCTCAGCCAGCAGCGCAACGTGTATTACGCCCAGGGCTATTCCGGGCACGGGCTGAACGTCACGCACTGGACCGCCAGGCTGCTCGCCGAAAGCATTGCACTTGGCCACAGCCGTGGGCTGGACGTGTTCAGTGCGGTGCCGCACCTGACCTTCCCCGGCGGCAAGGCACTGCGCTCGCCGCTGCTGGCGCTGGGCATGTTGTGGTACCGCCTGCGTGAGGCACTGGGCTGAACAGCCGCGACAGATGGGCCATTTTCAGGTCGATTGAACTCTGCCACTGGCCATCTGTCGCGCACCTGCTAGCGTTGTTCTGGCCGACCCATCATGGATGCGTTTTCATCATGAAATCATTGCCCCGCATTACCCTGTTGTGCGCCGCATTGCTCGCCGTTGCTGCCTGTTCCAGCAACCGCGTGGCCCCCAAGGACTACTCCGGCTTCCTCAAGGACTACAGCCGGCTGGCAGAAGCCAAGAGCCCTTCGGGCGACCCGGTGATGCGCTGGATCGACCCCAAGGCCAACGTCAACCAGTACAGCCAGGTATTCATCGAGCCTAGCCAGTTCTACCCTCGGCCACAGCCGACGGAGGTCATCTCGGCGCAGACGCTGCAAGACATCACCCGCTACTTCAATGAGGCCCTGCGCCGTGAAATGGGCAGCGTCGTGCCCCTGGCCAAGGGCCCCGGGCCCGGGGTGCTCGTGGTGCGTCCTGCGATCACGGCGGTGTCCACCAGCAACGAAGGCCTCAAGCCTTACGAGGTCATTCCCATCGCGTTGATCTCGGCCGGCGTCAACACGGCCATGGGCGGGCGCGACCAGGAAGTGGATGTCGGTGTGGAGGCTGCGTTCCTGGATGGTGCCAGCCAGAAGGTGCTGGCCCAGGTAGTGCGCAAGGGCACAGGGCAGGAACTGGAGAACAAGACCACCAAGCTGACCCTGAATGACGTCAAGCCGGTGCTGGATGGCTGGGCCAAGGACATGCGCGCGAGCTTCCTCGAAGCGAAACAGAAAGCCCGCTGATAGCGCGGCTGAGCACAGAACTTGTGGGAGCGGCCTTGTGTCGCGAAAGGGCTGCGAAGCAGCCCCAGGATTTCAGCGACATGGATGAATCACAGGGGCCGCTTTGCGGCCCTTTCGCGACACAAGGCCGCTCCCACAAGCGGGCCACGTTGGCCGATCGGGTTACTTAACACTCGACAAACGCAACAGCCAAACCGCCGCGCGAGGTTTCCTTGTAGTTGGCATGCATGTCCGCCCCGGTATCACGCATGGTGCGGATCACCCGGTCCAGCGAGATGAAATGCTCGCCATCCCCGCGCAAGGCCATCTGCACGGCGTTGATCGCTTTCACCGCCGCGATCGCGTTGCGCTCGATGCAGGGCACCTGTACCAGGCCGCCGACCGGGTCGCAGGTCAGGCCGAGGTTATGCTCCAGGGCAATCTCGGCGGCGTTTTCCAGTTGCGGCGGGGTCGCGCCAAGCACCTGCGCCAGGCCGGCAGCGGCCATCGAACAGGCCGAGCCCACCTCGCCCTGGCAGCCGACTTCCGCCCCGGAGATCGACGCGTTCTTCTTGCACAGGATACCCACCGCCGCTGCGCCCAGCAGGAAGTCCACCACATCCGCATCGCAGGCGCCGGGGTTGAACTTCATGTAGTAGTGCAACACCGCAGGAATGATCCCGGCGGCGCCATTGGTGGGCGCGGTGACCATGCGCCCGCCGGCGGCGTTCTCTTCATTCACCGCCAGGGCGAACAGGTTGACCCACTCCATGGCACTGAGGGTGGAACCGATCACGTTGGGCTTGCCCAGCTCCTGCAGGCTGCGATGCAAGCGCGCGGCGCGCCGCTTGACGTGCAGGCCGCCGGGGAGGATGCCTTCGTTGCGCAGGCCGTTGTCGACGCATTCGCGCATGGCCGCCCAGATTCGCAGCAGGCCCTCGCGGACTTCGGCCTCCGGGCGCCAGGCACACTCGTTGGCCATCATCAATTGCGCCACGCTCAAGCCATGGGCCTTGCACAACGCCAGCAACTGCGCAGCGCTGTCGAATTCGTACGGTAGCTGCACCGCGTTCGCTTCGCCGCGCGGCGCATCGATCTCGGCCTGCTCGACGATGAAACCACCGCCTACCGAATAGTAGGTCTGGCGCAACAGGCTGGCCTGCCCGTCGAGGGCTTCCAGACGCATGGCGTTGGGGTGGTACGGCAGGTTCTCGTCGAGCAGCAGCAGATCGCGGCTGTAGTCGAACGCCAGTGGGTGGCTGCCATCGAGCAGCAGGCAATGCTCCTGCATGACCTGGCCAATGCGCGACTCGATGGTGGCCGGGTCGATACGGTCCGGCCACTGCCCCATCAGGCCGAGCAGGCAGGCGCGGTCGGTGGCGTGGCCAACGCCGGTGGCTGACAGCGAGCCATACAGCCGCACCTCGACACGGCTGACCCGGCCCAGCAGCCCTTGCTCACGCAGGGCCTGGGCAAAGGTCGCCGCTGCCCGCATCGGGCCGACGGTGTGGGAGCTGGACGGGCCGATGCCGATTTTGAAAAGGTCGAAAACACTGATAGCCATGCTAATGCCTGACCGTACAGCGGTGTGAACCCGCAGCACGGTTCTCTGAAAAAATTGAGCGGTATTGCGATTTTGCGCGATACTGCCGCGCTGGCTCACGGATGACCAACGAAACTTTCTAAGCAAGGCTTTAGCGGTACTAAACGATGCGTCGACAACTCAATGGCCAGATGTTCGTCTGGCTGCATGTGTTCGCCTGTGCAGCCCGGCACTTGTCCTTCACCCGCTGTGCCGAAGAACTGCATATCACCCCGGGTGCGGTCAGCCAGCAGATGCGCCAGCTGGAAGAACGCCTGGGCTACCGGTTGTTCCTGCGCCGGGCGCGCGGCGTGGAACTGAGCGCCGAGGGGCAGCGCCTGGCGCAGACGGTGGCCGAAGCCTACAGCAGCATCGAAGCTGAACTGCTGCGCCTGGACGCGGGTGAAATCCGTGGCACCTTGCGCCTGCGTTCGATCCCGTCGTTCCTGGCCAAATGGCTCACGCCGCGCCTGCCGCGCTTCCAGCAACGCTACCCGGACATCGAACTGCGGCTGGTGGCCGAAGACAGTGCCCAGGCATTGAACCCGGGTGATTTCGACCTGGCCATCGACCTGAACGACGGCAGCTACCCCGGCATGCTGTCGACCCCGCTGCTGGACGAGCAGATCTTCCCGGTGTGCTCGCCCGCCCTGCTGCGCGGGCGCCCGCCGCTGCACGGGCCGGCAGACCTGGCACACTACCCGCTGCTGCACGACATCACCGCCTGGCGTGGCAGTTCGGAATACGCTGAATGGGAGTTCTACCTGGAAAGCATCGGTGCCGCCGGTCTCGATGTACGGCGCGGGCATACCTTCAACCGCAACCACCTGACCATCGAGGCGGCGATCGCCGGCAGTGGCGTGGCCATCGCGCGGCGCACCCTGCTCAACGACGAACTGGAGCGCGGTGCGCTGATCGTGCCGTTCGGGGTGCCGATTGCCAACCACAAACGCTACGTGGTGCATTACCCGCCGGGCGGGTTGAACCAGCCGGGCGCACGGGCGGTGCATGACTGGCTGGTGGAAGAAGCACGGGTGTTCAGGGAGTTGCACCCGCTGGGCAAGGACCAACCCAGCTGAACACAGGCTTTGTGGGCAGGAACCGGCTCAATAGGCCTGCTTACCGGTAAACGCGTTCAACGTACGCACCAGGATCACGAAGTCCAGCCACAGCGACCAGTTGTTGATGTACTCGATGTCCGAGTCGACGCGCTGGATCATCTGCTCGATATCCTTGGTCTCGCCGCGGAACCCGCGCACCTGTGCCAGGCCGGTCATGCCAGGCTTGATATTGTGGCGGGCAAAGTAATCGACGATGTCCTGCGAATACAGCGTGTCATGCTGCAGGGCATGCGGTCGCGGCCCGACCAGCGACATTTCCCCGGTCAGCACATTGAACAGCTGCGGCAGCTCGTCCAGGCTGGTACGGCGGATGAACGCCCCGACCCGGGTCAGCCGCGGGTCATTCTTCTGCGCCTGCCTGATCACGCCCGCCTCCGGCTGGTGCACATGCATGCTCCTGAACTTCCAGATACGGAACGCTTCCCCGGTCCAGCCGGTGCGTTCCTGGCGGAAGAACACCGGGCCGCGGCTATCCAGCTTGATCGCCACTGCCACGGCCAGCAGCACCGGCGAGGCAAACAGCAGGATCAGCGCCGCCAATACCCTGTCCTCGAGGTTTTTCAGGAACAGGCTCATGCCCGTCAGCGGCGTCTCGGACAAGGTCAGCACTGGAATGCCGGCGATTTCCCGCACGCTGTGGTTGATCAGGCGCAAGGAGAAGATGTCAGGTACCCAGTTCACCGCAATGCATTTGTCGAGCAGCTTCAGGTACACCTCGTTGATGACCTCGGAACCGCCCAGCGGCGTGACCAGGTACACCGTGCGGATGGCGTGCCGGGCGACGATCTGGTCCAGCTCGGCAATGTGCCCGAGCACCGGCAGGCGTTGCTTGCCCTCGGCAGTTTCGCGCCTCGGCTCGTCGGGCGCGTCGATCAGCACGCAGCCCAGCACCCGCTCGCCGAACCAGGGGTTGTTACTGATTTTCTGATAAAGGAAATTGGCCAGGTCACCGGCGCCGATGATCAGCGCATTGTCCAGGCGCGCATGTGCGCTGAAGCGCTTCTGCAGTTCGCGCACGGCAAAATGCAGGAACAACTGGGCGATGTAGCCGATGATGAACAGTTGCACCACCAGCAGCCGCGAGTAGGTTTCGCTCTGCTTGGTCAGGAAGGCCATCACCACCAGGAAGCAGAAGGTTGCCGACCACGCCTTGAACAGCCGGAACGCCTTGATCGATAGGCCGACGTTGGTGCGGTAGATTGCATAGTGATCGTAGATCACCGCCAGTGCGCCGATCAGCAACAACAGCATGATCACGTAATCGGAAGTGATATAGCCGAACTGGTCGTAGATCAGGTACCAGGCGATACCGGTGACGGCTATTCCGTCGAGACCGGCCTGGATGGCGTTACTGACGCTGCTTCTTCGCTGAAGCAAGGAACGACTGCTTCTGGGTTCGAAAACCATCTCAGACCTCATCAATTCACGCGCAGCAAGTCCTTTTGGTCAAACCGCAAGCCTGGCAAACGGCCCATGCAAGGCCAGCGAAACAGCACCGTGCAGCCCGCCACCTTGCTCTCACTGTAGCAGCCAGCCGCCATCAACGTGCCACCCCCCAGCGACCAGGCAGGTCCGTCCGTCTACACGCTGCGTCCGGCACGCCCTGCACCGCGGCGGTACAGCCGGGCGCGCAGCAGAAACAAGGGGTTGCCCACCACATAGCGCATGAACAGGCGCTTCGGTTCGCGCGACAACCGGTACAACCACTCCCCGCCCACACGCCGCAGCCACAGCGGCGCCCGGCTGACCTTGCCGCCGAGAAAATCCAGGATCGCCCCACCACAGACGATCAGGCACGGTTCGCCAGAGGCCGCCAACTGCGCCGCTACCGCCTCCTGCCTGGGCATGCCCATGCCCAGCACGATCAGCTCGGGTTGCTGCTCCCTGGCCAGTTGCAGATAGGTTTCCAGGCTGGCAAAGCCATCATGGACCGATACCGGTACCACCCCGAACTGGCTGGCGCTGCGCTGCGCGGCCTGGTCCAGGTAGGGTTGCCGTGTGCCCCAGAACGCCACCCGTCGCCCGCGGTAGGCAGCCATCAGCCGGGGAATGAAGTCGGTACCATTCATGTTGAGCCCGGGCTCCAGGCCAAGCTGGCGATAGAGCATCGCCATGCCGGCGCCGTCACGCAGCAGCACGTCGGCCGCCGACAATGCCTGAGCGTACGCGCCGTCGCGCACCACCAGGTTCATCGCATGGGCGTTGACGAAACCGAGCACGGTCGGGGTCTGCACAGCGGCCAGCCGGTCGAGCAGGCGCTGCGCGGCAGCCTCGTCAGCCACGGCTTCGAGCTTGTCGATGATGCCGGCCCAGCGCTGCTGCCACTCAGCCATCAGTCTGCATCCCGCTTCGAGCGCACCCAGTCAACCTGGCGCTTGATCAGGAACCCCAGATACATGGGCACCTTCCTTGCCGCATAGAACGGCGCATACAGCAACACGGAAAACGGGATCAGCTCACGACAGAAGCGCGCCCAGGCCAGCATGACCGCAAGGCCCAGCGACAGCAGCGCACCCAGGGCGATCCACGCAGGTGCCGCGACGCCGAACAGCAGGTAGGCCAGCCAGGCCAACAGGTTGACCGCGAGCAGGGCCAGCACCAGCAATGCCAGGGGCGGCACCAGCAGGTCGAGGGTCATCGCCAGCAAGCTGCCGTTGCCTTGCCTGACGGCGGCCAGCGCACGCCTGGGGGCATCGGTCAGCATCAACCCCAGGTGGCCATGCTCCCAGCGGGTGCGCTGGCTGTTCAGGCCTTGCTGACTGGCCGGAAACTGGCTGGTGACCAAGGCCTCGGGGCAGAACACCGGGGGTTTGCCTTGCTGGCACAGGTCCAGGCCCAGCTTCACATCCTCCACCAGGTGCCCATTGGCCAGGTCGACCAGGGCCAGGTCACGCCAACCGAACGCCATGCCCGCGCCCATCAACTGGCAAGGCAGGCCCAGCCGCGCCCAACCGCGCGGGCGTACCAGGTTCTTGACCCGCCAGGCGAATTCGGCGATCTGTACTTTCGTCCCGGCGCCCGCCGGGGCGTGCGTCAGGTACAGGGCCTGCACCGGCCGGGCGGCTTCGTGGCAACGACGCGCCAGGCGCTCGATCGCGCCCTCGCCGACCCGGCAATCGGCATCGATCACGATCACCACCTCGGGCGGCTGGCGGGCCAGGTGGCGCACGCCAAAGTCCAAGGCATAGCCCTTGCCACGCAAACGCAGGTCGTGGCGTTCCACTACCTCCGCGCCGCCCTCGCGGGCCAGTGGCGCGGTGTCGTCGGTGCAGTTGTCCGCCACCACCAGCAACCGGTCGCCAGGCTGCAATTGCGGGGTGATGCTTGCCAGCGTGGCGCGGATGATCATTGCTTCGTCATGCGCTGGCACCAGCACGGCCACCTGCGGACGCCGGTTGCCGCCCAAGGGCTGCGCCTGCCTCGGCAGGCAGGCGAGCAGCACCTGCCCCAACAGCAGCAGTACCGGCAGCAGGACGATGAGCGCCAGGATGCCGAGTAACCAAGCCAATACACTGATCATGCGGATGCCTTGAAATAAGCGGCCAACCGGGCCGCCTCGGTGTCGACATCATGCCGTTGCAGCACACGCTGGCGGGCCGCCTCGCCCATACGCTGCAGTACCTCGACAGGTTGCGCCAGGCACTCGGCCATGGCCGTCACCAGCTCGTCAACGGCGCCGGCGGGAAACAACCAACCGTTCTCGCCCGGCTGCACCAGCTCGGGAATGCCCGCCACATAGGTCGTCAGCACGGGCCGGCGCAGGGCCATGGCCTCCATGATCACCACCGGCAGCCCCTCGGCGAAGCTGGGCAGCACCAGTGCGCGCGCGGCAAGGATCTCTTCGCGCACCTGGGCACTGCTGATCCAGCCGGTGATACGTACCTGGCGCTGCAAGCCATACCGGGCAATCAACGCCTCGACCTGCCCACGCATCTCGCCGTCGCCGGCCAGCACCAGCTCGAAACCGAGCGCTCGGGCGGCCAGTATCCGCGCGGCTTCGAGCAACAGCAGCTGGCCTTTCTGTTCGCACAAGCGGCCGACACACACCAGCCGCGGCGCCGCCGGCAGGCTGACCGGCGCCACCTCATGGAAACTGCGCTCGAGGCCGCAATGCACCACCTTCACCTTGGCCCAGTGGTCGTGTGCCACCCAGCGCAACACCTGGCTGCGCCCATACGAACTGACGGTCGCGACAAACGCGGCACGCCGCACCTTCTCGGCCATGTGCAGAAACTGCGGCTTGTCGAATTCCTCCGGCCCGTGCACGGTAAAGCTGTAGGCCGGCCCACCCAGCACGTGGGCCAGCATTACCACCTCGGTGGAGTTGGTGCCGAAATGGGCGTGCACGTGTTGTGCCTTGCCTGCCTGCAGCCATTGCAGCAGCTGGCAGGCTTCGGCCAGGTAGACCAGGTGGTAGGGCCAGGCGCGGTCGGCGCGCAGACCGAGGCGCAGGGCCAGCCACAGCGCGCGGAAAAACTGCCGCGGCTGCGCACAGAGTACTTGCCAGGTGGGTTTGAGCAGGCCGGCGATGCCGCTTCGCAGCACATAGCGGGTGTTGTCGCGTTCGTTTGCGTCTTCGCCGTCCTGCAGCTGCGCGTCCCAGCCACGCAGGGCAATACGCTGCACCGCGACCCCCTGGCGCTCCAGCGCGAGGATTTCGCGGCGGATGAAACTGTGGCTGACCTTCGGGTACTGGTTGACGAAATAGGCAATGCGCATAGGAATCCAGATCAAGACCCGCATGATGAACCCTTGGACCTCCCACAGTAACGCCAGCGCTTACTTCAAGCTGTCGATTACCGGTGGCCGGCGTCCCGCCGATGCCCCTGCGTCAGGCGCATCCCCCTGCTTCTCTTGTAGTCCAAGGTTGTGACCGCTGCCTGCCAAAGCGGCCTGCAAACGTGCGAAAACATCGTCGAGCAACGCCTGACGGCGGCGGTACATCGCCCGTTTCTTGCTTGGAATGTCCTGTTCCGCGCGCTGCGCCGGGGCCAGGGGCAGCTCAAGGAAATCAGCACGTTCGCAGCTTATGCCGCCATGCTCTTGCCAAATCGCATCATAATTGGCAGCCAGTTCCTCGCCCTTGTCGTTGCCGAAATACGCGTGTCGGTGGTGGCGACAGGCATCCTTGACGGCATACAGGTGCTGCACCCCCAGCAGTCTGGCCAGGCACTTCAGCGCTTCGAGCAGCAGGCTACGCGGGCGCAGGCCCTCGAAGTCCTTGGTCAGGTCGCGGTAGATGGCCAGCGAGGTCTCGCTGTCGACCCCCTTGTGAATGCCTTGCACGGCACCGATGAACAGGCACAATTCGCCCTGGCTGCGGCACAGGGTAAATGCCAGGGAGGCCACGCGCAGGTCATTCTGGAACAGGTTCAGCACCAGCTCGCCTTCACGCTTGAACCAGATCGGCCGATCGAGCACCAGGCGGCAACCTGGCGAATGGCGGGTCAGCTCGCACAATACCCGGCTGTCTGCGCGGTCCAGCAGCAACAGCGGCGGAAATTGCCCGGCCACCACTTCGAAATGCGATGCCACCACCTCCAGGCGCTGCGGCGCTTCCCAGCTTTTGCTGATATAGGGCCACTGCACGACGCCGAGGCAATCCACGCCCAGCCGGCGCCAGCGCCCCTCGCCCAGTGCCAGGGTCATGCGTTGCACGAAGGCATTCAGCTCGGGCCAATGCCGGGCAACCTGGCGCATCAGCCGGTATTTGTTGTTCAGCGCCCGCAACGAGTAGCCCGGTTGCAGGGTGAACACGCTTTTGATGATCGTGCCGAGCATCCGTGGTCCCTCACTTGTATTCGATCAAGGCCGGCTTGCCGGCCACGAAGTGCCGGTGCAGGAACCGCAACTGCCCAAGCATTTCCGGGAACTTGCCCAATACCAGGAACACTGCCCGTAGCCAGTTTTCACGTGCCGATCGGTCTCCGCCACGCGCCAGGCGCCAGGCCTGCAACGGGTAGACCAGCACCAACGCCAGGCCCCAGCCGCCGAACGCCAGGCAGGCCAGCAGGGTCGCCAGCGGTATGCCCAGGCCCCAGACCCAGGCCCGGCGCGACTCGCGCAGCCAGTGCCGCTCCGGCGCCTGGCCATGCAGGTAGGCGCCTTCTGCATAAGCATGGCCGGCGCGCAGGCTGCGTCGCCACCATTGGCTGAAACGGGTCATGGCGGCGTCGTGCAGGGTCATCTCGACATCCAGCCGCCAGACCTTCCATCCCTTGGCCCGCAGGCGTACGCACAGCTCGGGCTCTTCGCCGGCGATCAGCCCGCTGCGGAAACCGCCGACAGCGGCGAAGGCGTCTGCCCGCATCAGCGCGTCGCCACCGCACGCCTTGGCCTCGCCGATCGGGGTATCCCATTCCAGGTCGCATAGCAGGTTGTACACCGAGCGTTGCGGAAAACGCTCGCGGCGCCGGCCACACACCACCGCCACGTCAGGCTGGCGGTCGAGAAACGCCTGTGCCGTCGCCAGCCAGCCAGCGTCGACCTCGCAATCGCCGTCGACGAACTGCACCAGGCGCATCGACGGCAGCAGCCGTTGCAAAGCGGCAAAGCCTTCATTGCGCGCGCGGGCAGCAGTGAACGGCTGGCCCATGTCCAGCGCCAGTACCTCCACCCCGAGGCTACGGGCCAGGTGCGGTGAACCGTCGGAGGAACCCGAGTCGACGTACAGCACCTGGTCCGCGCCATGCGCCAGCGAGCGCAGGCAACGCTCGAGGCGCTGGCCTTCGTTGCGGCCTATCACCACCACGCCAAGCCCGCTCGCCATGGGCTTCACCCGGCCGGCGCCGTGGTGGCCGCGTGCCTGGCCTTGATGGTGGCCGGTACCCCCACCGCCAGCGAATCGTCCGGCACATCCACCAGCACCACGGCGTTGGCACCGATCACCACGTTGTTGCCAATGCGAATGCTGCCCAGCACCTTGGCCCCGGTACCGATATCGACATTGTTGCCGAACACCGGTGCAATCGGCTCGTCGACGTTCTTCAGGCCCACCACCACGCCGTTGCGGATACGACAATCATCGCCAAACCGGGCATAGCCGCTGATCACGATGCCGCCGAAATGATCGATGACGAAGTTGCGGCCAATCACCACTTCGCACGGCAACTCCACACCAGTGGTGATCTGCACGCATTTGAACAACACCTTGTACAGCAGGGAACACAGCTTGCGCAGCAGTGCCGGGCGCACGCCATAGCGCCAGCGGCCGAAGCGGTACACCAGCAATACCCAGAAGCCCTGGGCGCCCCAGTCGCCACCATGGGCGCGCAAGTCGGCACGGATATTTTCGAACATGGCTCCACCTACCTGGTCGGTTGGCTGGCATACCGGGTCTTGAACAGCAGGGACCAGGTCGCCCGACAGTGACGCCAGCAGGCACGTATCGCGCCCCAACCGCGTCGTTTCAACAGCGCCTTGAGTGCCAGCAGCAGGTCGCCCAAGGTCACCAGCAACATGTGCAGGGCAAGCCCTGCCCGCCCGTGATGCTTGCGGAAGTAAAGCAGTTCGCTTTCGATCTGGTAGGCCGAAATCTGCCGGCTGGCCGCCTCCAGTTCGGCTACCGAGCGGGAGCTCTCGCCGCCGATGTGCACCACCGTGGTGTGCGGGTAGAACACCACTTTCCAGCCCGCCGCCTTGACCCGCTTGCAGTGGTCGACTTCTTCGTAATAAAGAAAGTAGCGCGGGTCGAACAGGCCAACCTGGTCGAGCACTTCACGGCGTACCAGGTAGAAGCAGCCAGGCAGCCAGTCGCATTCGCGCACCGACGCGTGGTCCCAGTCCATCTCGTCTACCATCTTCAGGCCTGGAAAGAAACGCCCTAGCCCGGTACGCCCGACGAATACATTGAACGGTGTCGGAAAGTAGCGGCAACTGGGCTGCAGGTCGCCATCGCGGCCCTCCAGGCGCACGCCCAGCACGCCGCACTCGGGGTGCGCTTCCATGTAATCGAGGGTCTTCTGCAGGGAATCGGCAGCCACGAAGGCGTCGGTGTTCAGCAGCAAGGCGTACTTGCCCTTCAGGTGCGCCAGCAGCTGGTTGTTGGCCCGGCCGAAGCCGACGTTATGCGTGTTGCTCAGCAGCAGCGCTTGCGGGCACACCTGGGCCATGCGCTGCACCGAGTCATCCACCGAGGCGTTGTCCACCACCAGGTAGTTGGCCAGGCGTTCACCATCAGCCCGGCGCAGCGCATCGAACATCGGCTGCAGCAGCCCGGCCGTGTTGAAGTTGACCACCATGACATCGACCGGTTTGCTAGCCATTGCCGCCCTCCCCGAAGAAGTACTGGCGCCTTTGCGCCATCAGCAGCGGTTCCAGTTCGGGGTCATAGGCACCGTTGCGCTGCTTGACCAGGCCGATCCACGGGTAGGCTTCGCAACGCGCCTCGACCCGCTTGATCAACTCTTCGGTGGTGCAGATGAACTCTGCCGGGTTGCCGCCGAACACCGTGCCTGGCGGCACGTCCTTGGTCACCACCGCGCCTGCGGCGACGATCGACTCGGGCCCGATGGTCACGCGCGGCATGATGATCGCGCCGTGGCCGATGAAGCAGTTGTCCTTGATGTCGATGAAACCGACCGAATCCAGGCGCTTGCCGAAGCGGTGCTCGATCAGCAATACCACCCCGTCATGGCCGATCAGCGTGCAGTCGGCCAGGCCCACGCTGTTGCCAATGCGCACCAGCGAAGGGTCGAGGAACTTGCTCCCCGGGTTGGCATGGAAGTGCCTGCCCACCGAATGAAAGTTGCCCCAACGGGTAAGGTACGCGCCCCACTCGAGCGGCGTGGGCCGGCAGAACCTGCGGTAGAACGAGGCGCCTCGCCCGGTTGCATGAACATAATGCGCCACTGCCTTGCGTATCCATCCGTTCATCCTGCCAGCCTCGCAATCAAGCCATCTGGACTGTTCCTGAGGCGCATCCGGTCTGGTTGTCATGGGTGCTGACCGCAGCGCACTCTACCCGTTTCCCACCTGTATCACCCCACTGCTTGCCTGGCGCCGCTCATCCTGGCATCGAGGTGGTCGGCCAGGCGAAGGGCAAACTGCAGCAGCGGCAAGGTCGGATTGGAAGCACCGCCTGTGGCAAAGATGCTGCTGCCGGCGATGTAGAGGTTTGCAACACCGAACACCTTGCAGTTGCTGTCGACGACACCGGCTTGCGCGGAGGATGCCATGCGCGTGGTGCCCATGTGGTGGGCATGCGGCGACATCTTCAGCGGTATCGAGGTGTCATAGACAAAGTCGTTGAGCCTTATGAAGCCCAGGTTCATGTCGGCCCAGCGCTTGGCCAGCTCGCTGCCGATGCACTTGATGGTGTGCCGGTCATCGGCGCTCAGGGCCCAATTGACGTTGACCTTGCCCACGCCCAGCGCGTCCCTCTCGTCCAGCAGCGAAATGCGGCTGTGCAGATTGGGGAACTGCTCTATCAGCGTGCTGATGAGACCGTCGCCGGGGCAACTGAACTGGGCCACGAAGGCAATCTTGCTGGCGACCCCCATGTCACAGGCCAGGTTTTCCAGAAAATGCTTGACCTCGGCAGTGCGGCCGTAGGTCTGCACCTCGTCCAGCAAGGCGGCCCTGACATTGCCCTTGCCGGCCTTGTACTCGTCAGTGAAGGCATCGGTAGTGAAGTATTCGCGCGGCTCAGGGGCCAGCCCCGAGCGGAGGATGAAGGTGCCAAGGTCGATGTTCAGGTGTTCCATGAAACAGCCGCCGACCAATCCGTCCTGGCTGACGATGCCCGCGCGCAGCAACGATTCGCTGTTGAGCAATTGCCTGGCATTCTCGATGCCACCGGTGGCCAGCACGAAGTTTCTCGCCACCAGGCGCTGGCGATTGCGCTGGTAATCGGACAGTACCACTGCGGCCAGGGTGCCGCTGGCCTCGTCGAACTCCAGGTCCACGCAATTGCAGTTGATGAATACATCCAGGCCTTCGGTCTGCTCGAGAGCCGCAGCGTACTTCTGCGCAAACCGGGTTGGCGGGCTGAGCAGAAAGCGGTCTGGTTCGAATTCGTCACCGACCAGCCCGCTGTTGATTGCCTCGAAATCCGAGCCAGGCGGCAAGTCGACGATCTCCATGGCGGCTGGCAGGTAGGCGGCAATTTCCGCATAAGGGATGGGCCAGCCCGGCAGGCCGCCGATGGGTGGCGTGGCGAAATCCGAGGCCGTGAACGGCCGGCAACGGCCGGCCCAATGGTTGGATGTGCCGCCCAGGTAACGCAGGCGGGATACCTGGGCATACAGCTCCAGGCCGGTGGATTTGCAGGCATACAGGTTTTGCGACAGCGACGAGTATTCACGCCCGCCACCTTCGGCAAGCAGCACCCGCCAGCCGGCGGCCGCCAGGCGCAGGCCCAGGGTGATGCCCGCCGGGCCGGCGCCGATGATGCAAACGTCATAGGCGTCGCGTAGCGTCTTCTGCGACTGGAAATCGTTGATCATGCTTGCTCGTTCCGGAAGTAACGGGACGGCAGCACCCAGCCATTGATCAGTACGTACCCGTGGCTGTCGACACGCTCACCGCCACTGGCCGCTGTAGCACCGAACAGCGCGCCCCCGACACCCAGCAAGACACAACTCTGGATAAAGCGCCTGCGCCCCGGCTGCGCAGCACAATAAGTCAACTTCCCCATGGTCCAGTAGCCTGTGCCCGTTCAAGTCTCACCCCGGCAAGCCGCCTCACAGCCAGTTGCAAAAGGCTGTCAGCAGCGCCCCGCAAAGCGCCCCGACCAGCAGCATCGGCAGCACCATCAGTTCACGTTTTAAGCTGAAGATATCCAGCTTGCAATTCACATACACGATCAGCACCAGCGTCGGCAGGGTGTGCAGCGCCACGCCCCAGATCGCCCAGTCCACACCGCCAAGCGCCAGCAACAACGGCAACAACCCCCACAGCGAGACCAGGCGGATGATGTTGTCGATGGCCTGGTACTTGGTCAGGCCCAGGGCAATCCACACCTGGTGTGCCAAGGTATAGCGCAAGGTGAGGAACGACAGCGAAAGAATCGCCAGCATCGGCCCGGCTTCACGGTAGCGGTCGTCGTACAGCCAGCCGATCAGCAGCGGGCTGGCGGTGAGGAAGCCACCACAGACGAACAGCACCAGCAGGTCGACCAGCAGGCGGAAGCGGTGGTACAGCGCCTTCAGGCGCTCCTTGTCATTGGCCCTGGCCGCTTCGCTGAAGGCCGGCAGCGCCACCGCCCCGAAAACCTTCATCAGCGCGGTCTGCACCGCCCCCAGGATCAGCACGGCAATCGAATAGACGCCCAGTTGCGCTGTCGTCATGCTGGCACCGAACCAGATGCGGTCACCGTACATGGCCAGCACGCCGACCATCGACGACAACAGGATCCAGCGGCCAAACACGATCAGTTCGTTCAGCGCACTGCGCTCCCAGTGCAGGCGGTTGTGCGGCCCCTCGAGGACGGTGTGGCCAAGCAGGGTCCAGGCCAGGGCCGACACCAGGCCGGCGATGACCAGCGCCCAGACCGAGCGGGTCAGGTAGCCCAGCACCAGCATCACCACCAGGCCCACCACCTGCGAGGCGAGGTCGACCAGCACCACGCGCTTCTGTTGGAAAGTTCGTACCGCCACATCTATCTTGGTGGACTGGAACCCCCAGATCACCGCCGACAGCCCGGTGGCCGCCAGGACCCAGGGCAACACCGGTTCGGCATAGGTTGCGTCAGCCGGCCACAAGTCAGTCAGCTGGGCAAACCAGGCGGCCACGGCCAGCAGCAAGGTCAGGACAAACAGCACGAAGCCACGAATGATCTGCACCGTCCATGCGGTATCGAGAAAATCCGGGTCGTCGCCACGCGGGCTCTGGACGATGTTCTGCCGCAGGCCGACGTCGGACAGCAGATGCAGCAGTACCGAAACGGTGTTGGCAATCACCATCACCCCGAACATTTCCGGCACCAGCAAGCGGGCCATGAGCAGATTGCCGCCGAGGCGCATCAGCTGTGACGCCACCTGCGAGACCAGGTTCCACGACCCGGCCCTGAGGGCCCGCTGGCGCAGGCTCGCGGTGGCTGACACATCAATCGACGGCATGACTGCGATCTCTGACTGACTAAAAAGTCACTATAGTTTCAATTAGCCACGATGCTAGCCGTTGCCCACCGAGGGAAAGGTGCACATAGCCGATGCCTGAACATTTTCGCGCTTTGATCGTCATCCTGTTCCTGGCCAGCGTGGTCTTCCTGCTGGCCCGGCGGCCTGCTACCGACCTGATCCCGCCGGGCGACTTCAAGCGCAGGCGCAACCTGTGGTTCCTGCTGACCGTGCTGGCCTTCGTCTCGCACAGTTTCTGGCTGTACCTGGGCGCGGGCGCGGTGATCCTGTACCTCGCCGGGCGCCGCGAGCACAACCCCATGGCGCTGTTCTACATGCTGCTGTTCCTGATCCCGCCGGCTTCGCTGCAGGTGCCGGGGTTTGGCCTGGTCAACTACCTGGTCGACCTCAACCACATCCGCTTGCTGACCGTGTGCGTGCTGTTGCCGGCTGCCCTGGCCCTGCGCTGGCAAGGTGACACCCTGCGCTTCGGCCGCACCTGGCCCGACCGGCTGCTGGCGGCCGGGCTGCTGCTGATGAGCGCGCTGTACCTGCGTGAAACCACCCTGACCGACACCCTGCGCCAGACGCTGTACCTGTTCATCGACGTGCTCCTGCCGTATTACGTGGCCAGCCGTGGCCTGCGTCAGATCAGCGAGTTCAAGGACACCCTGCTGGCGTTCGTGCTCGCGTCGTTCCTGCTGGCCCTGATCGGCGTGGCCGAATACGTACGCCACTGGCTGCTGTACAGCGCCCTGATCGATGCCATGGGCGTGCCGTGGAGCATGTCCGGCTACCTGAGCAGGGGCGGTTCGTTGCGCGCCAGCGTCACCACCGGGCAGGCCATCGTCCTGGGTTACGTGATGAGCGTGGCCATCGGCCTGTTCCTGTTCCTTCAGGGTTACCTGCGCCGCCCCTGGCAGCGGCTGATGGGCGCCCTGCTGCTGGCCGCCGGGCTGTTCGCGCCGCTGTCGCGCGGCCCGTGGATCGGCGCCATGGTGATCGTGGTGGTGTTCATCGCCCTGGGCAGAGGTGCGCTCAGGCGCCTGGTGCTGCTGGCTGCGGCCGGCATGCTGGCGCTGCCCCTGCTGACTGCCGTGCCGGGTGGCGACAAGGTACTGGACCTGTTGCCGTTCATCGGCACTGTGGACAAGGAGAACATCACCTACCGCGAGCGGTTGATGGACAACGCCTGGATCGTCATCCAGCGCAACCCGCTGTTCGGCTCGTTCGATTTCCGCAACACCCCGGAAATGCAGTCGATGATCCAGGGCGAAGGCATCATCGACATCGTCAACACCTACATCAACCTGGCGTTGCGCGTCGGGCTGGTCGGGCTCGGCCTGTTCGTGGCGTTCTTCGCTACCGTGCTGCACGGTATCCGCAAGGCCATGCGCAGCTTCCCCGACAAGGACGACGAGCGCCGCCAGCTTGGCCGGGCATTGCTGGCGACGCTGGTCGGCATCCTGGTGATCATTTTCACCGTCAGCAGCATCACCTTCATCCCGGTGGTGTACTGGACCATCGCCGGGCTGGGCGTGGCCTATGTCCAGATGGTGCGCCGGCTTGACCACAGCCAGGTCACCGCGCTGGCCGACGCGGATCTTCAAACCGGGTAATGCCTATGAACCTGCCCCACCTGCGCCGTACAGTCGTGCTAACCCTGCGGGCCTCGGCCATGGCTGGCCTGGCCTTGCTGCCAGGGGCGGGCTGGGCATCGGAATGGCAAGCCAGTGTCGATGAACAGAATGGCCTGCCCACGGTCACCCAAGGCGGTGGGCCGGTGATGAAAGCCAGGTTCGACTTCTGGGCGGCCAACTGGAGCTGGACCGGCTTCGATACCACGGTCAAGGTCAACGGCCCCTACCACTACACGCTACAGGGTAAGAACAAGGCACTGGACTTCGACCTGACAGCGGATATCCGCAAGCAGCAGGCGCAGACCCTGAGCTGGGTCTTCGACCTTGACGCCCACAGCCGCCAGGCCGGGGTGATGGGCGGTGGCCTGGTGTTCCAGTTCGACCCGGCGCACATTGCCGGGGACATGGGCGCCCCGCAGCTGCTGCCCGGCAACCGTGGCTGGTCATGGGGCAAGCCAGACCAGGGCCGACGCATCGAGATGCGCTTCGATCCGCCGCTGGCCCAGTTGTATTTCGAACGCGGCAACCCGTCCGAGGTGCGTGCGTTCCTCTACAGCGACCCGATCAACGCCGGCCGGCAGCAGATCAAGGCGGTGCTGAACGTTACCGGCGACATCGACCTGGGGCCAACCCCCAGCGAGCGCTTTGGCCTGGCCGACCCGGCCAGCTGGCCCGATGACCAACTGGACTGGCGCACCTCGCCTGTAGACCTGTCCTTTCTCAATGCAGCGGAAAAGCCCGCAGGCAAGCGCGGCTTCGTCAAGGCTGTCGGCGAGCAACTGATGTTCGCCGACAACACCCCGGCGCGCTTCTGGGGCACCAACCTGTCCGCCTATGCATTGTTCAAGAGCCCGGACGAAGAAATCCGCGTACAGGCCAGGCGCCTGTCGGCCCTGGGCTTCAACCTGGTGCGCCTGCACCACCATGACTCGCCGTGGGTCAGCCCGAACGTGTTCGGCGATGGCACCCTGGTGCGCGATACCCGCCAGCTCGATGCCGAGTCGCTGCGCAAGCTCGATGTGTGGATCAAGGCGCTCAAGGACGAAGGCATCTATGTCTGGCTGGACATGCATGTACAGCGGGCGCTTACCGCCAATGACAAGATTGACGACTTCGAGGAGATCGCCAAGGGCCAGGAGCATGTCGACCTGAAGGGTTACGCCTATGTCAACCGCAGCATCCAGCAGGCCATGCAGCGCTTTGCCGAGCAGTACCTGAGCCACGTCAACCCGTACACCGGGCTGGCCTACAAGGACGACCCGGCCATTGCCGCAGTGCTGCTCACCAACGAGAACGACCTCACCCAGCATTACGGCAACGCCTTGCTGCCGGACAAGGACGTACCCCGCCACAGCGCACGCTACATGGATGCCGCCAAGGCGTTCGCCCGCCAGCATGACCTGCCGGGCGACCGGGTCTGGCGTGCCTGGGAGCACGGCCCGTCGAAGCTGTTTCTCAATGACCTGGAGCAGCGTTTCGATGCCGGGATGATTGCACACCTGCGCAAGCTCGGCGTGAAGGTGCCGATCGCCACCACCAGCACCTGGGGCGGCAACGGCCTCAGTGCACTGCCGGCGCTGAGCGCAGGCGATGTGATCGATGCCCACAGCTACGGCGCCAATGGCCAGCTGGAAAAGAACCCGTTGAGCAGCGACGGCATGATCGACTGGCTGGCCGCCGCCCAGGTGGTCGGCAAACCGATGACCGTCAGCGAGTGGAACGCCGAACCCTTCCCGCTGCCCGACCGCCATTCACTGCCGCTGTACGTGGCCGCTACTGGCAGCCACCAGGGCTGGGTCGCCATGCTGCAGTATGCCTACAGCCAGCAGGCCTTCAATCCCGGCTGGCGCACGGCGGATAACTGGCATGCCTACAACGACCCGGCCATGCTCGCCACCCTGCCTGCCGCCGCCCTGCTCTACCGCCGCGCAGACGTGCGCCAGGCCACTACCCGCTACGTATTCGCGCCGACGCCCGCCATGCTGTACAACCAGGAGATCACCCCGCGCAACTCGCCACTGCTGCGCACGGCCATGGAAAAGGGCCGACTGCAGATCGCCCTGCCGCAGACGCCGGAACTGCCCTGGCTGCAACCTGCGGCCATCCCGGCCGATGCACAAGTGCTGCAGGACCCGGGGCAAACCTTGCTGGCGGCCGACGCCAGCGAAGCGGTCAGCGACACCGGTGAGCTCAAACGCAACTGGCAACAAGGCATCTACACCATCGACAGCGCGCTGACGCAAGCCGCCACCGGCTGGCTGGGTGGCCGCTCGATCAGCCTCGGCGCTATCCAGGTGCAGGCACAGACAGCCTATGCCAGCGTCGTGGTGCAAAGCCTGGATGGCCAGCCCCTGGGCCAGTCGCGCGAATTGCTGGTGTCGCTGGGCACCCGTGCCGTGCCCAAGGCCGATGCCAATACACCGTTCAACGTCGAGCCGCTTGCCGGCAGCCTGACCATCAAGGCGCCTGCTGGCCTGAAGCTGTTCGCCCGCGAGGCACCGGCCCAGCTGAAAGCTTTGCCGGTGGCCTACCAGGATGGGCATTACCGCATCACGTTCGACGGCCAGTACATGTCCAACTGGCTGTTCTTGAAATAGGGCATATGGCCATCTACCCTCAAGCAGACCTGTAGCTGAAGCGCCCGCCCGGTCTCGACCAGGGATGATTCACTGCGGCTGTACAACAGCAGAGTCCGGGAGGCATGGATGAAGTTTCTGGTTGTCGGTGGCGCAGGCTACATCGGCTCGCACATGGTCAAGCACCTGCTCGGCAGTGGCCATGAGGTGGTGGTCGCCGACCTGGTCTCGCCCGGCCCCGGCGTGCAGTGGGCCAGGCTGGACATCGCCGACGAACCCGCGCTGGACGTGCTGTTCGCCGTTTGCCAGTTCGATGCGGTGTTCCACTTTGCCTCGTTCATCCAGGTGGGCGAATCTGTCAGCGCGCCCGGCAAGTACTACCAGAACAATGTCGCGGCAACCCTTGCGCTGCTGCAGGCCATGGTCAATGCCGGTATCCGCTACCTGGTGTTTTCTTCCAGCGCTGCTGTCTATGGCAACCCGCAATATGTACCGATCGACGAAGCGCACGCCAAGGGGCCGATCAACCCGTATGGGCTGAGCAAGTGGATGGTCGAGCAGATCCTCGAGGACTTCGAGCGCGCCTATGGCCTGAAGTCGGTGTGCCTGCGCTATTTCAATGCGGCGGGCGCCGACCCGCAAGGTGAACTGGGCGAGCGGCATGACCCGGAAACCCACCTGATCCCGCTGGTGCTGCAGGCCGCTTCGGGCCGGCGTGATGCAATCACCGTGTTTGGCCGCGACTACGACACCGCGGATGGCACCTGCATACGCGACTACGTGCATGTCAGCGACCTGGCAGCGGCCCATGCGCTGGCGGTGGACTACCTGCTGGCAGGCGGCGAGCGCACCGCGTTCAACCTGGGCAACGGCCTGGGCTTTTCCGTACAGCAGGTAATCGATACGGCCCGGGCGGTGACCGGCCGGCCGATACGCAGCCTCGATGCCCCGCGCCGTGCGGGCGACCCGCCGCGGCTGGTGGCGGATGCCGGCAAGGCCATGCGTATGCTGGGCTGGCGCCCGGAATTTGCCGAACTGGAACAGATCGTGCGGCATGCGTGGCAATGGGAGTTGCAGTATCCGTGGCCGGTGCGCTAGCGCTAGCGCATGCGCCATGCCTGCTTGCAGGCAAAAGGCTCAATAATAGGTGCGCGGTTGCTCGTCTGCCTTGTTCAGCACTGTGCCGACCAGGTTCACCCTGGCCAGGTGGTGCAGGCAATCCTCGATCTCCTTCTTGTTGTTCATGCCGTTGGCCACCACCAGCAATACGCAGTCGAACTTAGGTATCACGGTGATTGCATCGTCGGAGCTGAGCAACGGTGGCAAATCGAAAATGCAGATGCGCGACTCATAGCGGTTGCGCAGGTCGCTGATCAGGTTGCCCACCTTGGGCGAGGACAGCATTTCGGTGGACATCGGCACCGGCACCCGGGTTGGCAGTACCACGAACCGGGGCAAAGTCGGGTTGACCAGGCAGTCCTGCAACTCGGCCTGGTCGCTGAGAAACTCGTTCAATGCCTGCTCCATGGGCAAACCCAGGGTACTGCCGACCTTGGGCCGACGCAGGTCGAAATCCACCAGCAATGCGGTCCTGGTGGTGTGGTGGGCAATGCTCATGGCCAGGTTGATGGCCAGCACGGTCTTGCCCGCTTCGGGCGTTGGCGAGGTGATGGCCAGGGTCCGCCAGCCGTTTTCTTCCATGGTCCTGAGCACTTGGGTGCGCAGCAGGTCGATCGGCCCGTTCATGTTGGAGTTCTTGTTGTACGCCACAATGCGGTGGCGCTCCAGATGCTCCGCGCGCAGCGGCACTACCTTGGTGTTCACGTAATCGAACTGGCCCGGCACTTCCGCCAGCGCCGTACCGGGGGCGGGTGACAAGGCCTGGGGGGTACCCGGGGTTACCGGGTGAAGATTGTTGCCCACAGCCGGCTTGGTCCTGTCCATCACTGCTTCCTTATGCAAACCGAGACATGACTTTCAACAGCAGCACATCCAGTGGCATGTAGAACACGTGCACCAGCACTATCAGGATAGCTACCAGCAGCAACGCCGCCAGCAACAGCCAGTTGCGCCAACGCCTGCGCCGGGCCACGTCGGCCTTGGTGTCGATATACGGCAACGCCACCAGCACCCGTCGGCCCAGCAGGTTCTCCAGGGCACCGACGCCGCGAATGCGCTGGTTGAACATTTCCAGCACCATCACCAGCGCCCCAGCGCCTGCCGGTGCCAGCACCAGGCCCAGCGCGGCGATCTTCTTGCGGTTGGGCTTGACCGGCTTCTCCGGCATCAACGGTGGCTCCAGCAGGACAAAGCGCTCGGCCTTGTTTTCCTGCTCGAGGCTTTCGGTAATCTTCGCGCCCATTTCCTTGGCACGGATTTCTTCGTACTTCTTGCGCGCGTTGTCATGGTCACGCATCAGCGTCACCAGGCCACGCTCGACCTGCGGCGCCTCGAGAATCTCGGCCTCGTAGCCTTCCATCTTCCTGGTCAGTTCGCGTTTCTGCTCGGCCAGTGAAGCGATGCGCACCTGTGCCGCGCTGATCTTGGCCCGCACCCGGGCAGCGTCGAGGCTGCTGGTGGAAACCGCCGCCGTGGCATTGCCGCTGGCTTCGAGCGCCTGGATCTTGCGCTTGACCGCCACCACATCGGGGTGGGCTTCCTTGTAGCGGCTCAGCAGCCGGGCATACTCGGCCTTCAGGCTTGGCAGGTCCTGGGCTTCATCGGCAGCCGCCACCCGCGGGCCATCGACCGCCTTGGTCGCCAGCCCGGCATTGGCCGCAGACAGTTCCAGTTCCAGGTAACGCAGTTCTTCCTGGGCGGCCTTGTAATCACGGTCGACCTCGCGGAATTCCAGCTCCGAGCGCGACAGCATGTTCATGCGCAGGGTCTGGTGCTCGGGCAAGGCATTGGCATGGGCCTGCTTGAAGTCCGCCAGCTGGTTCTCAAGGCTGGCCAGCTCGGCCCCCAGCTTGTTCGCTTCCTGGGTCAGGAACTCGGTGGTTTCGTTGGCGCGCTCGGTGCGCTGCTTGAGGTTCTCGTTGAGGAACAGCGTGACCAGTTCGTCGGCGACTTCCTTGGCCACTTCCGGCTGGCGGTGCTCGAACGACACATTGAACGCCACGGTCGCTTCACCGCGCCCGCGCACATAGGTCGTGAGGCTCTGGACCACGATGGCACTGCGCATCTGCTCGATCCGGTCGCTTTCACTGAAGCGCTGGTCGGCAAACAGGTTGTACTTGCCGATGATGCGCAACAGGTTTTCGCGGGTCATCACCCGCTGGCGAATCACCTCGATGCGTTCATCGGCAAAACTGGCGTTGTTGGTCGAGACCAGTTCGGGTGAAATCTGCTGCGACTCCACCAGGATGGTACCGGTCGCCTGGTAGATGGGTGGCACCATCACGGCAACTGCGACGGTCGCCGCCAGGATGACTACGATGCTGACCCCCAACAACAGGGCCCGGTCCTTGATTATGGCGATGTAATCTCTGAGGGACAGCTCGTAATCGGACTTCATCGGGCCACCTGCCTGAAGTTCAGATGTCGGGGTACCTGTACGTCAATGTCAAACCCACGATCGTAGCGCTCGCATCGGCTTCGTGATCCTGCTGCCGTTCCTTGTACATCAGCGACAGGCGCAGGTCCCAGTACGGCGAAAACTCGCGGCTGGCCCACACGCTGTAGGTCTGCAGGGTGTTGGGCGTCTGCCCTTTGCTGTCCTGCCAGGCGGCATCGGCACCCACCCGGGTCAGCTCACCGAGCGCATAGCTCCATACAGCGCGCACCTGGTCCAGTTCCGCGAAGCCGCCTTCGGCGCTGGCTACCGTGCTGCGCTCGGCGGTGAAGCTGGCAAGCGCGCGCGCACCGGTGTACAGCAGCGCAACACCACCCTCCCCGCGCCCGCCACCTTCACTACCGGAGACCTGAGTGGCGCCCACGTGCGCATCGGCGCTGAGGCTTTCGGACAGCTGATACTTCACCCCGACCGCCGGGCTGTAACTGTTCGAGGCCGTCGCCGTCTGGTCCTGCTCGGGCTCGTAACGGCGGACACCGAAGCGGCTGTATACATCGGTCCGCTCGCTCCAGGCGTAGGTCCAGGTGAACACGTTGCCCAGTTCCTCGTAACCCGTCAGCGTACTGATGTCGTAACGGGCACGGTTGTAGGTAGTCTCGTTGCTCAACGTGCTGCGCTCGGTAACGGCCTGGCTCCAGTTGCCGGTCAGGGTATAGAGCTTCTGCGTGCCATCGGTGGTGACCACGCCGGTATCCAGCACCGTTCCCGACAATGTCGAGCTTTCGTTGTAACGTGCCAGCAGGCCAAAACGCCCGCGTTCGGTCTGGCGTTGCCAGCCCAGGCTCACATCAGGGTCCTCACGGTTGTCCACCACGGCCGTGTCGGACGAGCGCATCACATGCATGCCCAGCCCCAACCGCAGTTCGTCACGATCGAAGGTGCCGATCAGGGTGTAATCGGGCGCGATGATCGTGCGCGTGATGCCCTTTTCTCCCGACGACAGCAGCAACGGGTTGCTGTCATGTTCGACGGATGTCGGTACGACTACCGTCGATTGCCAATTTGCCGCCAGAACCGCGTCCGTAAATGGCAAGACCAAGATTGCCGTTGCAATGCGAGTTGTTCTAAAAAAAGGCATCAAATGTTCTTATTAAAGGCAAGATCAAGGAACGACCAGCGTATCGCCAGCCTGAAGTTGGATGTTGGTGGACATATCCCTGCCAGACACCAGGTCTTTATATCGCACAGGCAGGATTTTTTGGGAAGTGCCGGTACCACGCACCACCTTGATTTCGCTTTCATCGGCAAACTTGTCGAGGCCCCCCGACATGCTCAGGGCCTGCAGCACTGCAGTAGGGCCGGCCATTTGTACCGGCCCGGGCTTGATGACTTTGCCTTGTACATAGACCAGGTTGCCGGCGATGCTCTTGACGACAACGCTGACGTTCGGGTCGGGGAGGAATTTTTCGAGTTTGGCGGCCACTTGTTTTTCAACTGCCGTTACATCCAGCCCGGCAACTTCGATGCGCCCGGCCAGCGGGAACGTGATACTGCCATCGGGCAATACGGTGGCTTCCTGACGCAGGCTGTCTTCCTGCCACACCGAAACCATCACCACATCGCCGGGGCTGAGCAGGTAGGTACCGTTCGGCTCGGCATTGCCGGCACCAGACCACACCGTCAACAGGCACAGCACGGCAAACATTGAACGCACCATGAGGGTCCCTCCGGCCAAAAGGCCCGACGAAGAGCACTGAATGAGAACAGCCCGCCAACTCTCGCTCCGCTTTGCGGCCTACCCTGCCGCGACGGCCTCACCTTCCTGGACGCCCTTGCCTTGACGCTGTGCAGCCTGAGTTGCATGGCCTGCAACCGTGGACCTTCAGGGGCTAATGGCAATATAGCAACGCTTGGCAAATTGACAAGCAAGCCCGCGGCAGGCTCAGATTTTCCTTCTGTTGGCGACCGCCACAAAACCCACGACAGCAAAGGCAAACAACCAACCTGCGGTTGAAACAGGCATGATACTGTTCTGGTTGATATACGAATCCGCAGCGCGTGCCGCGCCACTTAACAACGCCAGCAAGAACATCGCCTTTATTATCAGAGCCGTGCGCATACGCCCCTCCTTTAAAGAGGAATATCAATTAGTTATTGGCGTGGTGTTGCGGGAGTTGTTTCGCTGTTGAATTGAGCTTATGAGCACAAACCCACTGCGTCAATGATCCGACACAATAATAAAATTCAATGAGCGGCTGGCCGACTCGTCAAAATACCGACAGACAAACTGTGCATGAGCGCAGGCGCTGGCTGGCGCCAACGTTTCATCGGTGAGAAAAGCCGAAGACGGGACGCAAGGCCCCGCCGTTTCATTCGTCTGCGTGGTGTACAACCACCAGCAATTGCGCTGGCAGCGGCCCCACCGAGCGTAACCGGTGCGGGGTCTGGGCGTTGAAATGCAGGGCATCGCCTTGCTCCAGCAGGACCCGCTCGTTCATGAAATCCACTTCTACCTGGCCGCTGTGGACAAACAGGAACTCCTCGCCCAGGTGTTCCTTGAAGGTGGGGTCGCTGAACTCCAGCGGAGGCTGGATCAGGAACGGCAACAGGCTGCGTTGCCCCACCTGGCTGGTCAGGGCCGCGTACCCCGGCCCGGCCCCGTCACCCACCAGGGCCTGACGCTCGGCATGCCGCACCAGGCTGTAGCGGCCCGGGCCGGCCTGTTCGTCGGCGAACAGCTCTTCGACATTGACGTTCAGCGCCCGCGCCAGTTTCAGCGCGGCGGCGATGGACGGTGTGTTCAGGCCGCGCTCGACCTTGGACAGGTAACTCTTGGTCATGGCGGTCTTTTCGGCCAGCATTTCCAGGGTCATCCCCAGTTTCTTGCGCAGCAGTTTCAATCGGATAGACATGTGACGCGGGTTTCCCAGGCGAAGGCGGCCTGGCAATGATACGTGGACTGCCGGGGAAATGCTGGGGCTGCTACGCAGCCCCACATTTCGTGGCGAACGTCATGGCATGACCGGCGGCACATATTGCAGTGTGGTACCCAGCGCCCACAGCAGCACCAGCACCAACGGCACATGCACCAGCAACTGCACGAACGAGAAACCGATCAGGTCACGTGCCTTGAGCCCCAGCACACCCAGCAGGGGCAGCATGTAGAACGGGTTGATCAGGTTCGGCAGGGCCTCGGCGGCGTTGTAGATCTGCACCGCCCAGCCGAGGTGGTACTGCAGGTCGTTGGCCACCAGCATCACGTAAGGTGCCTCGATGATCCACTTGCCACCCCCCGAGGGGATGAAGAAGCCCAGCACTGCCGAATACACCCCCATCAGCACGGCATAGGTATCATGCGTGGCTACCTGGGTGAAGAACACGGAAATGTGGTGGGCCAGGGTCTGTTCATCGACGCCCTTCACCTGGGTGAGGATGGCGGCGATCGAGCCATACAGCGGGAACTGGATCAACACCCCGGTGGTGGTCGGGACCGCACGCGCCACCGCATCGAGGAAGCTGCGCGGGCGCCAGTGCAGCAAGGCACCGAGCATGATGAACAGCAGGTTGTAGGTGTTCAGCCCGGAGATGGCGGTAATTGCCGGTTTGCTGGCGAACTCCTGGTACAGCCAGCCAGCAGCCAAGGCCACCAGCAGCAGGATCAGGATCGGGCTGTGCTCCAGCCACTCGCCCGGACGGGTACGCTGGGGTGCCGGTGGCGCGCTGAAGCTGGGGTCGACGCCGCAGTCCTGGGCGCTGCGCGCGCTGTTCGGCCCTGGCGCGGTGGCATAGGCGATGACCAGCGAAACCACCACCAGCGCGGCCAGCATCACCCCGGACTGCCAGAGAAAGATGGTTTCGGTGAACGGGATCACCCCGGTAATCGACAGGATCGAGGGTGGCAGGCTGGCCGGGTTGGCCTGCAGTTGCGCCGCCGAAGACGACAGGCCCAGTGCCCAGACGGCGCCCAGGCCCAGGTAGGCGGCCGCACCGGCGGCGCGGTAGTCCATCTGCAGTTCGCTACGCCGGGCCAGGGCGCGCACCAGCAGGCCACCGAACACCAGCGACAGGCCCCAGTTGAGCAGCGAGGCCAGCATCGAGATCAGCGCCACCCAGCACACCGCCGAGCGGCCATTGCCGGGAATGCGCGCCAGGCGGTCGATCAGCCGTGCGGCGGGCGGCGAGCTGGCCACCACGTAGCCGCCGATGACCACGAAGGCCATTTGCATGGTGAACGGGATCAGGCTCCAGAAGCCATCACCGAAGGCTTTGGCGGTATCGGTCGGCCTGGCGCCCATGGCCAGCGCACCGATGCACACCAGCAGCACTGCCAGGGCAGCAAACACCCAGGAGTCAGGGAACCAGCGTTCGGCCCAGTTGGAGCAGCGCAAGGCAAAGCGGGCGGAGCGGCTGTCTTGGATTTCAGCGGCCACGGTTGAATTCCTCTTGTTGGTTTTATCGGATATCAGCAAACGCAAAACCCCCGCAGCAGCAGCCTTGTGCCGCGAAAGAGCCGCGAAGCTGCCCCCCGATCCCGGCGTCGATGCCAAAATCGGGGGCTGCTTCGCGGCCCGTTCGCGGCACAAGGCCGCTGCTACAGGGGCGCTGTGCGGCAATGCCTAGAAGGTCATTTCCTTCACGTCATCCGGCACGATCAGCTTGCCGGCGGTCTTCTCGATGATTTCTTCAACACTCACCCCCGGCGCGGTTTCGCGCAGGATGAAGGCGCCGTCTTCGATTTCCAGGTAGGCCAGGTCGGTCAGCACCTTGCGGATGCAGCCGGCACCGGTCAGCGGCAAGCTGCACTGCGGCAGCAGCTTGGACTCGCCGTCCTTGGAGGCGTGGGTCATGGTGACGATGATGTTCTCGGCACCGGCTACCAGGTCCATGGCGCCGCCCATGCCCTTCACCAGCTTGCCCGGAATCATCCACGAGGCGATGTTGCCGTGCACGTCCACCTCGAAGGCACCGAGCACGGTGAGGTCGACGTGGCCGCCACGGATCATGGCGAAGGATTGCGCCGAGTCGAAGATCGAGGCGCCACGACGGGCGGTGACGGTCTGCTTGCCGGCGTTGATCATGTCGGCATCCAGGGTGCTTTCAGTAGGAAACTCGCCCATGCCGAGCAGGCCGTTTTCCGATTGCAGCATGACATCCATGTCGGCGGGCACATAGTTGGCCACCAGGGTCGGAATGCCGATACCGAGGTTGACGTAGTAGCCGTCTTTCAATTCACGGGCGACGCGTTGCGCCATCTGTTCGCGGGTCAGTGCCATGGTCAGGGTCTCTTTGTTGTTCTGCTGGATGGCGCTCAGGCCTTGACGGTGCGCTTTTCGATACGCTTCTCGAAGGTGCCGACGATGACGCGGTCGACGTAGATGCCCGGGGTATGGATTTCGCTGGGCAGCAGCACGCCGGGTTCGACGATCTCTTCCACTTCGACCACGGTGATCTTGCCGGCGGTGGCTGCCAGCGGGTTGAAGTTCTGCGCGGTGTTGCGGTACACCACGTTGCCGTAGTGGTCGGCCTTCCAGCCCTTGACGATGGCGAAATCACCGGTGATGGACTGTTCAAGGATGTACTTGCGGCCGTTGAACTCGCGCACTTCCTTGCCTTCGGCTACCGGGGTGCCGTAGCCGGTGGCGGTGTAGAAGGCCGGGATGCCGGCGCCGCCAGCACGCATCTTCTCGGCGAGGGTGCCTTGCGGGGTCAGTTCCACTTCCAGCTCGCCGCTGAGCAGCTGGCGTTCGAATTCGGCGTTCTCGCCCACGTACGAGGCAATCATCTTGCGGATCTGCCGGTCTTCCAGCAGCACGCCAAGGCCGAAACCATCGACGCCGCAGTTGTTGGAGACCACGGTCAGGCCCTTGACGCCACGCCGCTTGATTTCGCTGATGAGGTTTTCCGGGATGCCGCACAGGCCAAAACCGCCTGCCAGTACCGTCATGTTGTCGGTCAGGCCTTCGAGGGCCTGCTCATAGGTTGCAACGCGCTTGTCCAGTCCGGCCATGCTGATCCGCCTTTTGTAGTTGTTGAACCGACGAGGCTGTCGGTGAGCGTGTGGGGACATCTTCACCGCAAGCGACTGATTTGTTAATTTTGTTTTCATCATCGATTGATAATTTTTGCAAAACAACCAGCAGGCCAGTCATGAACGTCAAGCAACTGCGTGCCTTTGTCACCGTGGCCAAGTACCAGAGCTTCGCCCAAGCCGGTGAGCACCTGCATGTCTCGCAACCGGCCCTGAGCCTGACCATCAAGGCCCTGGAAGAAAACCTCGGGGGCGCCCTGCTCAGCCGTACCACCCGCAGCGTCAGCCTGACCGCCGAAGGTGAGGTGCTGCTGCCGCTGGCCCGGCGCCTGCTGGCCGACTGGGACGACACCGAAGAAATGCTGCGCCAGCGCTTCACCCTGCAACTGGGCCGGGTGTCGGTGGCGGCCATGCCGGCCTTCGCTGGCAACCTGCTGCCGCATTCGCTCAAGGTATTTCGCCAGCGCTACCCGAAGGTCAACGTCACCGTGCACGATGTGATCAACGAACAGGTACTGGAACTGGTGCGTCATCGCCGCGTCGAACTGGGCATCGGCTTCGAACCGGACAACATCGATGGCCTGGACTTCCACCCGCTGTACATGGACCGTTTCGTCGCCGTGGTGCCTGCCGACTCGCCCCTGGCGCGATTGCCCCAGGTCAGCTGGGCGCAACTGCTGGCCGAAGACTTCGTGGCCCTGCAGCGCCCATCGGCGGTGCGCCTGCTGATGGAGCAGAACGTGGCTGCACGGCACGGCAAGCTGGCGGTGGCGTTCGAGAGCCACCAGCTTTCGACGATCGGCCGCATGGTTGCCAGTGGCCTGGGGGTGAGTGCCGTGCCGGCGCTGTGCATCAACCAGATGCAGGAGCTTGGCGCCCGCTGCGTGGCGCTGGTCGAGCCGACGGTCGAACGCCGCATTGGCGTGATTGCCCTCAGCGAGCACAGACTTTCCACGGCGGCGCAGGCGCTGCTCGAGGTGCTGCTTTCCAATACCCGCATTCCGGAGGTGACATGCGTTACGTGACACTGGCAGGTTCGAGCGTTCCGGCCATCGGCCAGGGCACCTGGTACATGGGTGAAGATCCAGGCCGCCGGGCAGCCGAGGTGGCGGCCCTGCAACAAGGCATCGAGCTTGGCCTGAGCCTGATCGATACCGCCGAGATGTATGCCGAGGGCGGCGCGGAAACCGTCGTTGGCCAGGCCATTGCCGGGCGCCGTGACCAGGTGTTTTTGGTCAGCAAGGTCTACCCGCACAATGCCAGCCGGCGCGGCATGGCAGCCGCCTGCGAACGCAGCCTCGCGCGCCTGGGCACCGACTGCATCGATCTGTACCTGCTGCACTGGCGCGGCCAGCACCCGCTGGAAGAAACCGTCGAAGCCTTCGAGCGCTTGCGCGAGCAAGGCAAGATCAGGCGCTGGGGCGTGTCCAACTTTGATGTCGACGACCTGCGCGAATTGCACAACCCCGATTGCGCGACCAACCAGGTGTTGTACAACCCGGCCCAGCGCGGCATCGAGTTCGACCTGTTGCCGTGGTGCGAACAGCGCGCCCTGCCGACCATGGCCTACTGCCCGCTGGCCCAGGCCGGGCGCCTGTTGCAGCACCCGGTGCTGGCGCAGGTCGGCGAACGGCACGGTGCCACGGCAGCCCAGGTCAGCCTGGCCTGGGTGACCCGCAATGACGGGGTGATCGCCATTCCCAAGGCGGTAGCAGCCGAGCATGTGCGGCTGAATGCAGCGGCGGCTTCGCTGACCTTGACCAGTGAGGACCTGCGGGCGATAGACCGCGCGTTCCCGCCGCCGACGCGCAAGCAACGGCTGGCGATGGTCTAGGTACATGCACGGGTCGCGCGCCTGCCCACGGCTTTGAATTGACGGCGCACCTACAGGAGCGGCTTCAGCCGCGATCACCGGCGCAGCCGGTGCCAGCCACCGCGTCGCCGGTTTCGCGGATAAAACCGCTCCTGCAGGGTACCCGGATCGCTTTAATGGAAATCGCGGCTGCGCACATCCAGCCCCTGCAGCAACTGGCTGACATCTTCCAGCCGCCGCGCAATCAAGTGGCACACCCCGTCGGCCTGCTCCAGCCGCCCGCTGACCTTGAGCAACTGCGACCCCACCAGCGCCCGCCGCTGCCGCTCGGCCAGGTCGCGCCACACCACGACATTGAGCATGCCGTGCTCGTCCTCCAGGGTGACGAAGGTTACGCCGCTGGCCGTCTGTGGCCGCTGGCGGCCCACCACCAGCCCGGCCACGGCAATGTTGTCGCCATGCTCGACACCTTGCAGTTCATGCGAACTGCGGCAGCCCAGCGCCCTCAGACGTGAGCGCAACAAGGCCAACGGATGCGGCCCAAGCGTGGTGCCCAAGGTCTGGTAATCGGCCATCAGGTTCTCTGCCACGCTGGGGACAGGCAGTTCGACGTCGCCTTCCGGCACAGTGTCAACGTCGGCGAACAAGGGCAGCTGCGGCTGCACCGCCGCCACCTGCCAGCGCGCCTGATGGCGATCGCGGGCCAAGGCGCGCAGCGCGCCGGCATCGGCCAGCTGGGCGCGGGCACGCGCGTCGAGCCCGGCGCGCAAGCACACGTCCTCGACATCGCGCCATGCCCGCTGTGCCCTCGCCTGCACCAGGCGCCTGGCATCGGCCTCGGCAAAACCACGTACCAGGCGCAACCCCATGCGGATGGCCAGGGCCTCGCCCGCGTCAGGCTCAAGCGTGCAGTCCCAATCACTGTGGCAGACATCCACCGGCCTGACCTCGATGCCCTGGCGCCGGGCCTCTTGCAGCAACTGGTCGGGGCTGTAGAAACCCATGGGCCAGCTGTTGACCAGCGCACAGGTGAAGATCGCCGGTTCATGGCACTTGAGCCAGCTGCTGGCATAACACAGCAAGGCAAAGCTGGCCGCGTGTGACTCCGGGAAGCCATAACTGCCAAAGCCCTTGATCTGCTCGAAGATGCGCTCGGCAAACGCCAACTCGTAGCCATTGCGCAACATGCCCTGCACCAGCCGCTCGCGGTGCGGCTCCAGGCCGCCATGGCGCTTCCACGCGGCCATGCTGCGGCGCAACTGGTCGGCCTCGCCGGGGCTGTAGTCGGCGGCGACCATGGCCAGCTCCATCACCTGCTCCTGGAACAACGGCACCCCCAGGGTGCGCTCGAACACGGCCTTGAGCTGCGGCGAGGGGTAGGTCACCGGCTCCTGCTTCAGGCGCCGGCGCAGGTAAGGGTGGACCATGTCCCCCTGGATCGGCCCGGGGCGCACAATCGCCACCTCGATGACCAGGTCATAGAAGGTTACCGGGCGCAGCCGAGGCAGCATGGCCATCTGCGCGCGCGACTCGATCTGGAACACGCCCATGGTCTCGGCGCGGCTGATCATCGCGTAGGTGGCCGGGTCTTCGCCGGGAATGGTCGCCAGGGTCAAGTGCCGGCCACGGTGGCGTTGCAACAGGTCGAAGCAACGGCGCAGGGCGCTGAGCATGCCCAGTGCCAGCACGTCGACCTTGAGCAGGCCGACCATGTCCAGGTCGTCCTTGTCCCACTGGATCACCGTACGCTCCGGCATCGCGGCATTTTCCACCGGCACCAGTTCGTCCAGGGGTTGCTGCGAAATGACGAAACCGCCCGGGTGCTGCGACAGGTGCCGGGGGAAGCCGATCAGCTCACCGGCCAGCACCAGCACCCGCCGCAGCGAAGGACTGCCCGCCTCGAAACCGGCCTCGGCCAGGCGCTGGTCATCGGGTATGCGATCGCTCCAGCGGCCACAGCACTTGGCCAGGGCATCCACCTGGTCGGCGGGCAACCCGAGCACCCGCGCCACATCCCGCACCGCACCGGCGGCATGGTAGGTGTTGACCACCGCGGTGAGTGCCGCCCGGTGCCGGCCATAGCGGCGGAACACATACTGGATCACTTCTTCGCGGCGGTCATGCTCAAAGTCCACGTCGATATCCGGCGGCTCGTTGCGCTCGCGCGAGAGGAAACGCTCGAACAGCAGGCGGTGTTGCAGGGGGTCGAGTTCGGTGATGCCGAGAACGAAACACACCACCGAGTTGGCAGCCGACCCCCGGCCCTGGCAGAGAATGCCCTGGCTGCGGGCGAAGGCGACGATGTCGTGCACGGTCAGGAAATAGCTCTCGTAGCCCAGCTCCTCGATCAGCGCCAATTCCTTGCCCAGCACTTCCCGCACCTTGCCACTCGCCCCGGCCGGCCAGCGCGACGGCAACCCCTGCTCGCACAGCGCCCGCAGCCAACTCGCCGGGGTATGCCCCTCGGGCACCAGTTCGCGTGGGTACTGGTACTTCAACTCGCTCAGCTCGAAGCGGCAGCGTGCAGCGATGGCCAAGGTCTCGGCCAGCAGGTCGGCGGGATAGAGTTCGCCCAGTTGCGCCTGGCTGCGCAGGTGCCGCTCGCCATTGGCAAACAGAAAGCGCCCGGCCTCGGCCACCTGGCAGTGCTGGCGGATGGCGGTCATGCAATCCTGCAAGGCGCGGCGGCCGCGCACGTGCATGTGCACGTCGCCGCAGGCCACGGCACGGATCCCGACCCTGGCTGCCAGGCTGCGCATGCGTTCGAGGTGCAGGGCATCGTCACTGCCGCGGTGCAGGTGCACGGCCAGCCACAGGCGCTCAGCGAACACGCTGTACAGCCACTGCCCCGCGGCGGTATCGGTGCCGTCGTCGGCCACCCATAGGGCCAGCAGGCCCTGGTGGTGCTGCTGCAGGTCATCGCGAAACAGCTGGTATTCGCCCTTCTGCGCGCGCCGCCGGGCCCGGGTGATCAGCGCGCAGAGGTTCTGATAGCCCGCCAGGTCCTGCACCAGCAGCACCAGCCTGGGGCCGTCCTGCAGCTGGACTTCACTGCCCACGATCAACTGCAACTGGTGTTCCTTTGCCGCCTGCCAGGCCCGGACGATGCCGGCCAGGGTGCATTCATCGGTGATCGCCAGGGCCTGGTAGCCCTGCTCGCGCGCACGGCGGAACAGCTCGTCGGCACTCGACGCGCCGCGCTGGAAGCTGAAGTTGGACAGGCAATGCAGCTCGGCATAACCCGGGGCGTTCATGCGAACCAGCCTTGCAGCCACAACGGGCCAGCCTGGCTCAGGTCGCGGTAGGCCCAGCCACGCAGGCCATCGCGGGTTTCGATGCGGTAGTAGTCACGGCGCACGTCGCCGCCATCCCACCAGCCCGACTCGATACGCTCGGCATGGCCCTGCACGCGGTAGCCGGTTTCCTCCAGCCTCATCGGCGCCGCCAGCAACCAGCCCGGGCGGCTGCCAGGGGCCACCGGCAAGCTGCCCGGGCCGCCCTGCTCTACCTGCTGCCAGGCGCATTCGGGGCGGTGGTCGGCGGCCACGCTCAGGCGCTTGACCGCGTCATCGCCGAGGCGCGCGCGCAGCCGTTCACGCAGTTGCTCCCAGGGTTGCGCCTGTTGCGCCCGGGGGTCGAACAACGCCTGGTGCTGCGGCACGAACGGTGGCAGGTCCTCCGCCACCAGGCGCAGGTTGCGCACCGGCGCGGCAATGCGCAGCGGTTCCAGGCGCCCGCGTGCCAGCTCGAACAGCATCGCGGCATCGCGTTCGGCGGCCAGCAGGCCCACCTTGAGCAAGGTGTCCGGCCCGTCGGCGTGCTCCAGGTGCAGGCAGAACCGCTGCACGCCGCAGTCACGCCCGGCGAGGAAGGCGGCCAGGTCGTTGAGCATGCGCCGCAACGGGAACAGCAGGGCCTGGTGTGATTCGACGTCGAAGTTCAGCTCCAGCCGGGTTTCGAAACGGTCGGGTGGCTGGTAGAAGGCCAGGCCCAGATTGCGCAGGCCAAGCAACTGGTCAAGGTGCAGCTGCACCTGGGCCGCAAAGCGCCTGGCCAAGGTATCGCGGGGCAAGGCCAGGACCTGGCCCAACTGCCGCAGGCCCATGCGCGCAAAGGCCTCGGCAGCCGGCGCCGGCAGGCCGATGCGCTCGATCGGCATGCCCAGCAGCGCCGCCCGGGTGGCATCGGCATCGCCGACGGCCAGGCCGTCGTGGCCGTTGGCGAGCATACGCGCCGCCACTGGGTTGCTGGCCAGGACGATGCGTTGGCGCAGCCCCAGCTCCGCCAGTTCCTGACGCAGGCGCGCCTCGAACGCCGGCCAGGGGCCGAACAGCTGCAAGCTGGAGCCCACCTCCAGCAACAGCGCGCGTGGGTAGTGCAGGCTGACCTGGGCACTGAAGCGGTAGGCCCAGGCCGCCAGCAACTGCTGCACCTGGTCGATGCGCCTGGGGTCGGCTTCGACACAACTGAAACCCTCGGCCAGGGCGCGTGCGGCGGTCAGGGTTTGCCCGGCACGCAAGCCGAGTGCGGCCGCAGCCGGGTTGACCGCCTGCAGCACCCGGCGTTGGGCCGGGCCGCCAAGCAGCACCAAGGGGGTGTCGGGGTCGTCACGCTCTCGCAGGACCGTGTCCAGCGCCAGCTGCGGAAACAGGATGCAGGCCCAGAGCATGGTGCATCAGCCCCGCCCCGGGCAGGCGATGGGCAGCGCCGGTGGCATGCCGCCCCGGCTTTTCAGCACACGCCACTGCGCCGGGCGGGTGTCGACGGCGATGCGCAGCGCGGCGGGTGAAGGGTTGTGCGCGGCCTGTTGCGGCCGGCAGGCAAAGGCCAGTGCCTGGCCGGTTTCGGCGGCCACCTGCAAGCGCCGCAGGGCGCGGTCATCGGCACGTTCCGGCCAGCACAGCACCGCCGCACAACTGCCGGAGCGCAGGCACTGTTCGGCCGCCCACAGGGCATCGGCAGGTTCGGCGTCCACCTGCACCAGCCAGCGCAGGTCCACCCCGGCAGCCTGCCAGGCCGGGGCGTAAGGAATGAAGGGCGGAGCCACCAGCACCACCCGGCCAGCGTCAGCAGTCAGGCGCGCCAGCGTTGGCCACAGCAATTGCAATTCGCCACAGCCGGGGCTGGCCAGCAACAGTTCGCTGAGGGCCGCTGCCGGCCAACCACCTTCCGGCAGGCGTTTGTCGAGGGCGGCATGGCCGGTGGGCTGCAACCCCTGCGGCCGCGCCTGGGCCTGCCGGCCACGCCATACCCGGCGCTGGTCGAGCAGCCGGTCGAGGTCGACCACCGCGCCCATCAGTCACGCCTCAGCAAGCCGCAGAATACGCCTTCGATGAAGAACTCCTGTTCAGGCCGCACATCGATGGGCGCATAAGCCGGGTTGCGCGGCAACAGCCGGTAACCGCGGCCCTGGCGCTGCAGGCGCTTGATGGTCACTTCACCGTCCAGGCGCGCGACCACGATCTGCCCGTCGCGGGCGTCGGCCTGCTGCAGGATGCCGACCAGGTCGCCGTCGAAGATGCCGTCGTCGATCATCGAGTCGCCACGCACCTTCAGCAGGTAGTCGGGGGTACGGCGGAACAGGCTGGGGTCGAGCAACAACTGCTCGTGGATGTCGAGGTCCGGGCCGATGGGGGCGCCTGCCGCCACCTGGCCCAGCACCGGTACTGCAAGGATTTCCGGCCGGCGCAGCGGTTCGGCCAGGCGGATGCCGCGCGCCTGGTTCGGCGTGACCTCGAGGTAGCCGGCCTGGCACAGGGCGGTGATGTGCTTGCGGGCGACGCTGCGCGAGGCAAAGCCGAAGCGCGTGGCGATATCGGCCAGGCTCGGTGGCTGGCCGTGGTCGGTGATGCGCTCGCGGATGAAGTCGAAGATCGCGCGGCGTTTGGGGGTCAGAGTATCCATGGAGCACATTTGTACTCTTTTCGGGGCACGCTGAACAGCCCCCTTCGTCGTCAGCTTTCGCTATCATGCCCAGGCGCGTGGTTTTTTATCTGGATACCCAATGCTGACTGCCCTGCTGTTCGACCTCGACGGAACCCTCACCGACACCGACACCCTGCACCTGCAGGCGTTTCGCCAGCTGCTGCACGAGCATGACGGCCGCGAACTGAGCCAGGCACAGTTCGAGGCCCAGGTCAGCGGCCGCGCCAATGGCGAGCTGTTCGCCGAGCTGTTTGTCGGTGCCAGTGCCGGGCAATGCCGGGCACTGGCCGAGCGCAAGGAGGCGCTGTTCCGCGACCTGTCGCCCAGCCTGGAGCCGATGCCCGGCCTGCTGCGCCTGCTGGAACATGCCCGCGCGCATGCGCTGGGGCTGTGCGTGGTGACCAACGCACCGCGGCTCAATGCCGAACACATGCTGGCCGCCATGGGCCTGGGCCGGCACTTCGAGCACGTGCTGGTGGCCGAGGAACTGGCACGGCCCAAGCCCGACCCGCTGCCCTACCTGACCGGGCTGCAGCGCTTGGGGGCCGAGGCCGGGCAGGCCCTGGCCTTCGAGGACTCGCTGCCAGGGGTGGCGGCGGCGAGTGGCGCAGGGATCTTCACCGTGGGCGTGGCCACGACCCAGACGCCAGAGCGCTTGCTGGCCGCGGGGGCCGGGTTGGTGATTGACGATTTCAACGACCCGGCGTTGTGGGCGTTGATCAAGGCCAGGCAATGACCCGACGCGGCCACTCATGCTCATCGACGAAGAACTGACCCTCAAGAAGCTGGAAACCTTCCTCGCCTTCATGCGCACCGGCAACCTTGGCCGCGCCGCGGCCGAGCTGGCGACCAGCGCCGTCAGCGTGCACCGCGCCATCCATTCGCTGGAAAGCGCGCTGCGCTGCCCGCTGTTCAAGCACGAAGGCCGCCAGTTGATCCCGCTGGAAAGCGCCTATGTACTGGAAAAGAAAGCCCGCCAGCTGATCCAGGACGCCGAGCAGATGGTGCGCCAGACGCGTGAGGCTGCCGGTTTCTATGCCGAGCGCTTCCGCCTGGGGGCGCTCTACTCGCTGACAGTGAAAACCGTGCCCAAGCTGGTCATGGGCCTGAAGCTGCGCCGCAGCGAACTCAATATCGACCTGACCCTGGGCTCCAACGTCGACCTGCTGCAACGCCTGAAGAACCATGAGCTGGAGGCGATTCTCGTTTCGCTCGACGAAAGCGTCAGCGACCCGGCCTGCGCGCAGTTGCCGCTGTTCTCCGACGACATCTTCCTCGCCGTCCCCACCGACTCGCCTTTCGCCGGGCAGGCCGAGGTGGACCTGGCCGACCTGGCCGACTCCACCTTCATCACCCTGACCCAAGGCTTCGCCACCCACCGCGATGGCGCACGGGTGTTCCAGCAGGCCGGCTTCGAGCCCAAGGTGGCCATGCAGGTGAACGACATCTTCACCCTGCTGAGCATGGTCAGCTCGGGCGTGGGCTTTGCCCTGCTGCCCGGGCGCATTGCCGCGGTGTACGAAAACCGGGTCAGGTTGATCGCCCTGAAACCGCGGTATCGCGTGCAGCAGCATATCGGTGTGGTGTTTCTGAAGGCGCGCGAGCGCGAGCCGAACCTGCTGGCACTGTTGGCGGAGTGCCGGATGTACAGCCTGGAGCGTTGACCTGGCTTCAAACCGCCAAGGCCCGCTGCACTTCGCCCACGGTTGTCGCCAGGCTGCTCAGATGCAGGCTCGACACCCGCTCCACCGGCGCCTGGTCCAATGGCCAGTGCAAGGCAATGCTGCCGGCCAGGCGCCCTTCGGCATGCACCGGCAAGGCAATCGCGCGGATCAGGAACGGCAAGCGCACCGGGTATTCCCAGTGCCCTTCGGTTCGTTGGCCAAACCCTTTGTTCGCCTCTTCCTCGATATCCCGCAGCAGCGCCTCGTCGCCGAGCTGCTCGTGGGCCGCCAGGCGCTGCACTTCAGCCTCTGCCAACTCGCCCAGGCATGCCCGGCCCATCGCCGAGTGAAACAGGCTGGCATGGTGGCCGACGATCTGGCAGGTGTGCGGGTAGCGCTTGCGCAGTACCTGGGGAACAGCACTCTCCATCACTTCCAGGCGCTCACCGTCGAAGCACGACAGGTCGGCGACCAGCCCGGTGCGCTCGCTCAGCTCCAGCAGCAGGGGCGCGGCGCTTTCCACCAGGCGCCGCTTGAAGCGCAACTGGCGGTCGCCGAACAGGCGCCGGGCGCTCAGGCGGTAACGCCGGTCGCTGAGGCCACGGTAGACCCAGCCCTGCTCCTGCAGGGTGGCCAGCATGCGCGATACCGTGGCCTTGGGCAGTGCCGTCAGGTAATGCAGCTCTTCCAGGCCCAGTGCCTGGTGTTCGCCCAGCAGGTCGACGATGGCCAGCGCCCTTTCCACCGAACGTACACCGCCGGTGTCTGCCGTGATCCGCATAAGAATGACCTCCCTGTAGCTGGATGCTCAGGATAGCCAGCAAGATCCGCGCCTGCGCGGCGGTTTCATGGCATTTGCAGGCGCTGGGGTGGGCACCGCTCGACCCAGCGGGTGAGCTGTTCGTGGGCGTAGGCCAGCTGCAGCAGCGCATGGTCGGCCTGGGCCGGGCCGATGATCTGCAGGCCCATGGGCAGCCCGGCGGCATTGAAACCGACCGGCACGCTGATGCTCGGCAAACCGGCCAGGGTTGGCCCGATCACCACTTCCATCCAGCGGTGATAGGTGTCCATCGCCCGCCCCCCGACCAGCGTCGGCCACGGCTGCCGTGCATCGAAAGGGAACACCTGGGCGGTTGGCAACAGCAGGAAATCGTAACGCTCGAACAGCTTGGCCAGCGCGCGGTACCAGGCGCTGCGGTCCAGCGAAGCCTGGTACAGCGCCGCCGCGCTCAGCTGCAGACCGCCCTCCACTTCCCACTGCGCCTCGGGCTTGAGCAGGGCGCGCGTGGCCGGGTCGGCATAGGCCGCCGCCAGGTTGCCGTGCACCAGGAAGTGGCGATGGGTCAGCCAGCATTGCCACAATTGCGCCAGGTCGAACGCCGGCTGGCAGGCTTCGACCCGGCACCCCAGTGCAGTGAAGTCCGCCAGTGCCGCTTCGCACAGGTTCAGCACCCCGGCGTCCATCGCCAGGTAGCCCTCGTAGTCGCCCAGCCAGCCGAGCCGCACACCACGGAAATCACGCTGCAAGCCCGCAGCAAAATCATATCGGCCCTGGCTCAGCGACAATGGCGCGCGCGCGTCAAAGCCTGCCTGCACCGACAACAGCCGGGCCACATCCACCACGCTACGCCCCATCGGCCCCTCGGTGGCCAGCTGCTGCAGGAACAGTTCCGGCGCCGGCCCATGGGGCACCCGGCCTTGCGACGGGCGCAGGCCATATACGTTGTTGAACGCCGCCGGGTTGCGCAGCGAGCCCATCATGTCACTGCCGTCGGCCACCGGCAGCAGGCGCATGGCCAGCGCCGCTGCCGCCCCGCCGCTGCTGCCACCGGCCACCAGGGCCGGGTCGTAGGCGTTGGAGGTGGTGCCGAACAGGCGGTTGTAGGTCTGCGAGCCGAGGCCGAACTCAGGCACGTTGCTCTTGCCGACAATCAGCGCGCCGCTGGCCCGTACCCGCGCCACGCTGATCGCGTCCTGCCCGGGCACCTGCTCGGCAAACAGCGGCGAGCCCAGCGTGGTGCGCAGCCCCGCGGTGGCGGCCAGGTCCTTGATCGCCTGGGGCATGCCATGCATCCAGCCGCGCGAATGGCCAGCCGCCAGCTCGCGATCACGCTGGTCGGCCTCGGCCAGCAGCACCTCGGCCGGGCGCAGCGACACCAGCGCATTGACCTGCGGGTTGAACCGTTCGATATGCACCAGGTAGGCCTGCATCACCTCCCGGCACGACACCTGGCGAGCATGGATGGCCTGGGACAGTGCCTCGGCGTCAAGGGCAACGATAGGGTCGATGGCAAGCGGCATCACGGTTTCACTCCCAGGTTCAAGGCGGCAGGTTTGAGCGTGCGCGGCGCTTCCCTCAGGCAATAGGTGCCCAGCAGTGTCAGCAGGCAGGCAAACAGGACGTAGAATGCCGGCGCCACTGGCGTGCCGAGCGCCTTGCTCAACCAGGTGACGATCAACGGGGCAAAGCCGCCAAACACCATCACCGCCACGTTATAGGCCACCGACACACCGGTGGAACGCACCTCGACCGGGAACTGTTCGGCCAGCGCCGTGGGCGCCGGGCCGAAGAAGCCACCGATGGCGGTGCACAGCAGCAATTGCATCACCAGCAAACGCTCCAGCGATGGTGCCGCGGCCACCCACACATACAACGGGTAGACCATGACGAAGAATGCCAGGGTAAAGGCCATCAGCACCGGCCGCCGCCCCAGCCGGTCCGACAACGCCCCGGACAGCGGAATCACCACGGTCATCAGCCCCACGGCGAGCATCTGCACCAGCAGCACCTGGTCCAGCGGCAGCCCGAGGTTCTTGTGGGCGAAGGTCGGCATGTTCACCAGCACCACGTAGAACGACACCGTCGCGCCACAGGCCAGGCCCATCGACACCAGCAGGCTGCGCCGGTGTTCGCGCAGCACCTGCCACAGGCTGGGCGCCTGGCCCTTGGCCTGGCGGCGCGCCGCGAGGAACTCCTCGGGCTCTGCCATGTGCTTGCGGATCCACAGCCCCACCGGGCCGATCAGCAGGCCGAGCACGAACGGAATACGCCAGCCCCAGCTGTCCAGCGCCTGCGGCGTGCACAGGTGGGTGACCAGGGCCACCATCGCCGCGCCGGAAAACACCGCCAGGCACTGCCCCACCAACTGCCACGAGCCATACAGGCCCTTGCGGTGGGCCGGCGCACTCTCCACCAGGAATGCCGTGGCACTCGCGTACTCGCCGCCGGTGGCGAAGCCCTGCAGCATGCGCGCCACCACGATCAGCATGGGCGCAGCCATGCCGACGGCCAGGTAGTCCGGGGCAAAGGCAATCATCGCGATCGACACCGTCATCAACCGGATGATCATCTGCATGGCCGCCTTGCGCCCCTTGCGGTCGGCGTACATGCCCAGCAGCACGCCACCCACCGGGCGCATGAAGAAGCCGACGCCGAAGGTGGCCAGGGCCATCAGCAGCGACGCGTATTCGTCGTCGGAGGGGAAGAACTGGCGGGCGATGATGCTGGCGAGAAAGCCGTACACGATAAAGTCATACCACTCCAGGGCATTGCCGATGACGGCGGCGACCACTTGCCGGGTACGCGACACGCCGGTGTTCGAAGTCTGCATAGGAAACACTCCACACAAGGATTGGGTGATCGCCCGGCGCAGGCGCGGCCGGGTTCCAGCGGCAGTCTCAAAAGCAACGCTCAGGCGGGCGCGAGCCAGCGCTCTGCCAGCGCGCCCCAGTAGGCGGCACCGGTCAGCAGGATGTCGTCGTTGAAGTCATAGGCCGGGTTGTGCACCATCGGCCGCGCTACGCCATTGCCGATGAACAGGTAGGCGCCCGGGCAGCGTTGCAGCATCCAGGCGAAGTCTTCACTGCCCATCAGCTTGCGGGTGTTGCCATCCACGGCCTCGGCGCCCAGCAATTCCACCCCGACCTGGGTGGCAAAGGCATTTTCCGCCGCATGGTTGACCAGCACCGGGTAGGCCGGGCGATGTTCGATGGTGGCGCGGCAGCCAAAGCTCTCGGCCTGGCAGACGATAATGGCCTGCACCCGCTCCAGGGTCTGCGTCCGTACCTCGGCGTTCAGCGCGCGCAGGCTCAGGCGCAGCAGCGCCTGCTGCGGGATCACGTTGGCCGCTTCGCCGGCCTGCAAGGCGCCGACGGTAACCACGGCCGCCTCCTGCGCATCGATATTGCGGGCCACCACGGTTTGCAGTGCCATCACCACACTGGCCGCCGCCACCAGCGGGTCGACGGTCAGGTGCGGCATCGAGCCATGGCCACCAACCCCGTCCAAGGTCACCGCAAGCAGGTCTTGCGAGGCCATCATCGGCCCTTCGCGAAAGCCCAGGTGCCCGGCTGGCAGCCCAGGCATGTTGTGCATGCCGAACAGTGCATCGCAAGGAAAGCGCTCCAGCAAACCATCGGCCAGCATCGCCTCGGCGCCGCCCTGGCCCTCCTCGGCCGGCTGGAAAATCAGCGTCAGCGTGCCGTCGAACTGCCGGGTTGCCGCCAGGTAGCGCGCGGCGCCCAGCAGCATGGTGGTATGCCCATCATGGCCGCAGGCGTGCATGCAGCCCTGGTGCTGGCTGCTGTACGTGGCGCCGCTGGCCTCGTCGATGGGCAGCGCGTCCATGTCGGCGCGCAGGCCCAGGCGGCGTGGGCTGCTGCCATGGCGCAGCACGCCGACCACGCCGGTCTTGCCGATGCCGGTGTGCACTTCATAACCCCAGCTCTCGAGCAACCGGGCGACCAGCGCCGCGGTGCGGTTTTCTTCGAAGCCCAGTTCCGGGTGGGCGTGGATATCGTGACGGATAGCCTGAAGGTCGCTGGCCACATCGTTCAGCCAGGCCAGGATGTGCTGATGTCGGGACATGCAGAGTCTCCTTGCGCGGGTGGTTTCCCGTTCTTGTTGTTTGCCTTGAGGTCACGACGGTCGAGGCAGGTCGTGCTGGACGACAGGTTTGCGCGTGTGAGGCGGGAGCACAATTGAATGTGGTTCCACGCTGCGGAACCGATTGGGAAACTGCTACCGTGAGCGCTCCCAACCGCCGAGGACCGCCCCGATGCCGCCACAGCCAACCACCCCCACCGGTTTCATCCGTGTCCGTGGCGCCCGCGAGCACAACCTCAAGAATATCGATGTCGATATCCCCCGCGACGCGCTGGTGGTGTTTACCGGCGTATCCGGTTCGGGCAAGTCCTCGCTGGCCTTCTCGACCCTGTACGCCGAGGCGCAGCGCCGCTATTTCGAATCGGTGGCGCCCTATGCCCGCCGCCTGATCGACCAGGTGGGGGTGCCGGACGTGGATGCCATCGAAGGCCTGCCGCCAGCAGTGGCCTTGCAGCAACAACGCGGCACGCCAAGTGCGCGTTCCTCGGTGGGCAGCGTGACCACCCTGTCCAGTTCGATCCGCATGCTCTATTCCCGCGCCGGCCACTACCCGGCTGGCCAGGCCATGCTGTATGCCGAGGATTTCTCGCCGAACACGCCCCAGGGCGCCTGCGCGCAATGCCACGGCATGGGCCGGGTCTACGAAGTGAGCGAAGCGAGCATGGTCCCCGACCCGTCGCTGACCATCCGCGAACGTGCGGTGGCGGCGTGGCCGATGGCCTGGCAAGGGCAGAACCTGCGCGACATCCTGGTGACCCTGGGCTATGACGTCGACATCCCCTGGCGCGACCTGCCGCAGGCGCAGCGTGACTGGATCCTGTTCACCGAGGAAACCCCCACCGCGCCCGTGTATGCCGGCCTGACCCCGGCCCAGACCCGCGCGGCGCTCAAGCGCAAGCAGGAACCCAGCTACCAGGGCACGTTCATGGGCGCGCGACGCTATGTGCTGCACACCTTCATGCACTCGCAGAGCGCACAGATGCGCAAGCGCGTGGCCCGCTTCATGCGCCCCAGCCCCTGCCCGCTGTGCCAGGGCAAGCGCTTGAAGCGCGAGGCGCTGCAGGTGACCTTCGCCGGCCTGGACATCGCCGAGCTGTCGCAGCTTCCGCTGCAGGCGCTGGCCGAGCTGTTGCGCAAGGTGGCAGCGGCGGACTACCTGGCGCAACAGCACGACGCGCCGAGCCTGGAAAAACGCCTGGCCGCGCAACGTATCGCCCACGAACTGCTCGAACGCATCGACACCCTGCTGGAACTGGGCCTGGGCTACCTGGCCCTGGAGCGTAGTACCCCAAGCCTGTCTTCCGGCGAGCTGCAGCGCCTGCGCCTGGCGACCCAGTTGAATTCACAGCTGTTCGGCGTCGTCTACGTGCTCGATGAGCCATCCGCCGGCCTGCACCCGGCCGACAGCGAGGCCCTGTTCGCCGCGCTGCAACGCCTGAAGCAGGCCGGCAACTCGGTGTATGTGGTGGAGCATGACCTGGACACCATGCGCCGTGCCGATTGGCTGGTGGACGTAGGGCCGGCTGCCGGCGAGCATGGCGGGACCATTCTCTACAGCGGGCCGCCCGCAGGCCTGGCCCGGGTCGAACAGTCCTGTACCCGCCGCTACCTGTTCAACGCACCGGCGCAAACCACGCGCGCGCCACGCCAGGCCTGCGACTGGCTGAAGCTCGAAGGCATCACCCGCAATAACCTGCACAACCTCAGCGCCGCATTCCCGTTGGGCTGTTTCACTGCCGTCACCGGCATTTCCGGCTCGGGCAAGTCCAGCCTGGTCAGCCAGGCCCTGCTGGAACTGGTGGGTGCCCACCTGGGCCACGCCGAGACGCGCAACGAGCCCGAGGAGCAGAGCCTGGAGGACGATCCCGAACAGGTCAGTAGCGGCCAGGTGAGCGCCGGGCTTGGCAGCATCAAGCGCCTGGTTCAGGTCGACCAGAAGCCGATCGGCCGCACGCCGCGCTCCAACCTGGCCACCTATACCGGCCTGTTCGACGCGGTGCGCAAGCTGTTCGCTGCCACCGAGCAGGCCAGGGCCCAAGGCTTCGATGCCGGGCGCTTTTCCTTCAACGTGGCCAAGGGCCGTTGCGCCAACTGCGAGGGCGAAGGCTTCGTCAGTGTCGAATTGCTGTTCATGCCCAGTGTCTACGCGCCTTGCCCGACCTGCCAGGGTGCCCGCTACAACCCCGAGACCCTGGCCGTGACCTGGCAAGGCATGAACATCGCCCAGGTACTGCAGCTGACCGTCGACCAGGCCCTGCAGGTGTTCGCCGAACAACCACCGGCACGGCGCTGCCTGCAGGTGCTGCAGGACATCGGCCTGGGCTACCTGCGCCTGGGCCAGCCAGCCACCGAACTGTCCGGCGGCGAGGCACAGCGCATCAAGCTGGCCACCGAGCTGCAACGCATGGCCCGTGGCGCGACACTGTATGTGCTGGACGAGCCCACCAACGGTTTGCACCCACAGGACATCGACCGGCTGCTGGTACAACTGAACCGTCTGGTTGATGGCGGGCACAGCGTGGTGGTGGTGGAACATGACATGCGCGTGGTGGCGCAAAGTGACTGGGTGATCGACATCGGGCCGGGAGCCGGGGACGCCGGGGGCCAGGTGGTGGTCAGCGGGACACCGCACAGGGTGGCGCAGTGCAGGCAAAGCAGGACCGCGCCGTTTCTTGCCAAGGCCCTGTAAACCCTGCACCGGGCGCTGCGCAAGCAGGCCCGCGCAGCGGCCGGTGCCGGCCTACATCCACCAGGCCAGCACCACCGGCAACCAGGCAAACGACAGCACGGTCGAGCACATCACCAGGTTTGCCACCTGCTCTGGCTCACGCTTGGCGCGCACCGCCATCAGGTAATTGAACACCGCCACGGGCATCGCCGATTGCACCATCAGTACCGCGCGTTCCAGGCTGTCCATGGCCAACACCACGCCCACCGCCCAGCCCACCGCGGCGCCCAGGCCAATGCGCAAGCCGCCCAGCAGCATGCCGCTGCCGACCTGGCGCAGGCGAATGCTGGCCAGCGACACACCCAGGGTCAGCAACATCAGCGGGATGGTCATGCCGCCCAGCAGGTTGGCGGTATTGGCCAGCCAGCGCGGCAGTTCGAAGTCGAGAAAGATGATCGGCATGGCGCCGGCCAGGCTGATCACGATGGGGTTGCGCAGCAACGCCTGGAACGACGCGGCAGTCCCGGAAATGGCCATGCCCAGGGTGAACTGCACGATCGACAGGGTCAGGAAGAACGCCACGGCCAGGGCCAGGCCATGTTCGCCGAAGGCATACAGGCTGATGGGCAGGCCCATGTTGCCGGTGTTGGGAAACATGAACGCCGGCAACAGCACCCGCCAGTGTCGGCCGGTGGCGCGGCATACCAGCCAGCCGGCCAGGGCCATGCCCAGGGTGCACAGCAGGCAGGCCATGGCCATGCTGGCGAAGGCTTGCGGCTGCAGTTCGCTACGGCTGAGGGTGGACAGCACCAACGCCGGGGTGCCGATGGTCATCACCACCCGGGCGATGAATTCGGTGGGGTAGTCCAGGCCCTTGCGGGCCCAGGCATAGCCGATACCGGCAACGATGAACACCGGGGCCAGGACTGCGAACAGTGAGGCGAACATGGGGCCTGCCTTCCTTGGGGATGGGGCCGCATTATGCCGCAGACTGCGGCGTCTCGTCGCATGCCTGGCCCCCTTGGGCAAAACCGCCCAAGCCCTTAGAATCGCGCGTCCTTTTCGCCCGTCGCCGTGGCGGGCCGACCCCACTCGAGGTACCTATGTCTCCGCGTTTGCTGGCCATGGCGCTGGCGCCCCTGCTCGGGCTGTTCATCATTGCCCTGGGCAACGGCTTCATGTCTTCCCTTACCACCCTGCGCCTGGGCGCTGCCGGCGAATCGGCCACCACCATCGGGGTGGTCTCGTCGACCTACTTCATCGGCCTGACCCTGGGTGCCATCTTCAACGACCGGCTGATCCTGCGTATCGGCCATATCCGCGCCTACACCAGCTTCGCCGCGCTGATCGCGGCGACCATCCTGCTGCAAGGCCTGTTCTACGAAGTCACCTGGTGGTCGCTGCTGCGCCTGGTCAACGGCTGGGCGGCGGTGGGCGTGTTCCTGGTGATCGAGAGCTGGTTGTTGCTGGCCGGTGACGCCAAGATCCGTGGTCGTCTGCTGGCGCTGTACATGATCGCCTTCTACGGTGCCGGGGTGATTGCCCAGGCCGGCCTGGGTGAAATCACCCACCTGGGTGACACCGCGCCGTTCATGCTGGCCGGCGTGCTGGCGGCGCTGTCGGTGCTGCCGATCGTGATCCTGCCACGGGTGTCGCCCCTGCTGGACCAGGTCGAGCCGCTCAAGCCGCGGCAGTTGCTGGGCGTGGCACCGTCGGGCCTGGTCGGCTGCTTTGGTTCGGGTGTGGCGATTGCCGCCATCTACACCCTGCTGCCGCTGTACCTGCAACGCATCGGCCTGGATGTGGGTGAGGTCGGCAACATGATGGCCTGGGTAATCCTCGGGGCCATGCTGCTGCAATACCCGGTCGGGCGCTGGTCCGACCGCAAGGACCGCCAGGATGTCCTGATCGCCCTGGCAGCGTTGTGCCTGCTGCTGTCGCTGCTGACGGTGTTCCTGCCATCGGACTCGGTCCTGCTGCCGGCCATGTTGTTCCTGCTGGGTGGCGGCGTGTTCACCCTGTACCCGGTGGCGGTCAGCCATGCGGCCGACCGCGCGCCGTCCGATGCGCTGGTGCCGATGATCCAGGGCCTGTTGCTGATCAACTCGCTGGGGTCGGCCATGGCGCCGGTGGCGATCTCGCCGATGATGACCGAATTCGGCGAGCCCGGCCTGTTCTGGGCGTTCGCCGTGGTCAACCTGGCCATGGTGTGCTTCTTCATGTGGCGCCGTGGCAAGCGCCCGGCGGCAGAGCATCCGGCGCCGTTCACCGCTTCGACCACCTTCTCGCCGACCGGTGCCGAGTTGCGGGTGACTGAAGACCTGATGCATGCAGCGCAGGAGCACCCACCGCTGGCCCCCACCGAGCCTGTGCCCAGCGGCCGCAGTGCAAGCCACTGAACGTAGGGGCTGCTACGCAGCCCCGGAGAGCGTCGCTGGAAACGTGTGGAGGACTGGGGCTTGATGTGTTTGCCTGAAGATCTTCGTTGCCTATGAGATCGAGCGCCGCGCGGGCGGCGCTCGATCTCACAGGTGCTACATAGTTACCACTCGTCGCGCCAAAGGCACCGCGCCCCTCCTCCTCGGCCAAACGAATGACAGATCATCTGCCCAGGAGTGTTGCCATGATCCGCATTCGTCCCCTTTCGCTGTCCCTCGCCCTGGCCCTGGCCACGCTGGCCGGTACCAGTTTCGCCGCTGGCGAGAGCACCACTACCGACACCCGTCCGCAAGCCGACCAGAGCGGTGGCAAGACCGCCGGTGAAGGCAGCAGCGTCAACAGCCCGGGCAGCAGCACGGACAACGACAGCAGCGACACCGGCAGCAACAGCGATGCCGCCGACGGTGCCGCTGGCGGCTCCAACAGCACCGGTGAAGCCACAGGCTCCGGCGCGGGCCATACCGGTGGCAATGCCGAGGACCAGGACAGCCGTTGAGGCAGCGCTGGGCTACACTGCGCCGAAATGCCCCAGCGAGGATTCGCCATGCACCTCACACCCTGGCTGCTGGCTGCCGTGCTAGCGTGTAGTCCCCTGGCTATCGCGGCTGGCCAAGGCGCGCTGTCGATCAGTTCCTCATCGTTTACCGACGGCGGCATCATCGCCTTGCCGCAGGTTGGCCTGGACCCGGCCTGCGGCGCGGGCGAAGAGCGCAGCCCGCAACTGAGCTGGGACAACCTGCCCGCGGGTACGCAGTCGCTGGCCCTGATCCTGTTCGACCCGGACGGCGGCAAGGGCCTCGGTGTGGTCCACTGGCTGGTCTACAACATCCACCCTGACCAGGATGGGCTGAAGGAAGGCGCCGCCGGCCTCACCGGGCAACGCGTTACGGTGGGGCGCAATTCGCGCGGCACGCTCAGCTACCGGGGCCCCTGCCCGCCTGCCGGCGACAACCCGCACCACTACGTATTGACCCTGATCGCCACCGACCTGCCACCAGGCACCTTGCCCGAAGGCCTGGACCGCACCGGCCTGCTGCAGTTGCTGCAAGGCCATGCGCTGGGCGCGCAGAGCCTGGTCGGGCGCTACGGGCATTGAACCAGGCAGTACAAGAACACATGATCGCCGCGATAGCATTTACTCATTGAATGGCCTGGCCGAACTGAAGTAAGCTCGGGCTCATTCACTGGAGAGCAACATGCCGAAACACACCCGCAACCACGCCAACCACACCGGTCGCAACCTGCGCCCTGTGCTGGCCGTTGCCGGCTGCATGGCAGCTGCCAGCTATTACTTCGGGTATTGGTTTAGCCACTAGGCGCCGATACCCACGCGGCGCCCACCTTCGAGGGGCCGCCGAACATGAGCATACTCAAACCCCCGGTCGGCCTCCCGACCGGGGGTTTTGCTTTTCAGGCCTTTGCCCGACACCGATGCACATTGAGGACCGATTCATGAACTACACCACTTATTACTCCGCCAACAGCTACGCCTGGCGATTTAGCCAATCCCGTTCGGGCCAGCCTGCCGCCTCCGTTCGGTCTTCCACAGGTGGCAATGCAGCAGCCAATACTCATTCAACGATCTGTCGAACACCTCGATAGGGCCGACAGCGCGGGCCACGACCCGCCGTCCGCCCAGGGAAAAAACGCCATGCAAGCTTCCAGCCTCGCCCTGCCCCTGACCCAGCCGCAAGCGGCCAACACCACCGTCAGCCAGCGTCTGCCCAGCCCGCACCTGCTCAAGCAGCAAATGCCGCTGTCGAGCGAACTGGCCCAGCAAGTCCATGCCCAGCGCCAGGCCATCCGCGACATCCTCGACGGCCACGACCCGCGCCTGCTGGTAATCGTCGGCCCATGCTCGATCCATGACCCGCGCTCGGCCCTGGAATACGCCGACCGCCTGGCCGGCCTCAGCCGCGCAGTTGGCGACCAGTTGCTGCTGGTCATGCGTGCCTATGTCGAAAAACCGCGTACCACGGTCGGCTGGAAAGGCCTGGCCTATGACCCGCACCTCGACGGTAGCGACGACATGCACGCCGGCATCGCCCTGTCCCGCGGGCTGATGCTGAACATGCTCGAACGCGGCCTGCCGATTGCCACCGAGCTGTTGCAACCGATGGCCGCCGGCTATTTCGATGACCTGCTGGCCTGGGCCGCGATTGGCGCGCGCACCACCGAATCGCAGATCCACCGCGAGATGGTCAGTGGCCTGGAACTGCCGGTAGGCTTCAAGAACGGCACCGACGGCGGCATCGCCATCGCCAGCGACGCCATGCGCAGCGCCGCCCACCCGCACCGCCACTTCGGCATGGATGCGCAGGGCTACCCGGCCATCATCGAGACCCTGGGCAACCCGGATACCCACCTGGTCCTTCGGGGTGGCCACAAGGGCCCCAACCATGATGCAGAGAGCATCGCCATGGCCCGCCAGGCGCTGGCCAAGGCCGGGCTGCAGGCGCGCATCATGGTCGATTGCAGCCACGCCAACAGCGGCAAGGACCCGGCGCGCCAACCCGCCGTGTTCAGCGACGTGCTGGCGCAGCGCCTGGCCGGCGACCGCTCGATCGTCGGGGTAATGATCGAGGGCCACCTGTTCGATGGCTGCCAGGCGCTGGGCAAGGGGCCACTGAAATACGGTGTGTCGATCACCGACGGTTGCCTGGGCTGGGCGTCGACCGAAACCCTGTTGTGCCAGGCCGCGGAAAAACTCCGCCAGGCCGCATGCACGGCTGGCGAGACAGACGCCGGACAAGTGCGCTAGGCTTGCCTCTTTTAGCCCAAGGAGCAGTACCCATGGCCCGTGCAACCGCCCGCCACATCCTGGTCAGCAGCGAAGAGAAATGCAACGAACTGAAAGCCCAGATCGAAGCGGGTGCCGACTTCGCTGAAATCGCCAAGGCCAACTCCACCTGCCCGTCCAGCCGCCAGGGCGGCGACCTGGGCTCGTTCGGCCCGGGCCAGATGGTCAAGGAGTTCGACACCGTGGTGTTCAGCGCCCCGGTCAATACCGTGCAAGGTCCGGTGAAGACTCAGTTCGGCTACCACCTGCTGGAAGTGACCAGCCGCCAGGACTGAGCCCTCAGCACCGGTGAAGGTCCCTGTGGAAGCGGGTTCACCCGCGAACGCGTCAGTTCAGGCAACCGGGTTGCCTGCATGGCCGCATTCGTGGGCAAACCCGCTCTTGCAGGGGTTGTATTGTGTGTTCCTGCTTTGCCTGGCCTTCGAAGCCCACGCTGCCCCCACCCACGCCCTCACCGTCTACGGCGAAGCGCCCCGTTACAACGCCAGCTTCCAGCACTTCGACTACGTCAACCCCGACGCTCCCAAGGGTGGCATCCTGCGCCGTTCGGCCATCGAGATCGGCCAGTTCGACCATATCCTGCCGTACATCGACAAAGGCATCGGCGTCAGCGAGGTCGATGGCCTGCTCTACGCGCCACTGGCCATGCGTTCCTTCGACGAACCCTATACCGTCTATGGCCTGATTGCCCAGCGCATGGAGCGCGGCCCGGATGACGCCTGGCTGCGTTTCGACATCGACCCGCGCGCCACCTTCGCCGATGGCAAGCCGGTGCGCGCCGAAGACGTGCGCTTCACCTTCGAGCTGCTGATGAGCAAGGGTAGCCTCAGGTACCGCACCCAGTTTGCCGACGTTGCCGGGGTGGCCGTGGAAAGCCCACGGCGTGTGCGTTTCGACTTCAAACCCGGGCACGGTCGTACCCTGGCGCTGGACCTCGCCAGCCTGCCGGTGCTGCCCGAGCACGACTGGCAGCAGCGCGATTTCGCCAATGGCGCCGGCTTCGACAAACCGGTCGGCAGCGGGCCATACCGTATCGGGCGCATCGACAACGGCCGCAGCATCACCTTCGAGCGTGACCCCAGCTGGTGGGCACGGGACCTGCCGCCCAGCCGTGGCCGCTACAATTTCGACAAGCTGCGCATCGAGTACTTCGGCGACACCGAAGTGGCGCGGCAGGTGCTCAAGGGCGGCGGCTACGACTACAACCGCGAGTTCTCCGCCACCGCCTACACCTTGGGCTATGCCGGCGCGCAACTGGATGACGGGCGCCTGCAGCGTGCCCATCTGGGCCCGGCCAAGCCGCAGGTTGCCCAGGGCTTCGTGTTCAACCTTGACCAAGCGCAGTTCAAGGACCGCCGGGTGCGCCAGGCACTGGGCATGCTGTGGGATTTCGAATGGAGCAACCGGCAGATGATGCGCAACCTGTACATCCGCCAGCAGAGTGTGTTTTCCAACACCCCGCTGGCTGCGCGCCAGTTGCCTGATGCCGGTGAGCTGAAACTGCTCGAACCGTTGCGTGGCCAGGTGCCGGACGAAGTCTTCAGCCGTGTGTTCAGCGCGCCGGTCAGCGATGGCTCGGGGATCATCCGCCAACAACAGTTGCAGGCCCTGGCCCTGCTCGAACAGGCCGGCTGGCGCCCGCAGGGCGATCGCCTGGTCGACAGCCAGGGCACGCCGTTGGCATTCACCTTCCTCAACGGCCAGGCAGGCATGGAGCGCCTGCTCCTGCCGTGGAAGCGCAACCTGGCGCAGATCGGCGTGACACTGAACATCCGCAACGTCGACTCGGCCCAATACGTCAACCGCCTGATGGCCCGCGACTACGACATGATCGTGACCGGCTACCCGGTCACCCTGTCGCCCGGCGCCGAGCTGTACAACTACTTTGGCTCGGCAGCGGCCCACGACCCCGGCTCGAACAACCTGATGGTGCTGCAGGACCCTGCCGTGGACCATCTGGTCGACGGCCTGGTGCGCGCTGCCACCCAGGCCGACATGCTGCAGCATGCCCGCGCCCTGGACCGGGTGCTGCAATGGAACTACTACTGGATCCCCAACTACTACCCGCCTGGCAGCTCCACCGTGTGGTGGAACCGCTTCGGCCGGCCCAAGGTCCAGGCTGCCTATGACGAAGGCCTGGACACCTGGTGGGAGGTCAGCCCCAGCGCGCTGACCAATGCGCAGATGGCCGAGCGCCTGAAGGCTTCGCCATGACCGGTTACATCCTGCGCCGCTTGTTGCTGATCATTCCGACCCTGCTGGCGATCCTGCTGGTCAACTTCGCCATCGTCCAGGCGGCGCCGGGCGGCCCGGTGGAACAGGCCGTGGCGCGCCTGCAGGGGCTGGGCGCCGGTGCGCCCGGTGCCCGGGCCGAGGTGGTGCATGGCGAGTCCCGCGCCAGCCGTGGCCTGGACCCGAAGCTGATCGAAGAGATCAAGCGCCAGTACGGCTTCGACAAGAGCGCCGCCGAGCGCTTGTGGCTGATGCTCGGCCAATACGCCCGGCTGGACTTCGGCAACAGCTTCTTCCGTGGCGCCAAGGTCACCGAGCTGATCCTCGACAAACTGCCGGTTACCCTGTCGCTGGGCTTGTGGGCCACGCTGATCACCTACCTGGTCTCGATCCCGCTGGGCATCCGCAAGGCGGTACGCCATGGCAGCCGCTTCGATGCCTGGAGCAGCGCGCTGATCGTGGTCGGCTACGCCCTGCCCTCGTTCCTGTTCGCCCTGCTGCTGATCGTGGTGTTCGCTGGCGGCACCTCGCTCAACTGGTTCCCGGTGCGTGGCCTGGTCTCGGACAACTTCGACGAACTCAGCCTGCTGGGCCAGGTCGCCGATTACTTCTGGCACCTGGTGCTGCCGGTCGGCGCGCTGGTCATCGGCGGCTTCGCCACCCTCACCCTGCTGACCAAGAATGCCTTCCTCGACGAGATCTCCCGGCAATACGTGGTTACCGCCCGGGCCAAGGGCCTGAGTGAGCGCCGGGTGCTGTATGGCCACGTATTGCGCAACGCCATGCTGCTGGTGGTGGCCGGGTTGCCGCAGGCGCTGATCACGGTGTTCTTCGCCGGCTCGTTGCTGATCGAGGTGATCTTCTCGCTCGATGGCCTGGGCCGCATGAGCTATGAAGCGGCAGTGTCGCGAGACTACCCGGTGGTGTTCGGCACGCTGTTCATCTTTACCCTGGCGGGCCTGTTGATCCGCCTGGTCGGCGACCTGTCGTATACCCTGCTCGACCCGCGCATCGACTTCGACACGAGGGCGCACTGATGCTGTCACCGGTCGCGCGCCGTCGCCTGCAGCGCTTTCGCCGCAACCGCCTTGGCTGGGTGTCGCTGTGGTTGTTCGCCTGCCTGCTGCTGGTGAGCCTGTGTGCCGAGCTGGTGGCCAACGACAAGCCGTTGCTGCTGGGCTACCAGGGCGAACTGTACGTGCCCGCGCTCAAGCGTTACAGCGAGCAGCAGTTCGGCGGCCAGCTGCCGTTCCAGCCGGACTACCGCAGCGCCTACGTGCGCCAGCTGATCGCCGACCAGGGCGGCTGGATGCTGTTCGCGCCGATCCCGTTCAGTGCCGATACGCCCAACTACGATTTGCAGGTGCCCACGCCCAGCCCGCCCAGCGCCAGCAACTGGCTGGGCACCGACGACCAGGGCCGCGACGTGCTGGCCCGGGTACTGTATGGCACCCGGGTATCGTTGCTGTTCGCCTTTGCCCTGACCGTGGTCAGCGTACTCATCGGCGTGGCGGCCGGCGCCCTGCAGGGCTACCACGGCGGCTGGGTCGACTTGCTCGGCCAGCGCCTGCTGGAGGTTTGGTCGGGGCTGCCGGTGCTGTACCTGCTGATCATCCTCAGCGGCTTTGTCGAACCGGACTTCTGGTGGTTGCTGGGGATCATGGCGCTGTTTTCCTGGCTGACCCTGGTCGATGTGGTGCGTGCCGAGTTCCTGCGAGGGCGCAACCTGGAGTACGTGCAGGCGGCCCGGGCACTGGGGTTGCCGGACAGCCAGGTGATGCTGCGGCACATCCTGCCCAATGCGATGAACGCCACGCTCACTTACATACCGTTCATGCTGACCGGCGCGATCACCACCCTGACTGCACTGGACTTCCTTGGTTTCGGCATGCCGGCCGGGAGCGCTTCGCTGGGTGAGCTGGTGACCCAGGGCAAACAGCATCTGGAGGCGCCGTGGCTGGGCTTTACCGCGTTCTTTGCACTGGCGCTGATCCTGTCGCTGCTGGTGTTTATCGGCGATGCCTTGCGCGAGGCGTTCGACCCCAGGGGGTAGGCCAGGCCTGCTCCTACATGATTTGGAATTTGACCCATGCACGACAGCGACAGCCTCAAGGACTACCCCCAGGTTCGGCAACTGGCGATCCGTTCGCTGTTCGAGATCATCGAGCAGTCCAGCGAAGGCACGGTGATCGTCGACCGTCAGGCGCGCATTGTCTGGATGAACGAACGCTATGCCCGGCGTTTCGGCCTGGCCGATGCCGCCGGCGCCATCGGCCGGCCGTGCGAGGCGGTGATCCCCGGTAGCCTGATGCGTGAAGTGGTGACCCATGGCCGGCCGATCCTGCTGGACATGCTCGACACCCCGAACGAGCCGCTGGTGGTGATGCGCCTGCCGATCCACGACGACCAGGGCAGCCTCATCGGCGCCATTGGTTTTGCCCTGTTCGACCAGCTGCGCAGCTTGTCACCCCTGCTCAAGCGCTATTCCAGCATGCAGCAGGAGCTGGCCTCGACCCGCTCGCAGCTGCGTGCCCGCCAGGCCAAATACAGCTTCGCCCAGTTCGTCGGCAGCAGCGCCGCCAGCCTGGAGGCCAAGCGCCGCGCCCGGCGTGGCGCAAGCAGTGATTCGCCGGTATTGCTGCTGGGCGAAACCGGTACCGGCAAGGAACTGCTCGCCCACGCCATTCACGCAGCGTCGGCGCGTGCGCACAAGGCCTTCGTCAGCGTCAACAGCGCCGCGATCCCCGAGACGCTGCTGGAGGCCGAATTCTTCGGTACTGCCCCTGGCGCCTTCACCGGGGCCGACCGCAAGGGCCGCAGCGGCAAGCTGCAACTGGCCGAAGGCGGCACGCTGTTTCTCGACGAGATCGGCGACATGCCGCTGGCGCTGCAGAGCAAGCTGCTGCGCGTGCTGCAGGAGAAGGAGTACGAACCGGTAGGCTCGAACCAGATGCTGCGCAGCGACGTGCGCATCATTGCCGCCACCTCGATCGACCTGCAGGCGGCCATCGCCCGCGGTGCGTTCCGCGCCGACCTGTATTACCGGCTCAACGTACTGCCGATCGAGGTGCAGCCGCTGCGCCAACGGCTGGAAGACCTGCCAGCGCTGTGCGAAGCCATCCTCAGCGAGCTGGGCAGCCAATATGAGCTGGAGCCTGAAGCACAGCAGCTGTTGGCGCGGCATGCGTGGCCGGGGAACATCCGCGAGCTGCGCAATGTGCTGGAACGGGCCACGCTGCTGGCGGATCAGCCGCGGCTGGGGGTAGCGGATTTGCGCGCGGCATTGGGGCCGTTGAGCCCGGTGGCGGCTGCGCCAGTGCGGCAGAGCTACCGCGAAGCCTGCGCGGAGTTCGAGCGCAAGTTGATTGCCGGGGCATTGGCTGAGCATGAGGGAAATGTGCCAGAGGCCGCGGCGGCGTTGGGGCTGGGGCGGTCGACCTTGTACAAGAAGATGGTGGCGCTGGGGCTTTCGTCTCAAATTGGAGACTGATGTTTCTGATTTGAGATTGCTGCGAGGGCTTCGCCCTCGATCGCGACACAAGGCCGCTCCCACAGAAGGTGTGCGATATCCTGTGGGAGCGGCCTTGTGTCGCGATAGGGCCGCAAAGCGGCCCCAAAAATCTCAAGTCAGAGACAAAAATCCACAGGAAAACAAAATGCTCATATAAATCAACAAGTTAAAAACTGGCACGATTCCCGCTATCTCCTGTTCACCGATAAAAACAAGACTCACCCAGGAGACCTACCCCGATGACCGTGCTCATCGCCCTCGCCGCCTTGGCCCTGCTGATGCTCGCCGCCTACCGTGGCTATAGCGTAATCCTTTTCGCCCCGATCGCCGCCCTCGGCGCCGTGCTGCTCACCGACCCGTCCGCCGTGGCGCCCGCATTCACCGGGGTGTTCATGGAGAAGATGGTCGGCTTCATCAAACTCTATTTCCCGGTGTTCCTGCTGGGGGCGGTGTTCGGCAAGCTGATCGAGCTGTCAGGCTTCTCCCGTTCGATCGTCGCCGCGGCGATCCGCGTGCTTGGCACCCGCCAGGCCATGCTGGTGATCGTGCTGGTCTGCGCCCTGCTCACCTACGGCGGTGTGTCGCTGTTCGTGGTGGTGTTCGCGGTGTACCCGTTCGCTGCCGAGATGTTCCGCCAGAGCAACATCCCCAAACGGCTGATTCCGGCCACTATCGCCCTGGGCGCATTCTCGTTCACCATGGACGCCCTGCCCGGCACCCCGCAGATCCAGAACATCATCCCCAGCACCTTCTTCAACACCACCGCCTGGGCCGCGCCCTGGCTGGGCCTGATCGGCACGCTGTTCGTGTTCTGTGCGGGCATGGCCTACCTGCAACGCCAGCGCAACAAGGCGCAACGTGCCGGTGAAGGCTACGGCAGCAACTTGCGCAACGAACCGGAAACCGCCGCCGACCTGGCCTTGCCCAACCCCTGGCTGGCCTTGTCGCCGCTGCTGCTGGTGGGCGTGATGAACCTGCTCTTCACCCACTGGATCCCGCAATGGTACGGCCCCAGCCACAGCCTGCAGCTGCCCGGCATGAGCGCGCCGGTGCAAAGCGACGTGGCCAAGCTCACGGCGATCTGGGCAGTGCAGGCGGCCTTGCTGGTGGGCATCCTGATGGTTCTGGTGTGTGCCTTCGGCGCCATTCGCGCGCGCCTGGCCGAGGGCAGCAAAAGTGCCGTGGCCGGCGCCTTGCTGGCGGCCATGAACACCGCCTCGGAATACGGTTTTGGTGCGGTGATCGCCTCGCTGCCGGGCTTCCTGGTACTGGCCGACGCCCTGCGCGGCATCCCCAACCCGCTGGTCAACGAGGCCATCACCGTGACCTTGCTGGCCGGCATCACTGGGTCTGCCTCGGGCGGCATGAGCATTGCCCTGGCGGCCATGGGCGACAGTTTCATCGCCGCGGCCAATGCCGCCAACATACCGCTGGAAGTGCTGCACCGGGTAGCGGCGATGGCCAGCGGCGGCATGGACACCCTGCCGCACAATGGCGCAGTCATCACCTTGCTGGCGGTGACCGGGCTGACCCACCGCGAGGCCTACAAGGACATTTTCGGTATTACCCTGATCAAGACCCTGGCGGTATTCGTGGTCATCACCACCTTCTACGCCACCGGCATCGTCTAAGGAGCATTGCATGACCCTCAACGGCAAGACTGCACTCGTCACCGGTTCGACCAGCGGCATCGGCCTGGGCATTGCCCAGGTGCTGGCCCGCGCGGGCGCCAACATCGTGCTCAATGGCTTTGGCGACCCGGCAGCGGCACTAGCCGAGATCGCCCGGCACGGGGTGAAGGTGGTGCACCACCCGGCCGACCTGTCGGACGTGGCCCAGATCGAGGCGCTGTTCGCCCTGGCCGAACAGACCTTTGGCGGCGTCGACATTCTGGTCAACAACGCCGGCATCCAGCATGTGGCGCCAGTGGAGCAGTTTCCGCCGGAAAGCTGGGACAAGATCATCGCGCTCAACCTGTCGGCCGTGTTTCACGGCACCCGCCTGGCCTTGCCTGGCATGCGCGCGCGCAACTGGGGGCGCATCATCAATGTTGCCTCGGTGCATGGCCTGGTCGGTTCGACCGGCAAGGCGGCGTATGTGGCGGCCAAGCACGGGGTAGTCGGCCTGACCAAGGTGGTGGGCCTGGAAACTGCCACCAGCAACGTGACCTGCAATGCCCTTTGCCCGGGTTGGGTGCTGACCCCGCTGGTGCAGAAGCAGATCGACGATCGGGCGGCCAACGGTGGCGATCCGCTGCAAGCGCAGCACGATCTGCTGGCTGAAAAGCAACCCTCACTGGCCTTCGTCACCCCCGAGCAGTTGGGCGAGCTGGTACTATTCCTGTGCAGCGAGGCCGCAAGCCAGGTTCGCGGTGCCGCCTGGAACGTCGACGGTGGCTGGTTGGCCCAATGAGGGACAGCCTGGATCTGGCGCTGGCCTTGCATTCGTTTATCTGCAAGGAGGCCCTATGCGCCCAACCCCGATGACCGCGATCCTGGCCCTGACCCTGGCGGCTGCCGCGCACGCGTCAGCTGCCAGCCTGAAGGACGTCGCGCCCTACCCCGAGGCGGAAAAAGGCTTCACCCGGCAGGTCATTCACCTGCCGGCGCAGGCCGATGAATCGGCTTACAAACTGGAAATCCTCGCTGGCAAGACCTTGCAGGTGGACTGCAACCGCCAACGCCTGGGCGGCAGCCTGGAGGAACGCACCCTGGATGGCTGGGGCTACAGCTACTACCGCCTGGACCAGGTCAGTGGCCCGGCCAGCACGCTGATGGCCTGCCCGGATGGCAAGCACACCGAGGCCTTCGTGCCGGTGGTCGGCGAAGGCTTCATGCTGCGCTACAACAGCAAGCTGCCAGTGGTGGTGTATGTGCCCAAGGATGTCGAAGTGCGCTACCGCATCTGGAGCGCAGCGCAGGACGTGCAAAAGGCTAAAGTAGAGTAAACACCGTTCCTTGCAGGAGCGGCCGTGCGTCGCGATGGGCTGCGAAGCAGACCCGGCAATTTGTGCTGCGAAGCTGAAAAGCCGGGCCTTGCTTCGCAGCCCATCGCGACACAGGGCCGCTCCAGCAGGTTCAGGCTCGGCTGGCAGTAGCAGGAGGTTCGGCATGAACGATGTGCTCTGGCGCCCCTCCACGGCGCAGATCGAGGCCAGCCGGATGGATGCCTTCCGCCGCTGGGTCAACCTGCGCTACAACCTGCAACTTGATGACTACCAGGCGTTGCACCGCTGGAGCATCGAGCAGCGCGCCGCCTTCTGGCACACCCTCGCCGACTACTTCCACGTTCACTGGCATACCCCGCCCAGCCAGGTGCTGCGCGAAGGTGCGCGAATGCCCGATGCCCAGTGGTTTGCCGACGCCACCCTGAATTTCGCCGAGCACCTGCTGCGCCGTCGCGACGACCGTCCTGCCGTGGTCGCCGTACGCGAAGACGGTCAACGCCAGGTGTTCACTCATGCCCAGCTGGCCGCCCAGGTGGCCGGGCTGCAGAACGCCCTCAAGGCTGCCGGCATCGTCCCTGGCGACCGGGTCGCCGCCATCATGCCCAATACCTGGCAGACACTGGTCGCCATGCTGGCCTGCACCAGCCTCGGCGCTGTCTGGTCCAGCTCGTCGCCCGAGTTCGGTGTGCACGGCATCATCGACCGCTTCGGCCAGATCGAGCCCAAACTGCTGATCGCCTGCGCCGGCTACCAGTACGCCGGGAAAGACATCGACCAGGTGGACAAGGTCAATCAGGTGTGCGCGCAGTTGCCCGGCCTGCAGCACCTGGTGGTGGTGCCCCATACCCGCCGTGGTACGCACGCGGCCGAGTTCCAGGCCGCCAGCGTCAGGCTGTGGGACGACTTCTACCAGCCCGGCGGCGAGCCGCGCTTCACCCCGCTGCCGTTCGACCATCCGCTGTATATCCTGTATTCCAGTGGCACTACCGGTGTGCCCAAGTGCATCGTCCACCGCGCCGGTGGCGTGTTGTTGCAGCACCTCAAGGAGCACGGCCTGCACAACGACCTGAGGGCCGATGAGGTCCTGTTCTACTACACCACGTGCGGCTGGATGATGTGGAACTGGCTGGCCAGCGGCCTGGCGCTGGGCGCTACGCTGGTGCTGTACGACGGCTCGCCCTTCTACCCGGGCCCCGAGCGCCTGCTCGACCTGATCGACGCCGAGGGCATCCACGTCTTCGGCACCAGCGCCAAGTACCTGGCGGCGCTGGAGCAGGCGGGCCTGGAGCCGGCAGCAAGCCACCAGCTCGACCGCTTGCGGCTATTGCTGTCGACCGGCTCGCCGTTGTCGCCGCACAGCTACGATTACGTGTACCGCAAGGTCAAGGCCGACCTGTGCCTGGCCTCCATGTCCGGCGGCACCGACATAGTCTCCTGCTTCGTGTTGGGCAACCCGACCCTGCCGGTGCGCCGTGGCGAAATCCAGTGCAAGGGGCTGGGTATGGCAGTGGAGGTGTGGAACGAGCACGGTCAGCCGGTGCAGGGCGAAAAAGGCGAGCTGGTGTGCACGCGCCATTTCCCATGCATGCCGTTGGGCTTCTGGCATGACCCGGACGGCAGCCGTTATCACGACGCTTACTTCAGCCAGTTCCCCGGGGTGTGGGCCCAGGGCGACTACGCCGAGCAGCGCGCCGGGGGCGGGCTGGTGATCCATGGCCGCTCCGATGCCGTGCTCAACCCGGGTGGCGTGCGCATTGGCACGGCGGAGATCTACCGCCAGGTGGAAAAGGTCGAGCAGGTAGTGGAAAGCGTGGCCATCGGCCAGGACTGGAACGGCGATGTGCGGGTGGTGCTGTTCGTGCGCCTGCGCGATGGCCTGCACCTGGACGATGCCCTGCGCCAGCGGATCCGCCAGGTCATCCGCCAGTACACCACGCCGCGCCATGTGCCGGCGGTGATCGCCCAGGTCGATGACATTCCGCGGACCATCAGCGGCAAGGTGGTGGAGCTGGCGGTACGCAATGCGGTGCATGGCCTGCCGGTGAAGAACACCGACGCCCTGGCCAACCCCGAGGCGCTGGAGCAGTTTCGCGAGCGCAAGGAACTGCAGAGCTGACGCTATCGCCCGCTACAGGGCATGCGCAATGGCTTCAACCAGGGTGACTCAGGCATAATGCGCCCCTTTTTTGCACCGCGAAGCACAGGTACCGCCATGAAAGCCCAAGCCCGCCACATCCTGGTCAAGACCGCTGACGAAGCCGAAAAGCTCAAGCAGCGCATCGCCAATGGCGAGGCCTTCGATGTGCTCGCGAAAAAGTTCTCCATCTGCCCCTCGGGTAAGCGCGGCGGTGACCTGGGCGAGATCCGCCCCGGGCAGATGGTCGGCGCCATCGACCAGGTGATTTTCAAGAAGCCCCTGCGCGTGGTGCACGGGCCGATCAAGAGCAAGTTCGGCTACCACCTGGTGCAGACCTTCTATCGCGACTGATGCGCACTAGCGGCGCGCAGCCAGCAGGCCGAGGCCGGCGCAGCCCAGCAGGGAAGCGCTGACCCGGTTGAACAGGCGGCGCGGGCCGGGCTGGCTGAACCAGCGCTGCAGGTACGCGCCGAGCCCTGCGTAGATGGCGATGGCGGCCCACTCCAGCAGCAGGAACAGCCCACCCAGCCAAAGGAACTGCTCACCCACCGGGGTAGCGCTGCCGACCGAGACGAATTGCGGCAGGAAGGCGGTGAAGATCAGGATCGCTTTCGGGTTGCCCAACAATTGCCAATATAAACCCACACCAGACGTCCTTGCCTCCCTGGTACCAATCGAGTCCCACTCTCACTTCGTAACCTTTTTTACACCACCTACCTTCGCATCGCCCCCCTCAAAAGCGCCCTCCACTTTCGCTGAGTCAGCCATTCACTCGCCAAAGCTGGTCCTCCTTCTGTCCCAACCGCGTACTCTTCGTCCTCCAGCGTGTGTAAGATAGGATGTCGCTCCCGCCGTGGCGCCGCGTATCTGGCGATTTTTCTAAGAGTTGAGGTATCGATGCTAGACATTACCAACTTGTGGCTTTTTATTTTGTCTGTCTTCCTCCTGTCCATCACACCCGGGCCCGACATGGCCTACGTCGTTGGCCAGAGCGTTGCTAATGGACGTCGCGCCGGAGTGATTTCTGCGGCTGGCGTAGCACTGGGAAGCTGTACTCATGCGGTGGCGAGCGTGGTGGGATTGACCGCTTTGATTGCAGCTTCACCACTCATGTTTTCGGCGATAAAGTATGCGGGAGCGGTCTACCTTATGTACCTAGGCTCCAAAATGATCCTGGGCACTTTCGGTAAGCGAAGCGCTACCAATGTCGAACAACCGCAGATCAAAACCAACGCTCAACTAAAAGATCTGCTCTCGAAAGGCTTCATCACCACGCTCACCAACCCAAAAGTTCTTTTGTTTTTTGTTTCTTTCTTCCCTCAGTTTGTTGTACCCAACGGAGCATACCAAACAGAGTCGTTCCTGGTTTTGGGCTTGACTTATGCTCTGGTTGCCTTTTTGACCGACTCAATATTTGCCTTGGCAGCAGGAAGCGCCGCCGGGGCGGTATCTCAAAATCGATCATTGCAGCACTTAATGGATCGCGTGGTCGGCTGTACGTTCGTTGCCTTGGGAGTTCGATTGGCTCTAACCCGACGCTAGGCTAGGATGGACTGGGCCATCAACCCGAAATGCGCCGAAGCCTTATTCAAAGGGTTTCGGCATCTAGCTCAAGGTACCTCGCTCCACCCGGGAGGGCTGAACCGACCAAGCGGCATCTTCGACTAGGATTAGCGTTTCAAACCCCAATTGTGCTGTACTAGCAACATGTAAAGGCTCCTAAGCCCCGTAGTACTGGGCTTAAGCGCCTTTTTTGCTTTCCAGCATCGACATATGCGTTGGCATAGATTGGCATGAAAATGGCATAGGGTTTGCCCCAATTTTGCCCCACAGGCTTCTCTAACGACCTTGGATATGCATGCGGAAGCTATCCTGGCAGGAATCGAGCGATTACGGGGATGAGCCTGACAGGCAGCCACAGCTGCCCAGCGATCTGCAATCCCACCGATATTTGAGGTATCGATAGAAGCCATATGACCGAGCATTTGGGTCGCTGGAGCAAGCTAAGAAAAGGCGGTGGAGCCCTAGTTTTCATGACTCAATCCGTCGGGCCGTTTCGTAATGTCAAACCACTTAATGTTTCAATCTGCAATCGGTGTCTTTTGTCCTTTTGAATTGATAGCGGTGGCGCCCGGTACGGCCAGCATAGTCCGATACGACTGGTTGACTACGCCGGCACTGGGCACCGGCGCCCGGCCAACTGACCACTCCTGCCACAACCATGACTCACAGACGTCACGCCATAGGTCAGGGGCAGCCGGGCTGCGTCCGACACTGCGCTAGGCGTTTCGCAGCTCCTGAACAAAGAAGCACAGCGCGGCGGTCTCGACTTCGGTCAGTTCGTTGCGCTGCTGGGCGGTGATGATTTAGCACTGGGCGAAGCCACTTTCGAACGATCGCGCATTACCGGGCTGTTACGGCCGGGTTGAGTCCAGCCATCGCCTGACTGTGTCGCCTTCGTTGATTTGGGGTACGATCCGCGCCATTTCGTCAAAGGGGCGAAAAACGGGTCTTATAGGTATTGAGAATGAGCACAAATGGCCCCGAAGCAATGCTGGCATGGCGTAATCGTTTTCTTCGCACCGAAACCTTGAGCGAAGCGCAGTACCAGGAAGCCTGGCAAGATGCTGAACTCCGGGTACAGTTAGGTCAGATAAATAGCATTCAGTGGGTTGAGCTGACCCGGTTGGCGAATGCAGCGTTAACGCGCACAGATCGCGAATTAGAGATATCGGCGTCCCCGAAGCAGGCAACGTTTACCGCAAGGCTAACGACCCGAGGGAGAGTGCCGCGATTAGACGTTGCTGCGGTTGATGCAGTTGACTAACGCCTCGCCGACGCGATTTGGCTACGTCTTCGGTGCGGCGGTCACGTGGGCCAACGGTAACGGTGACCCCCCAGTGAGTAGGGGAGCCATCTCCCGAGCCTTGGCCACGCCCCATACCAAGGCCCGGCTCATGTTTTTTCCGGGCAGCCGATCGTGGCTCTCCTCATGTAAGCATTGTCCTTCTCGGGCGTAGATACCAATAAACAACTGAGTTTCACCAGTACGCGACAACCGCACCTGAACCTGAATATTACACCCGTTCTCCAAGATTTCATCGTACGTCCTATGATGAAGCGTCGGGTCTGCCCAGTGCCAAAACACATCACCGCGCCGCCACATGCCCATTACTCCCTCCGAATCGATTGCCTTCGTCGCCGGGGTGGAACGAAACGCTTTTTGAAGATTAGACCGGTTTTCACAGGGCCATGGCAAAACAAGCATTTTTGCAGCAATCTATGACGTTGTATCACCCCATGCTCAGGAATCAAGCATGTCAGACCAGATCTACGTCATCGAGTATTCTCTGCACAATACGGCGCGCTCGTTTGTGATTCGCCATCCCAGAATGACTAACGAAGAAGCTTGGCATTGGGCCAGCTGCGATGCTGGGGTGGGCATCATCCCCCGCTTCGGCGGTGACAAGAAAATCAAGAAGGTCAGCCGGCCCCTAGCGGAGCGCTATGGCATCACCAACGTCAGGTGGAGGAATTCCTCTTGAGAAAGCCACAAGCCGAACGGGCGCAAGGAGCGACTCAACTCTGACCAATCATCGAATGACTTTTTTTCGATGGATGCACTCCATTGCCGTGGGTGACTCTGAGCTGACGGTTTCAACCAGTAGGTAGCTATCATTTAGAACAAACACCTATGAGGACGGTCGCCAGTTCATGATCTAAGTAGAAGCCATCAAAACTCGCCGGACGTCCAGGCGATCATTACCGGGAATCCATAGTGATGGATGAGGTGAAAACTCCGCCTAAGTCTCATTTATTAGAGATGAGTATTGTAGAACAATCACCTCCATAGAGCGTTGGTTCTAAGTCCCTAGGACCGTCATCACCAACCCCTGCCATCTTAAGGGCTTCACGACGCTGAGATAGAAGTCGCTGCGCAGCACCGGCATTTATCGTCCTCCCCTTCATAAGAGCCTCAAGTGTGCCAGTGATTCTGAAAAAGCCACCACACTGCTTGCAATATACGTGCAGGCCACCGGTACCAATACAGCGAACCACGGCGTCTCCATCACAAACAGGACAAGCCATAAACACCCCACAAAAAATGATGGACGTTGTAAGTATGAAACTAAATTGAGAAATTTCCAGCTGTCCGGTGAGTTATGTCGCTGGGTGCTGCATCAATAGAAATAAACAGGTGGTCGAGTAGGAAGCTTAGCAGGCCCCGTCGCACCGTGGTATAACTGCTTAACCTTATAAATTGACACTCTGGCGCATTCAACATAACGACGGCACTACGTGGATCGCACGTGATTGCATCGCCCTAGTCTTCAGCTAGAGCCTACACCGGCTTGAGATGGACTCGATCCTAGTGCCAAAGCAATAGCAGACAGGAACTCCTCGACAGTCCACGGCTTCCTGAGATAGACGCTACCGGATATGTAAACGTGAGCTTTTAAATCGAAACCTGAGACTAAAATCGCTGGAATCTCTGGCCATTTTTGCTGCGCCATGGATATAAATTCCATTCCTTTGATGCTACCCGGCACACCGTGATCAGCGATAATCAATGAGCAGCCGCCATTCTGAGTCAATAAGTCAATGAGCGCATCGTCAGCATTGCTGAAAGCGAAGCATTCGGCGCCAAGTTCCAGAATGATATCGCTCATCAAACTACGGAGCAGGCAATCATCTTCAACAACCACAACTCTAAGACCTTGAAGAGAAAGCGCTTCCTTATTGAATTTCATTAGGCCTCCTGCCTTGAAAGTCAACACTTAACGCAGCAAGCATAGCACTTTGTTTTACAGAGTCAACTCGCTCTCATCCGCCCGCCCCATTGAGGCTTGCCAGCCGCCCACAGGCTTACCCGTTGCCCCGGTTAACACTCGTATAGGCTTGGTTGTTGCCAGCGCAGTTACTCACCTTTATCAAGATGCCCCGTCTGCATTCGCGACTCGATTAGCTCTAGTCGCTTCGAGGACATCCCTTAAACGTAAGGCAACTATCACTTTTATAGGCCTAAGAAGTTTTTATCTGTGCCTCCGAAATTCATCGTCCTTTCTGCTGCGCTAGCTTATCAAGCGAAACGCTACAAGACTCTTAATCCTTACTATTGCCGGACAACAGTGGAGCTTCATAACCCAACACTGGGCTATAGCCCATAAAAGGTACGCTAACTCCGAAAAGCTATACGCGTAAATTTTTTTGTACAAGAATTTTGAGAGTATAGATGGCGCAAACGGCAGTATAATCGGCTTTCGCTTGGAGTAAGATGGCCAGACCCGAGGCTCAATACACTCGGCTTTGATGAAATGCGTGCGAGGTTGTATGGACCCAGTTATTACAAATGAACAATCCTCTATGCCTGCAAGCCGCTATGAACAGTTGGTGCAATCAGTCGTAGACTACGCGATTTACATGCTTGACCCTTCTGGATGTATCGTGTCGTGGAACGCCGGCGCTGAGCGGATCAAAGGCTATCACGCCTCAGAAGTGATCGGTCGCCATTTCGCCCTCTTTTTTACGCTGCAGGACAGAGAAGAGGGTCGACCTGAGCGATTGCTCAATCAAGCTTTGGAGCATGGTGTAGCACAAGACGAGGGCTGGCGTTTACGAAAGGATGGATCTCAATTTTGGGCTTTAGCAGCGCTTGATGTAATCCGAGATGACACAGGACAATTCATTGGATTTGCTAAAGTTACCCGCGATATTACTGACCGGCGTGAGTCAGCGCTGCAGCTCGATTCCATCCGCGCCCAACTTTTCCAAGCACAGAAACTGGAAGCGCTGGGTCAGCTTACAGGCGGGATAGCCCACGATTTCAACAATCTTCTATCCATCATTATCAATGCTGCAAGCTTGGCTATGGCTAGCCAAGACCAGGTCCGAGTAAAGCGTCTGCTGGAGCTTATACTCGACGCAGGCCAACGGGGTACCGAGATGACCCAGCAGCTTCTCGGGTTTGCACGTCAACGGCAGATGACCCCTTTAGCACATCGCCCTAAAAAACTGTTATCGTCCGCGTTGGGCATGTTTAGGCATGCGCTACCGCCAGGGATTGCTCTGGAAGAGGAAGTTGAATCTCATCTGCCAAGTATCGAAGTGGATGCCACGCAGCTGCAAATGGTGCTTCTTAATCTGCTGTTTAATGCCCGGGATGTTCTTCAGAACGGCGGACTGATTCGCGTGTCAGTAAAGTCAGTGGAGTTAAACAATGCAGTGGAGAAGCTGCATGGAAAATTCGTTTGTTTTGAAGTGAACGACAATGGGAAAGGCATCGCTCCAGAAGTGATGCCAAGGATATTTGAGCCGTTTTTCACAACAAAACCCTTCGGCAAAGGCACAGGGCTAGGTCTCAGCCAAGCTTACGGATTCGCTAAACAGAGTAATGGCGCCATTCTCGCAGAAAGCACGCTAGGCTTGGGGACAACCATACGTCTTTATCTCCCAGCGATTGATATCAACCCCTAATCAGAGACTGAAGAACCTGACTGATTGAAAAAAAGTTAACGCATAGGAAATGATGGGAGGCGACCATAGATATCCGCTCATAACTTTTATATATCTACACAGGCGGTAAAAGGTGACCAAGTCACCGTTGAGATCGTTCAGCACCTCCACCGGGGCTGGTTGGGGACGCATGAAGTACAACGCGGCTCCGCCGGCGAAGACTTCGACATAGCATTCATGAGGGGGGAAGAGAGGGATCAAGCGGTCGGCCAGGCGGCGCTTGCCACCTTTCCAGGGGAATAATTGGAGAGGTCAGGTGTTAGGCTCGCCGCGCTTTGTGCACAAGGCAGAGGCCACGGCTGGACTTGCAGGAAGGGTCTGCGGGTTCGGCGGGCCGGGCTGGATGTTGGCGCATCCACCCGGCTCGCCTCTTTTCACTTGGTGACTTCGCGGACGTAGGCCTGGCAGGCCTGCAGCGCAATCAGTCCCCGGTCGCCTTCATCGGTGATGGCGACAATTCGTTGAGCATGCGCTCGGTCAAGTTGGACGCGTACGGCGCCATGTACCACGCCTCCGGTGCTGGTGGCTTCTCGCATCCCACTGTCACAACCCTGGGTGGCAAGGGATCCGGTGTCGACAAGGACTGACAACCGCAGATCAGCGGTAGCAAGACGGTCACGCAGACGAGCCTGAGCTTGTTGAGCATCGTTCATTTCCTTCCAGTGCGTGTTGTTCTGATCCTGCAGGCGAGCCTCCAGGGCGCGGCGCGCATCCTGCTGCTCTGCCAGTTGGTTGAGCGCAGCTGCAGCTGCCTCCTCACGTTCACGGCCGTGCAGGCGATCCTTCTCCGCCAGCTGCTTGCGGTAATCGCCAGCCTGTTCGGCGAGCTGCTTCCCATAGGCGTTCGCCTGCCATACCCACGCTGCCCGGGCACCGATGGCACAAGCGAGCGCCAAGGTCGCCACGGCGATCAGGCGACCGCCCCAGGCGGTCACTGCAGCACCTCAAGGGCTCGCTTGTAGATGGTCATGCGATCATCCAGGCCGTTTGTACCGCCGTTGATCCGCTTCGTGATGGTCAGCATGTCGCCCTTGTCGGCCAGGCTGTTCAGCCCCTCCTTCTGCCAGAACCAGCCGGCCGACATCGATGCATAGACTGGATGCTCGAGCAGCTCCGGTGTATGGAGCAGACGGCTGTCTCCGAACAGAGCCTCGCTGCAGGCTTCGTAGTTGAAGCGGCCTGTTACCTGGATGAGGCCACGACCTCGAAAGAACTGGCCATCTCCATCTGCGTCAGGCGTGTTGCCCAGACGCTGGGCCAAACGCCCGGTGTCGTACTTCGACAGGTACCTGTCATTGCCGAGCTCACGCACGTACTGCAGTTGGCCCGACTCATGCCCTATCTGGGCGAGGAAGGCAGCCATACGCAGGCGCGTAATAATGCCGAACTTACCCATCGTGGCGTTGAGGCCGGGAACAAAAACGCCGGCTTTCGGGCCGGCGTTCGGGTAGATCTTTTGTAGCTGTTGTACTGAGATAGCCATTCATTTCTCCAATTGCTGCCGCGTGCGGCTTTGGGATTACAGCTGCTCAACCCTGAGCGGCTTGTTGTCGTCTTTCTTCTTTTTGCCCGAGGCCTTGGCCTTGCCCTTCTTGCCGCCGTTGCACTCCACGGTGGTAGTCCAGCCGCTGGCGGTGAATACCTGCTCGACGCTGTCCACCAGGTACTCGCCATCCAGGCCGACCTTGAAACCCTGGGCATTGATCGTGCGTTCGGCAAACAGGTCAGTGCGCCCGGCCATTTCCAGGCGCACACCGGCGGTGCTGCGGTTGAACGCTGCCAAGCGCGCCTTGGCGGCCTGCTCCGCGGCAGTCTTGTCGGGATAGATATGGCGGTCGGTATGCACCGGGGGCAGGCCGTCGGGGGCCTCGTCGTTGTCCAGCTGGACCACCTGCAAGGCGCCGGTTCTCTTGTCCTGGTGCTGGGTCCGCACAGCCTTCTGCGCGCCGCGATCCCCGAGGCGGAATTGGTAGCGCTCGACCTCGGTTTTGTTGATGTTCACGACCAGCAGGGTCTTGCCGCTGATGCTTTTTCCGCCCTGCCGAGGCATGACCAGCAGCTTGCCCTCAGCCACCTTGGCGGTGCTGTCGTACTGCTTGGCCAGGCGAGTGACGAAGTTGAAGTCCGACTCGTTGCGCTGGTCGACGCGCTCGATCTTGGTAGTCACCGGGCACACCGGCTCCCAGCCGTTGCGCTTGGCCACCTCGTTGACGATTTGCGACAGCGGAACGTTTTCCCAGCTGCCACTACGTACGGTCTTGCCGCTCCCGCGCATGTCGCTGGCCTTGCCGCGAATGGTCATGGTGTCCGGCGGGCCGGACAGCTGCACCTCGTCGACGGTAAAGGCGCCCATCCGCTTGAGGGGCCGGCCCTCATAGCCCAGCAGCACCTCCACCCGGCCGCCGCGCCCAGGAAGCGCAACAGCCTGGTCACGGTCGTCAATGCGCAGCTCGAACTCGTCCGACTCCATGCCCGGCTTGTCCGATATCCGCAACAGCAAGAGGCGGTCATTGATCAGCGCGGTAATGTCCTTGCCATCAGCGACGATACGGTACGTCGGTTTCATGCTTGCTCCAGAAATGAAGAACCCCGCACAGGGCGGGGCTCGTTACGCGTAACGCGGGTTATCGATCGAACAGCTGCAGCAGCTCCACCGCCGGCGCCGACAGGTCGGGCAACTGGATCAGCAGGCCAGCGCGGTACGGCTGCACCTCCCTGGCCAAGTCCGGATTGGCCTCCAGCACCGCCTCGACGGTGCCATTGAGGTGCCCGTAATGGTGCTGGCAGATCACATCCAACAGATCCCCACTAGACGTTCTGCAGATCGTTGCCATAGCTCACAAACTCCAGGGTGAACCCTTGTTTCCGAGGGATGCCACCTGCCAACAAGTGGCCCTGTTCTTCCTCCACGCTCACCAGGCACCAGTCGCCCAGTACCTCGCCGTAGCCCGTGACCAACTTCAGCGCCTGCAGGTTGCGGCCGATGCTGCGCAGCACGTTCAGTTGCTTAATGCCGCCCTTGTGGTGCGGAAAGATCGCCCCCCTGAGCGTTATCTTTTCCTCACCCAGGCCAACGGCTTGCTGCGCCACACTGCGGCGCAAGCGTTCCTGGCCAGCCCAGCGGAACGACGCCTGCCGGCGCAGTTCGTCAAAGGCGGCGGTGTCCAGGTTGAAGTAATACGGCTGTAGCTTGGGGTCGTGCGGCTGGATGATCAGCAGGTGGGGAAACGGCGCGACCGCCTCGGCCAGTGGCGTGGCCGAGCCCAGCAGCCCGCCCGAAGGTAGGATGTTGGCCAGCGACGGGCTAACCATTCCCGCCACCCGCTTGGCCTCGGCCGTGACCTTGGCCGCCATCATCTTGAACGTGCCCAGGCGCTCCTGCACTTGGGCGGCGCCGGTGACGGCACGGCTATACATCGAAGCCACTTGCCCCACCTGGGACTGGGCCACGTTGATACTACGCACGATGCGCCCCAGTTTTTCCCCGGCCTCGGGTCCGACAAACGGGATGTTTTCCAGTTCGGATGCGGCGCCTGTGATGCTGCCAACCGCGCCATTGAGGGGTGACAGCATGCCATCCACCCCCTTGCGCCCAGCCTCCCCAGCTGAAACCAGCCCGGATAGGGACGATTCCAGCTGTTCCATGTAGGGCATAGACCCTCCTTAAACGTGTGGTTGATCGAACAACTGGGCCGACGCCATGCGCGCCTCCGCTTCGCGCTGCCAAGTCTCAAACAGGCGGCGCAGCGGCGACTCAATTTCGCGCACCAGCTGCTCTGGCTCTTTCACATCCCCGAGCACCTCGACCTTGATCGACGGTGCGAACGTAAAGGCCTGGTCCACCTTCAGGGCCGGCGGCTTGAGCGGGGCCGCCTGGGCTGGCTTAGCCGGCTCGGGGAGCTTTGGTTCCGGCGCCTTTGCCTGGGTCGGCATGTCGCGCACCACACCACCCAGCGCATCCGGCCGGGGTGCCGGCTGGGAGGCCGCTTGGTGTGTCGGGACCTGGGCGGCCTTGGTCGCAGATGCCGCCAGCACCAGAGGCGCCACCGGTGCTGCCGGGACCATCAGCGCGTGTGGTGCTGGCATGACCACCGGCCTAACCGGTGGCGGAACGGGATCGGCCGCGCTGGCCTTGGGCTGGCTGCGCACGGACTCGCCCATGGTGGGCTGCGCCGGCGCCGGCTTGCCAGCCTCGGGCACTACCGGAGTAACAGGCTTGTTCCCCTGCGGCTGCAGCGTTACGCGTAGCGCCTCGCCTGGTGCCGCCGGCACTGGCGCCTTTTCTTCATTCTCGGGCGCTTCTTCCCCAAACCATCGCTTACCCAGCCAACCGCCGACGGACTCGCCACCGAGGCCGCCCAGGGCCGCCCCGACGATGCCACCCACAGTAGTGCCAATGACCGGCACAATCGAACCAATCGCCGCGCCTGCTGCTGCTCCCGCCATGGCCCCGGCCATGCCGCCCGCCACGCCACCGTAACCCTCGGCCTTCTCGTCTCGGGTTTCGGCATTCAGCGCTACGTCGAGCACGCCGGGCACCGCATCAATCAGCTTGCCCCCAGGCAGCTTGCCGGCAGCCTTGGTGATGCCGCGCACGCCTCGCACCATGCGCCCCAGCCTGTTTGCCTCGGCAGCACCAGCGAGCGCCGCAACGCCCGCCGTTGGCACATGCGCCTTGGCTGCGGACGGAACAGGCGAGCGCCGCGCATTGGTCGCCGTACCAGCTCGACGCCGCCGTCGACGGCGTGCACGACGGCTACCGGGCTCGGCAGGCCCAGAAGAGGCCACGCTACCGCCGACCCGTCCAATAGCGTCGGCATTGACTACAAACACGCGCTGCGGATCGCTGTCGGCGATTGGGGCGGGGTCATTACTGGTCGTGGCTCCAAACACCTTGCCCAACGCACCCAAACCGGTATCAAGCACCTTGTTGCCTGTCTTGGGCAGTTTGATGGGCGCCTGTGCACCCCGACCAGCACGGCCGGCGAAACGCTCCAGGCCACGGCCGCGCGCGATGTTGACCACACCCCGCCCGATCTTGAACGCGCTAGACGCGGTCCGTAACGCCAGGATGGCCGCCACGGTACCAGCAATGCCCGTCACGACCGCCGGGAAGGTGTCCGACAGGGAGGTGATGCCACGGGCGACCGCTGTCAGCCCTTTGGCCGCCATGTCAGTCGCTGGGCGGATGGCATCGCCAAAGCTGCGCATGGCGTCGTCAGCCGCCTGCACCGTCTCTGCCCATTGCTGGGCCGAGGTTTCGCGACGCTCGGCCAGGTTCTTGTCGAGGATGCCGCCGACCTTCTGCGCGTTGGCAGAGTTGGCCTTCAGCTCCTCATACAATCCCCGGTTCTGCCCGTAGGCGGTCAGCGCCGCCTTGACCTGCATGTCAGCAAAGATATCGCCGGTACGCAGGGTCTTCTCCAAGGCGTCCAGTGCTGCCCTGGCCTTCTCCGGGTCAACCTCCTTGTCGATCTGTGCCTTGGCCGCCTCGATCTTCTTGGCCTTGTCCGGGTCAGTCTTTTCAACGTACTTCATGGCCAGGGCCATGGACGCCTCAATGACATTCATCCCCTTCTGCAGGCCGGTATTCAGCGAAGCCTGATAATCGATGCCAGCGTCTTTGTAGGCCTTGACCACGTCGCCGGAACCGATTTTCTCCATCCAGTTCTTGAGGTTGTTGGCAGCCTCATCAGAACCACCGGCGGTCTTCATCTGTACCTGCAGCATGGAGCCCAGCGAAGTCACCGCATTTAGCCCAGTGATGCCGCTCTTCTCCATGCCGGCCAGCAGTTGCGGGAACCACCGGGCCATATCGCTGGCCTCGAAGCTACCCGCCTGCCCTTGATAGGCGATCGCCTCCAGCGCCTGTTGCATGACCTTCGGATCGCTGATCTTGGCGTTCTGCTCGAGCGCCTGAATCATTGACGCCGTGTCGACGCCCGAGGCGCCTTGCCCGACGGCGAACTTGGCCGCCACCGGCGCGTAGGCCAGCGCTTTATCCAGCTCCATGCCGGCGCCGACCAACTGGTTGACCAGAGCGGCCACGTCGTTGCGCGCCATCCCGGTGTCAGCGGCCGTGCCGATTACCGTCCGGGTTAGCTGCTGTTCCTGGGGCTTGTTGACGATGTCAGCCTTGATCGCAATGTCGCGGATGATCGCCTGGTAATTGGCGCTGATCATCGTCGGCGCAGCAACAGCGGCCGTGGCGGCCACTGCCTTCCCTACGTTCGACTTGAGCGATTCCTTGCCCGCCTGCAGCTGCTGGTGTCCCTTCATCTGCAGACCGGTGGCACGAGCTTCGCGGCCAAGGCGCTCGTACTCGCGCTTAAGGCGCCCGACTTCGACGCCTTGGTTGCGCAGCGCCTCAAGGTTGCCGTTCAGCTTGCGCAACAGCTTGTCGGCACCGGCAGCACCACTGTCGTGGGCGCGCTTCCATTCCTCGCGCAGCTTGATGGTTTCGCCAATGGTGCTTTTCAGCACCTTGGCCCTGTTGCCCTTGGCCTCCAATTTCTGGATGCCGTTTTCAACCGTTTTGAATGCGGCACCTACCGATGAGGCGACCGTGCCGCCGATCACCAGCGCTAACGCTAGTTTGTTCGCCACCGGAGCCCCCTATGCAAAGCTCAATCTGTAAGCCACCAGACCAGGTCGGCATAGGACATGGTCATGATTTCCTCGGCCGAGAAATTCAGCTCGGCCGCCAGTCGCTTGGCGGCGGCCTTCATCGTCTGAGGATTACAGTTCGTCCTCTCGCACCAGAAAGGTATATCCGGTCGAGATACGGTTGTAATCCTTGTAGGTCAGGCCCTCCAGGTCCTTGATACTGACCTCGGCCAGGGAGGCGAACAGGTTCAGTTCGCGTTGCTCGTCGTCGCCATCCGAGGTCTGGCTGGACAGGCGCATATCGCGCACGGTCGGCGCGCGCAGGGTGATGGTGTCCACCTTGATACCATTCATCTCGGTTGGCTTGGTCAGGGTGACGGTGACATTTTCAGCGGTCAGCTTGAGGTACTTCGGTGCTGGCTTGCTCATGACTCGGTGTCCTTGAATCAGAAAGGAATGCGGAAGGGTTGCAGGGGATTACAGGCCGAGGTCGCGGCGCTGGCTGGCCAGCTGGTCGACACCGTTGATGACGCGCTTCATCGCCACTGGATCGATCTCATAGATGACCTCACCACCGACCTCGAGCTTGTAATAGGTCAACGCCACGGAGTGCTTGAACTCAGCCTTGTCGCCCGGCTTCCAGTCCCCCATATCCAGCTCCTTCAAGGTGCCGCGTTGAGTGACGATCACCGCTTTGGTCTCGCCCCGCTGGCCCTTGAACGAACCCCGGAACGTCCCGTTGAACGCGTTGCCGTCAGCCAGGCCAAAGAATTTCAGCGACTCTTTACGCACGCCGGTGGTGGTGAAGTTGGACTCCATCTTGTCCATGCCCACATCCATCTCAATCGGCATATCCATGCCACCGGGCCGGTGCTCCTCCATTTTCAGCGTGAGCTTGGGCAGGGTCAGGCTGGGCACATCGCCCTGGAAGCTGATCCCGTCCACAAACAGGTTCATGTTGGCCAGAATTTCGGGAATCATTGCCATGTGATGTGCTCCTTACGCGACTTGGTCGAGGACTTCGGTCAGCCATTGATTGGTGACCTCGATGCGGAAGTTGGGGTTCTCGGCCGGCGGAACGTCGGTGAAGCGAATGTTCCAGTACACCTTGCCCTGCTCCAGCTGGCTGGCCGTGTTCAGCACCGGGTCGGCGTAGACCTCGAAGTTGATGATTGCGCCCTGGGCTTTCAGATCGCGCATGAACGCCTGCAGGCCCTCGGTCACGTCGCGGATATAGGTCGAGGTAATACCCCGGTCCACCGCCCATTTGTGGCCGTACAGGATCGCGTCCATGACCATGTCCATGGTCCGCACGCGGGTGACGAACGCCCATTTCGGATCACTCGACAGCGTGCGGTTACCCCACAGACGGAAACCGTCGTCACGGATGATCGTCGCGATATTGGCGTTGTTCAGCAGGTTGGCCCGGCACGTCTCGTCGCCGTCCAGGTACTCGATGGCGCGGGTGGTGCCGGTGATGCCGACGAACTCTTTGTTCGAAGGCGAGGACCAGAAACCATACTCACTGTCGGTCCAGGCAAAAACGCCTGCAGCCCAGGCCGAGGCCGGCGCGTCGACCGTCGCGTTGGCGGTGGTGTCCCACATCTGCACGCCCGGGTCGACCATATAGATGCGCTTGGAGCCGAACGACTTGGCGTAGGCACTGGCCGCCTCGTCAGTGGTGTTGGGGCCGTCGACAATTGCCACGGCGCGCAGCTTTTCTGCAATCGACTGCATCGCGGTCGCGACCGCCTGAGTCGCGCTGTGCTTGGGCGCGACGATCAGGCGTGGTTGGGCGTTGAAACGGCTCTTGCCGTCGAGCAGCGCCTGCAGGCCGGTACGTTTGCCGCTGGCCTGCACTCCACCAATGATCGCGGAAATCTGCGCGGCGGCGTCGACCCCCTTGGCCACGCCCGTGGCGACGATAACCGCCTTGGAGCGCGTATAGATCGCCCGGCAAGCCTTGGTGATGGCAGCATCGGCACCGAACGCGGCCACGGCCTCGCGCTCGTTGGTAATCAGCAACAGGTCACCGACCTTAGCCGAGACGTTCGCGCCCTCGGTGAAGGTATCGACCAGGCCGATGATGGAGGAGGACGGCAGCGCGACATTGCGCGCGCCGGTGTCAACGTTCGTTACGGTAACGCCGTGAAAAAATCCAGCCATGGAAAGCTCCAAAAGAAAGGGCCGCACGTGGCGGCCCTGCAGAAACGAAAACGCCCCGAAAACGGGGCGCTCAAGGTGGACGCAGCAGAATCAGGCGGTGGTGATGCCGGCGATACTGTCGCGGATCGCTGCGATAGCTGCGTCAGCCAGGCGCTCCGCCTCGGCATGACTGGTCGCCTTGAGCACCTCGGCCTTGCCTTTCAAGCGTGCGGCGCGGATTTCACACAGCGCGCCACGCCAGGCGGCCGTCTCGGCCAGAATCCCTTCAGCGGCCTCCTGCGCCCCTACGCCTTGCGCATCGACAACAGCCTGAACGGTAGGCGGGACCTCACCCTGGAAGTCAGCAGCCTTGAAGGCGGCGGCCTCCTTCTCGGCCATTTCGTACTCAACCACGCGAAGCGAGCCGCCGATGATGCTGGCTCGCGCCTGGTCGGCGGACTGGTCGACTTGCATCGCGGCCGCTTTAAGGGCGGCCTCAAGTGGCAGGTCCTCGTAGATATAACCTTGCAGGATGATGCCGCCGCCCATGTCGACGGATAGATTCAGTTTTTGCATAGCGATTCCTTACAACGAAGTCAGATTGGTCATGATGTTCGGGTAATCCTTCGCCAGCGCCCCGGCTGGAACGCCGTAGGCGTAGCGACCCGCAAAGCCCGAGGGGAAGCTGGAGGAAACCACCTGCAGTATCAGCGCGTTGTTATGCTGCATGGCCAGCCAGCCCACGAAGTCAGCCGGCATCTGTAGATCGCATGCGGCGTACTTGACCGCGTAAAGGGCCGCAATCTGAAGGCTGAAGGACCGGAACATGATGTTGGCGGTTCCGGTTGGGACCGGGTTAAGCCCTGCCGGACTGGGCATCACTTGCGTCACATCCAAGAAAGCGACAGTGGATGAACTCGCCATGGCGAAACCAGACATGAAGTACTGCCCATCAGTACCCAGCTGGTAGGTCACAGTGAATTTACGCTTCAGGCCAGACACGTCACTGGATATCAGCAAGTTGCGCACTGTAATCACGGTGCTCTTGGTATGGATGTAGTCGGCCTGCAGTCGGACGTTACAGGTGCCCCCGGCAGGCGTACTGCTCATTGCCTTTTCAATAGTTGCAAGCGGCGCCGCCGCAGTGCCCGCGTTATCGTCGCTCCCGGTTATCTGGTTGACGTACCAGGTCCGCTCCATGTTGGGCACAGCAGCAACCGCAGCGGCAACTGATTTATCTATCGCAGCATTCTTGCCAGCGTAGATATCGATCAATGCCTTGGCAGTCGACGTCAGACCGGAAATTTCAGTTTCGAGACTCATAGCCTTGTCACACTCCGTATAGGTGTTTTGTCAGTTGTGTTTGGGTCGAAATGATTGAGTCAGCAGCGGTAATACCCATGCTCAGCAGCCCTTCATGGTTTACCGTTTGCGTTTGTTCAGCCTGCTCGATACGTCCCTGCAGGTGACTCAATTGCGCAAGCGCCATGCGCTGCTGCTGCATCAGCTGTTCAATCTGGTCTTGCTGCTGCAGGTTGCGCAGCTGCTCACCAATCAATGCGGATGCCAGCGCGGCCAAGGGTTCAGCCAGGGATAGGTTCAGCCCAGCCGGCGAGGTGTTGATGGTCACGCTGTTTGCCGGCAATGCGGCCAGCGACAGGTCGTAAGCCAGCAACAACTGGTCGCCGGCCGGCTTGTAGGCAAGCGCCTCGGTAGGGTGCGACCACACGGCCAACAAGGTGCCGTCGCTCAGCAGAAAGCCAAGCTCCCGCACCCAAAATGCGCCAGGACCATCGGCAACGGCGGAAAGGTGCAACAACGTGCTAGTCAGCTTCTCGCCCCCGGCAATGGGGTACTTGGCTACCTGGTTGCGCAGGGTCTTTTGCTCGTTGCTGGGCGTGTAGTTGCCAGTGCCGACGACGACATGAGTGATTTCAGCCGCAAAACCCGAATTAGTCGTGTTGAAGATGGCCGCCAAGCCGGCCTTGGTGATGACAGGTTGTAACGGTGTACTCATAAAACAGCCTCCATCGTGCCGCGCACGACGACGGACCCCTGTGCTGCGTTGGCAGCAACAAGGCCCGATTCAGCGTTGATAGGAACGCCCTGCGTCTCGGCAGACCGCCGATGGACGCCGAGCACGTTGGCGGCATTGGCTAGCTGCAGCGTTTGGGCCGACGGATCAATTGGCACCGGCGCCGGCTCCATCGTCCGGCGCTGCAATGTGCGCCCCTGGACAGCGTTACCCAGCACCAGACCGCCGTCGAAGCGCGCACCCAGCCGGAACTCGTAATGACTGCGTTCGTTTTTCGCCGCATTGATAAGGGCGCGCAGGCGCGCGCCCAGCTCGGGCGAGATAATCGAACCCTCGCCCGACCGGTTGTCATTGGCCCAGGCCGTGACGTGGAAGGTGTACGGCGCGGCGTTTGGGATCTGGTGCCACTCCTTGAGCTCCGCATTGACTCGCACCGCCTTGAGTACCCGCCGGATTGCGCCGACGGTGCCTTTGGTCTTGTGAACCGGGATCGCCTCACGGATCAGCGCGCGGCGCTGCTCGTCGGTGTAGGCCGCTTCCCAGCCTTCAACCTTGAGCGCCCAGCCCAACCAGGGCAGGAAGTTAGGCGGGCAGCGCGCCGAGTCGGCCACGCCTCGGATAATGTCCGGGTCCACGCCGAACTCGCCGGCGCGCTCCAGGGCGCGCTCCAGCAGCGTGGCGTTGTGCGGTAACAGGCTCATGTGACCACCTTGGTGGTCAGGGCAATGGACGTGGCGCGCGGGTAATGCCGCTTGTCACACACCACTCCTGCCGCCGGCTTGATCAGGTCGACACGACTGATGCCCGTTACGTGTAACGACGCGTAGACGGCCGAGACGGGCAGTTGCCCCTCCAGCCGACGCGCGGCAGCAATGGCCTTGTCCAGGCTGGCCCCGGCCGCCGCAAGGACAACGTCAGGGTCTGGCCCGGCCTCCACCCACAGCACCGCCTCAACCTGAAAGTCAGTCGGAATACCACCCTGTACGCGCGGCCGATCCGTCACCGGCCGCACGTCATCGGCCGACAGCGCCTTGAGGACAGTGGTCACCAGCTGCGCCTCGGGGACGGTGCTTTCAGGCCGTGCCAACACGGCCAGAGAAACATCGCCAGGCAGCGGGTTGGCCAGGCCAGCATCGTAGTCGCAGACCACGACAATGGCCCCGGCCGGCAATTGCGCTTTAACTGGGGCTGGCACCGGCACCCCGGAAAACCGGGGCGAATCGACCGAAACGTGCACCAGCTCGGCCGACGAACTCAGTGCGTGATATTCATACGCCCCGCTGCTGCCGGCGACGGACAGCGCCTCCAGCGACAGCCGCGTGCGGTAGCGCAGCGCCTCGTCACTTTCCATCACCGCCTCCACCGGCGGCACCGCATCGGGGTCAGCCGCGCGGATAGTCAGGCGCTGCACACCGTAGTCGGCTGCGCGGTTGTCGAGGTCGGCGCCTTTGGCATAGGCCAGCAAGCTGGCTTTGGCCGCCGCGTTGACACGGGCACGCACCATCAGCTCACGGTAGGCCATGACCTCCATCAGCTTGACCACCGGGTCCGACTCAAGAAGCGCGGTCCACTGGTCGCCCATATGGGCGCGGAAGATGCCAAGCACCTCCTGATATAGCGTCTCGAACTCGAGGGTTTCCACCACGCCGGGCGGCGGCAATAAAGACAGGTCAATCATGCGCTCACCTCCACAACGGCCGAGCTACCCAGGTACTGGCCCGTCAGCAACAGGCCAATCTGGCCATCCAGCACCGAAACGACCTTGACCCGCTCCAACTGCAGGCGCGGTTCCCAGCGCCCCAGGGCGCGGGCAACCTCGGCCTGCACAGCGCTTTTCCAGCCCTCGTTAACCGGCAGGTCGACAAAGCGGCGCAGGTTGCAGCCGTATTCAGGCCGCATACGGCGACTACCCAAGGGCGTGGTCAGGATGTCCTCAATCGACTGTTTCAGATGATCGAGGCCGGTGGATTTCTGGCCAGTCCTGCGGTCCAGGCCAATCATGCTTAGCCGTCCAGCTGCTGCAGGTCGGCATGGCCACGCAGAAACGCCAGCGCCTCGGCGTCGTCGGCCTGGACGGTCACGCTGCCGGCCAGCACCTTGAACTCGCGCAGGTCGTCACCGGCCTGCAGGAACAGCGAGCGCGAGGTGAAAGCGCGGTCGATGAAAGTCACACCGACGACCGTTTCAGTGTCGGCGGTTTTCTTAACTGCCATAAGTGATGCTCCAGAAAAGACAAAGCCCGCAAAGCGGGCTGTCAGTGTTTGTGATTCGCCGTGTTGCCGGCGGTATCGATGATTTTCCCGAGGCCGAGGATGTCGCCCGTCACGCGTAACGGCCCGACAATCTCCACGCTACCCTCCAGTGTGATGGCCGGCGCCTTGGCCTTGATCGCGGTCGACTCGGCGTTGATCGCGGCACTCGTGATTACCGCCTTGCTGCTGCCGACCTCAATGCTGACCGTGCCGCTGGGCAGCTTGATGGTGTAGCTGTTGGCCGCCCAGTCGTAGACCAGGGAGCCGCCATCCTCAAAACGCCACGTCTCGACATGATCGCGATTGTCCGGCGGCGGGCCGGCGTTGCCGTACAGTCCAGGAACGAACGTCCCCTGTGCGGGCTCGCCGCTCGGGCTCACCAGCACACCCTGCTCCCCCAGGCTCGGCGCTCGCCAGTGGCGGGCCTTGCCGGCGGCTTGGGCATGCCAGCGAACCCAGGCACTGGTCCACGCGCCGCCGTCAGATACCCGCACCTTGGCGGCGGCCAGGTCGACCGCCACGACGTAACAGGGGATCACCAGGCCCGCCAGCATGCGATCCATTTGCGCTGCCGCGTAACTCATGCCAGCGCCTCCGGTTCTCGATACTGGTCCTCGTTGCCGAGGCCACTGTCAGGATCGAAGGCGAACTTCACTGGGCCAGGCTCCCGGGGCCATGGCCACTCTTCTTCGCCCAGGTAGATGATCTGCGTCCATTCGACGACCCAAACCGCGAAGCTATCCAGCTCAGGACGGCTCCAATCGCGCTCTGCCCGCACGAACTCCGCGAACTCAACCAGAAGGCCCCAGGACTGCATGCGCAATAGCACCGCCAACTGCGCTGCAACGAATGCTGCGACGTGCAAGCAGTTGGGTTCCTCCTGCCCGACGATAACCCGCGCCTCGAAACGAGCCTCGACTGCGACCTCGCCCGTGCCAGGATCCTTGTCGGCGTCCCCAAACCCAACCAGCTCAAGTACCACCGCTGGCGGGGTCACCACTTGGATCCCCTCCGGCATGGTCCCGACATAGGCCAGGCCGGGGATCGCTTCCTTGATGTGTTCCTCGATAGCGGTGTACACCGCACCGAGGGGAATCGGCCCGTCATCCATTGCCTGTCCTCCGTAGGTATTTCTGCAGCTCGAAGTTCAGCTCCTGCTCCATCACCACCAGCAGCCGTTCATGCGCTCGATTGGTCCAGCCCTCAAAATGCGGCCGGACTTCCTCCAGCGAGATCTTGGCCTTGGCCAAGGGGAAGCGACTGTCGTTCTCGGCAACCCAACCCGTCCGGCGCCCTCCCCGACCTGAAACCTCACTGTCCGGGTAGTCCTTCGCATCGAAGTGCTTGCTGGCCGTGCGGATCCAGATATCCGGGTTGCCGCCATAAACCCGCTTGAAGAAAGCGCCCTGGTATCGGCGACCAGCAACCGACACGCCCGAGCGGGACTGCCGGGGCCGGCCTGCTCGGCTGGCTTCGATGGGGTTGATGCCAAACCACAGCCGCCCCTGACCATTGCTGGACACTGGGAAGGCCTTGAGGCGCTGCCTCACCGCAGCGATGGCGATCCGCTCCTGCCGGCCCACATCGCGAGCGATATGCGTGCGTAGCCAGCGAAGCACCTTGTTCACCGCCCTTCGCTGAGCCGACGCCACCGCCTTGGGTACCAGCTTCGCGAAGTCCTTGAAGCCCTTCACGTCCTGCGGGTCGGCCCGCAACGAGATCAACCCGCTGCTGGCCGACTGCTTGTGGTAGCTGCCCACACTCATAACGACTTCCTCAGGATGAGCGTCACCAGGCCGTCGCCACCCGGCTCGATGCTAGTGATGAGGTAATTGCCGCCGCCATCTTCCTGGGGCACGCCGAAGAAGACCTTGTGCTTCACTTCGATGCCGATGTTGTCCTGGACGCGGATGACCAGATGGGGCTCACGCAACGCGGTCCTTATCTGGCCTACCTTGGGCTGCAGCCAAGGGGCCGAGAACATCCCCAGCACCTCACGCCCCTCGATCAGCACCGTATCGCCCAGGATCTCGAACACCGTGGCGTCGACGTTGGTTATCAGGTCCCGGAAAGCCATGGTCAGAGCTTCAAGCGGAGAATGGCGCGAGGACGGGTCACCAGGTGCAGCGGGTTGGACTGGGCCTCCCCGGCCACACCCTTCTTGAACGGCATCATTTCCAACTGGCTGTAGTACGGCAAGCCCTCGGTGTTGACCGTGTCCATGTAGTCAGCCGGCGCGAAGCGAGTGATGCACAGGCCGGGCACACCTTCTGGAACCAGACGCGCTTCGTCGTCCGCGACAAAGGCGATGCCGCCGACCTTGCCACGGTAGCGCTCCCAGGTGATGCCGCCGAACTCGAAAGTTTCGCGACCGTCAGCCCGCAACGCTGCAGCGTACTGAGTGCCCTCGTAGGTTTTCGCGACGCTCTTGTGCCCGATCAGCGCTCGCCAGAAGTTCTTACCGCAGAAGGCCCGAGCACCACTGGTGGTAGCGGCGCCCAAGGCTTCCTCCTGGGCATCCAGCGCATCCACACATTTCACCCGGACATTGGTGTCCGGGTTGGTCAGCTCCATCGGGATCTCGATGGGATCAAGATCGAAGCGGGCATAGATATTGAGCAACACTGTCTTGCCGTCCGCATCCAGCACGTGGCCGTTGAGCGCGCCCATGCGGTGAAATTCATGCGTGGCATCCAGTTGCCGCCGAGCCTTCGCCAGACGCTTGTTGACCACGTCCTGGACTGCCTGCAGCTCAGTTTGCTCACCGAAAGCGCGGATGCCCTGGATTTCGTCCGCCTTGATGGCGAAGCGCTCGGGCAGGTGAACGGTGTTGAATGGCAGCAGGATCCGCTTGCTACCGTTGACCACCAGCCCGGAAGTACCCCGTTCGCCCGCTGGCACCAAGGCCAGAGTGTCGCCGTCCTTCTCGACCTGGACGGTCACCGTGGTCACGCCTTCTTCCTCGAACAGCCCCAGTTCAGCCAGGCGCCCTGGCACGAATGGCTGCTCGTTGATCGCCGCAGTGAGCGCGGGAACCGAGAAAGCGTTGTCTTCAAAAATATCGATGTCAGCCATGAAGGCCCTCCAGAAATGCAAAACCCCGCACTAGGCGGGGCTGTAAAAGGGTTGGCTCGCTATCAGCGAACGATGATGAATTGCGCCGCCAGGGCTTTCTCCGCATCGAGGTCGAGGCCAGTCAGCAGCCCCTCGCTCACCTCGGCCAGGCGTACTACCGCGCGTCCGCGCCGGGCTACGTCGGATTCACCAACGGACGCAAACAAGATGCACTTGGCCGTCTCGCTGCCGTCTGCAGCCTCGGGATTGTATGGAGCAAATTGGCCGGAGGCCGTGAGCTGACCGAGAAGTTGGCCGGCGACCAAGGCAGCACCAGGGGCCAGCTCGATGACTTCGCGGGAGATCTTTCCTGCGCCCTCGGACAGCAGGAATTCACCGGCATGCACCGGTTCCACATAGGTTTTGCTCATGCTTAGGCTCCTTTGCCGGTGCGTTGTTGAGCGGCCTGCCGTCGCGCAGACCAAATGTTGCTGGGGTTTGGAAGCTTCGCCTGGACTGTCTCAGGCTCATCGGCAGCCGGCGGAAGGGTGTTGTCGATCTCGAAGCCCTTGCCCGAGCCGACCAGCTTGTCGAACAGCCGCGCCCGAACCACGGTCGCGTCCAGGCCAGCGCCGACATATTCGACCGCCATCTCGGGCAAGCGCGCCGCTACGCAGAGGTCTCGCACGGCTTTGGCACGAGTCAACGCTGCCTGGACCGTGGCTTCGTCGGCCAGCTTGGTCGATGCGATCAGCGGTTCGACCAGGTTGCTGATGCCCGCTTTCGCACAAGCCTGGGTGATCATCAATGCCAGAGCCGTCGAGTTAGCCGTGCTGGGAGCTGAGGGCTCATCGACCGGAGCGGGCTCGCTCGGGGTTTCTGGCTCGGCCTGGCTGGCTTGGAGCTGATCCAACAACGCCTGCGGGGTATTTCGGTACCGCGCCAGAGTGGCCCCCTGCCCCAAGCAAGCCTGGACCTTGATGCCGTTGCCGATCTCGTCGGCCAAGCCCAGGTCCACGGCCTCTTGTGCAGTGAGCCAGGTTTCCGCATCGACCAGACGCCGCAGTTCAGCGTCATCGACATTCGGCGCCTTGGCCTTGTAAGCAGCGATCATGGCCTCGAGCGCCTGATCGAGAACATCCGCCACGCGCCGAAGGTCCTCGGCATCGCCGCCTACCCAGGTGTAGGGGTTGTGGATCATCAGCATGGCATTCGATGCCATCACCACGCGGTGGGCACCACATACCGCCACGCTGCCAGCACTGGCCGCCAAAGCATCGACCCGGCCGGTGCACCGCTCACCCAGCCGGCTCAGTGCATTGTGAATCGCGAGACCTTCGAACAGATCGCCCCCGTTGGTATTGAAGGCCACCACCACTTCCGAAACGCCATCGTCCACCGCCTTGAGATCCTGAATGAATTGGTTCGCGGTGATGCCCCAGGCGCCAATCTCGCCGTAGACATAGACTTCGATGACCTTGGCCCCGGCCTCGCCCTCGGCGGCTGCAGCGATCTTGTACCAGTGCCCGTCCTCGACTTGCGGCATGGACTTGGCCTTGTTGAAGATGCGGAACGGCATCAACGGTTTCATGTTTTCCCCTTCTCGTCGGGCTCATCCGGCTCATCCTTGATGGCCGACAAGCTGCTGTAGTTGAGGCCCAGCTCCTTGGCCCGGGCGATATCTGCGGCGTTCTCTTCGTCCACGACTTCCGCGTCCGTACCAGAGCGAAGGCACATCTCCGTGCGCGAGGCGAAACCCGCCCCCACCTCGAGCATCCGCGACTGAACGTCTTGAACGGGATGGATGTAGGCCCAGCCCTGTGGCACCCACCGCGTACGCAAGTACTCACGCCGCCGCAGGACGTAGTCTTCCAGTACCAACGCCCCGGCCAGTACCGCCATGTCCATCCATGCGGCTCGCACAGGGCGACACAACTGGTGGACGTACACCTGGAACTGCAACTGCTCCAGCCGACGGCGAAATTCAGTGAGCACCACGCGAATCGCTCGGTCGTTCACATCGCGCATGTCACCGGTCATCAGCTCGTAAGGCAGACCTGCGCCGGCGGCTGCAGCCATCAGCTGCTGCCGCATGAAGTCGGGGTAGTTGTTGCCGCCATCGGGCGGGTCGGAGAACTCCACCTGCTCCCCCGGCCCGAGCTCCTGCATAGTGCCGGGCTCCAATGCCACCATCGGCGTGAATGCATCTCGGTCGTGGACAACCGGTGCGCCCGTGAGCATGTCCATCGGCGGATGCCCCGGCCCTTCCGGCGCGGGCTTGCGAACGAAGCCCGCGAACAGGTTGGCCACTTCCTGGCGAAACAGCACCGCGTCGTCGTAGTTGTCCAGGCTGCGCAGACGTTTCAGGATCGGCGCGAGCCGAGGCACACCACGTAACTGGCCTGGTTCCAAGGGCTCGAAGATGTGCAACATCTGCTCGGCCGGTACGCGCACCAGAGGGTTGTAGCCGGCATTGAGCGAGGCCTTGTCGCTTGGGTGATTGCGGTAGCACCAGTAAGCAACGCGTCGTCCAATGCTGTTGAACTCGATCCCGGCGCGGATGACGTTGCCGGACCGCGTCACTTCGAACTTGTCGTGCGGGACGAATTCAGGTGCAAGGCACTGCACCTGCAGCGGGACCGCCAGTCCATCCTCCAGCCGGCGTGGCCGCAAGCGGACGAAACACTCACCTGATTGCTCGACCGTGCGTGCTACCAGCGCCTGCTGACCGTAGAAGTCGGTACGCTCGTCCGCATCCGATTCGTCCACCCAATCCTCCCACAGCACCTGCATGGCCTTGCGCAGCGCCTTGTCGAGCAAGCGCGGTTGAGGCGTTATGCCGGTACCGATCAGGTTGCTGACCCGTTTGTCGATGATGTTGCCCGCATATGGGTCGTTGCGCACCGCAGCCCGCGAGCGCGAACGCAGGTTGCGCAGGGCGGGCATGATGAGGCTGTTTGGCCCCGTATCAGGGGCATCCCAGTTAGAGGAACGCCGCCCTTCGGCGGCGCCCTCGTAGCTGGCCTTGATGCGCTCCGGTACCAGCAGGCCAGAGCGCGTGGAGATATAGCGGCCGCTCACAAGCCCTTTCCTCCGTGGTAAAGCCGCACCACGCGAGACCGTCGGCCAGCTGCCTGGGCCAGCTCGGTGCGGATCAGATCGCGGGCCTTGATCAGTTCGTCCACCGTCCGATACTCGACGGTGCGGTCGCTGTAGCGAACGATGCGTTCGCCACGGGCAATCGCACCTTCAACAGCCGCGAGGTGTGCCTGGGTGTATGCCATGTCAGCGTCTCTTCAGATAGCCGCTGCTCGAGCTGCGGCGTTGCATTGGTTGAGGTGCCGGGCGAGGCGGCGTTCGTATGGCCGTAGAAGCGGGCCGGGCTGGTGGCTGAGCCGGTGATTGCGACTCGACTTCGGCATCTGCATCGTCGTCTTCCTGCTCAATAGCGGGCGGTTTCGCAGGTGCCGGCTCCTCGAACAGGTTCGCCTGGGCCAAGGCTTGGCGCAGCTTCTCCCAGTCCTGCTCGCCGTAACGATGCAGGCCGAGGTAGTACGCCATGGCCAGGTTGTACACCTGAAGGTCCAGCGCTTCGTTGCGGTCGGCCTTGCCCTTGACCCATTCGATTCGCTTGTACCCTTTCACGTAGCGGGCGATCTTGCGTTCGGCCACGCACTGCTGGAAGAACTCGTCCGGCAGGTCCTTGGCGAAGTGCACAGATCCAGGCCCCGACTCGAAGCTGTAACGGTTGTAGATCCAGTCCTTGGCCGTGTCGGTACCGACCATCCACAACTCGGCGCCGTTGCGCTCGGTCTGCCCTCGCCAAGTGACATCCACCAGGGAGGGTCGCTGCGCGATGACAGGGCGCCCAGGCTTACTTGCGCCTTTCAACGCAAAGACGTTGCGCCAACGGCGCACGCGGCAGAACTGATACACCTCATGGGTGTGATGACCGCCGGAGTCGATGCCCGTAGCCAGGATGCCCAGGGCGACACCGCAAGGATGGCGGTATCGCACTTTCAACAGGTCATCCAGAAGCTCCCAGGTACGCTGATCTGCGGGATCACCCGGGATGACTTTGAAGTCAACGATCCAGCGCTCCATCCCAGCGCCCCAGCCAATGATCATCACCTCCAGACGGTTGGCCTGCACGTCGACGGAACAGGTCAGTACCAGCACGCCAACGGTCACGGTGCCGAGCACATAGTTCTCCTGCAACGCTCGGGCCTGCAGGACTTCGGCCTTGGTCTGCTCGACCGCGCTGTCCCATACCTTCGCCAAACGGGTGTTGTAGAACACCTGCATGGGCTCAAGGTCGCCCCGGTCTTGGGCGCGCTTGGCCTTCTCGAATTGCTTGGCCAGGTCAGCCCATGAGGTCCAACCAAGCGGGGCGTACAGCGCGTTGAGGTGGAAACCCACAGTTTCGCCATCGCCCTGAGCGTGCGAGCGCCATTCCCCTTGGGCAAGCATCTCGCCCTTGTGGTGCTCTTCGATCAGTACATCGCAATCGGGTGAGGAGCACTTGTAGTGGACGGTCTGGAAATCAGCGGAGTACAGCAGACGCTCCCACTCCAGCACCTGCATGTGGCCGCAGGTTGGACAGGGCACGTAGTAGTAACGCTGGTCGCTGGTTTCGAACAGATCGGCAATGCGTGAGGCTCCCTTGATGGTCGGCGAGCTGGAGAAGTAAAACTTGGCATTGCGTCCAAAGGTACTGCCCCGCGTCTCGGCAAGATCGACAGGGTCACCCTCTTCATCGACGTCCACGTCCCAGCGGTCAATCTCATCGCCGTAGATGTATCGGGCAGCAAGCTCGGCCAGGTTGGAGGCAGAGCCAGCGGTGGTCGCGTACAGCGTGCCGCCCTCGAACTCTTTGGTATCCATGGTGTTGCGGGCATCGCGCGATCGTGAAGCCGCCACACGCGCCTTCAATTCAGGCGTTGCGGCAATCGTCTTACCGATCCGGGCCGACACCCGCTTGGCCAGGGCCAGGCTGGGCAGCAACGTCAGGATGTTCGACGGAGCCATGTGGATCAGCGCCCCAATCCAGTTCAGGGCGATCTGCGTTTTCATCAGCTGCGAGGCGACCATCGTAATGACGCGCTTGCAGGGGTGCGCTGGCGAGAGGCAGCGCATGGGTTCACGGGCATACGGCGTCCGTGCTGTGCGGTATTTGCCGGGTTCGGCTGCACCAGTATCACGCGGGATCCGCATGTACTCGTCAGCCCATTCGTCAACCCACAATTCAGGGTCGGGCGTCAGCCCCCGGCCATACGCTTCGCGGTACACCTTCGCACCGTCCGCGTATCCGGGGGGCATAGGGTCAGCTCTGTGTCATGGCTTGGTTGAGATCGGCGCCGTTCATCCTGGCCGCGTCTTCGAAGACTTGGCGGAAGGCGCCCGTCAGGCGTTTTTCGATTTCCCAGGAGTCGCTCATACCCGCCAGCTCGGCAGCGAGCTGGGGAGCAAGACCGAACATCAGGTCTCGGAGCGTACGGCCAGCTGCGAAGGCGGCGTCTTCCACCGCCTTGCGCTCGACCAGGTTTCCCTGAACTTTGTTGAACTCCGCCTCGGCAAGCTGGGCAAGGTAGAACTCGCGATGCGCCCTTGCCTTCTGAAAGTCCAGGCCCTTGCCTGGCTGCTGGACCAGTGGCTGCACTGCAGGTGTGTCGCCGCCTGGTTGCAGGTGGCTGCGCACATCCCGCTCCACCCGGTTTTCTTCATGCCGGGCCGCGACCGCTGCCTTGCTGGGATCGGCTGACTCGGCCAGTAGCGCCTCAGTAGCCACAACATCGACCTTGCCGTCGTCCGCGAGTACCAAGCGGTCCTGGCTGGCCAGTTTGGAAACGTAGGATTTCGACCACCCGCGTCGGGCGGCGAACTCCGATTTGGTCAGGTAGATCATGTTCAAAAGTCCAGTTCACCCAATGAATTCAAGGGGTTAACCAGTTCACCGCAGTTCACTAAGCTGGTGAACCTCCCGCTAACGAAGAGCCGCGGGTTTCCCGTCCCGTACCCCGGCCAAGTCGCCAGGGTCCCCTGCCCCTGCCAGGGTTTCGGCCTGGCCTGCTCACTGACCTGGCTCGCCACTGCGCGGCGGCATCTCGCACACGCCAAGGCGCTTGGCGGCCCAGCGCTCGTACAGGCCGATAGCGACATCGGCGCCGGCCATCGCAGTCAGGCAACCGAATGCAGCCGAAGCCCAGATCGATGCGCCGGCGGAGTACAGCAACATGATCGTTGCCATCCCGCAGACCACACAGGCTCCGGAACGCAAGGCGATACGCCGAACCAGTGCCCAGCCACGGACACCCGCCTTGTCCGCTCGCCACATCTCGCCAGATACCCCGCCGACCAGGGCGAGAGTGATCACGAGCCAGACCGGCATCTCGGCAAGCGCTTGTTGTTCGTTCGTCATCCCGTTCCCCAAATGCAAAAAACCCGGCGCGGTGGCCGGGTTTGCTGTGTGTGGCGGGCTGCTTTGCGCGCCCGCACGTCTCGAAGATGGGTACTTTTTACAGGTCGATTCCGGTGGCAGCAAGCAAGTTTTAATGCCACCCGGCAATAAGGGGTAAACGCCTAGGGAATGTCTGGAAAATGTCGGGGAAATACACCACCCCGGCTTAGCTTCACTTAGGCGCTGCCCCATAGGTCCCAAAGGGGGCGGTAATGGTGGGACCTGTTGAGCCCTTGAAAATCAAGGGCTGTCCCACTGTCTAACTGTTTTAACCCTTTCCCGTGTAAAGAGAGAGATTAAAAGCACGCTGCGCGCAATGCGCGCGTACGCGCTGCATGCGCCCTATGTGCGCGCCTTCGTGTGAGCGGTGGGACGGTGGGACAGCCCGCGAATAGCGCGGGCTTGAGCGTGGATCACCTGCAAAAAACGTGGTAGTCCAGTGGATGGACGGTGGGACCATGCGAGGCGGATCATGCAGCTCGCCCCATGAGCATGCCTGCGATGCAGACGTGCGCCTCATGCAAGCGCTTGTAGTACGTGTCCCGGCTACACCCACAGTGGCGGTACTTCTGGTACAGCTCACTGTCGGCGTTGCAGTAATGCTCATAGACCACCAGGTAGAGCTCCGGTGCCAGATGCTTGTTCACGATGATCTCGATGTCCGCAGACTCGTCCAGCAGCACCTTGCTGCCTCGGGTACCACGGACAAGATCACCCTTACACTCAATCAACAGGCCGAGCATGCTACCAACACCGCCTGCCGAATGACAGGGCTCAGGTGCATGGAGCTCTTGCGCCCACAGCTTCAGCATCTCATCGATATGCTTGATCAAAAGCAGTCCTCCTTCGGCGCTGGCGGTTGTTGCTCAAGGGCGCTGGTGCGGCCCCAGCCCTCGGGCTTCTGGTACGCCCAGGGCCGCTTGCCACTCTTCGGAAGCGCGGCGAGCCGTCGACGGCGCCAACCCAGGCGGTGCATGATCGACCCCACACGCATCTGCTCGGGCTTGCCCCAATGGCCGGGATCCAGGTTGAGCGCCTGACCCAACACCTCGCTCCCGGTGACTGTCTCCCCGGCCTGCGATTCCTCCAGCCATTTGAGGATCGGTCCTTCCCATTCATCCACCACGAAGCGCTCTTCCTGCTCGGTAGTGAACAGTTCTTCCTCTTCGCGGGTGACCCACCAGATGTCACCGGCCTGGTAGCAGAACATGGCCTCGGCCCACAGCTGGTCACGGACCCGGCGCAACGCCTCCAGGTCGACCTTGACGCAGGCGACCGGCCAATAACGCCGGTTACCGGTGGCGTCCTTGAGGTATTCATCTTGGTTGGTGGTGCCCGCGAAAACACACTGGCGTGGCACATCGCTCGTTCTTCGCCCATAGCTTTCGCGGTAGGTGTCGATGGAGGCCGAGAAGAACTGCTTGGCCTTGGTGCTCTCAGCCTTGTTGAAGCTGTCCAGTTCGCCCAGCTCGACGATCCACTTGCCCCGGATCGCCTGGAACGCGTCCTTGTCGCCCAAGGTGAACGGCGTGTCCATGAACCATTCGCCACCGAGAATACCCAGCGCCGTGGACTTACCCGCGCCCTGCGCCCCCTCGAGGATCATCACCGCATCCGCCTTGCAGCCGGGCTTCATCACTCGGGCCACCGCCGAGATCATCCAGCGCTTCCCGACCTTGGCGCTGTACTCGTTCCGAGGGACGCCGAAGATCTCGTGCAGCCAGCGCTCGAGGCGCGGCACACGATCCCATTCGAGCTTGGCCAAGTAGGAACACACTGGATGGAAGGCATTGTCGTGCGCCACAACGCTGACCGCTTCGACCACATGCGAGGCCTTGACGCGCAGTCCCTGTTGGGCCAACCACTTCATAACGCGCATGTCGTCGATGTCGCTCCACTCCCCCGGCACACCGCCATAAGGCGCCGCACGTAGGCGCATGATCTTCGAGCTGAAAGCGTTATAGCCGATGACACCGCTCCACCGTTCATCGTTGGCCAGGATCAGCTCGACGTTCTGCATGTGGGCAATGAGCGCGCCGCTTTCGGTCCTGGCCAGCATGTCTTTCCAGCCACCCGTAGCGGGGGGCTTGATCACCGCCGTGACCTGCCGACGAACTGCCTCGAGGCCTTCGGCACAGTGCAGGTCATTGAAATCGGTCCACTTGACCTCGCGCTCGACCGAGAAGATCGGGCCGACCACCTGGCCACCGACCACCACCGCTGCGTTGTTGGCCTTTTCCTCACCGGGATTCCAGGGCTCGCCTGTGGGTCGCTTGGTTTTCCAGTCGTCATCGCGGCAGATGATGATGGAGCGGCCAGGGAAACGTTCGCGCATGTGCTTGGCAACCGACATCAGGTTGCCCGCATCGAAGGCGATGGCCACCGCCTGGGAAGTCGCCATGTGCAGGCTAGCGCCGGTGGCGTAGCCTTCACACACCAGCACCGGCTCGCCGGGTTCGGGGTGGCCGCCAATCATATGGAACGCACCTTCCTTCGCCATTCCATGCGGCCAGTAAGACTTATCGCGCCCCGTATCCGCCTGGGGCTCCGGGTAAATCACCTGCAGGCCGACAATGGCGTCCTGGGCGTTCTGCATCGGGACGAGGACCGCGCCCGACTTCGGCGCATACCGAACGCCAAATCCGACCACCTGCTTGCGATCAAGGTAGGCGCTGCGCCCCTTTTCGGGCATACGTTTGAACAATGCGGCCGCACGCTTGGCCGCACGACGCGCCGCGTTGGCGGCGACCTCCGCGGCCCGGCGCTTGGCATCAGCTTGCCGGGCACGCATCACCTCACGCTCTTCCGGGGTCAGGCCACGACCGTCGGTTTTCACCTTCTGTGTTTCACCGAGACGCCAGTCACCGAAGCTGCCAAAAATCAGGGTTTGACCCTTATCCGCCAGGTGCTCATGCAGGACATACCAGCCGTTCTTTTCCTTGCCCTTGTCATCTTTCGTGCGGCAGCGGGTCAATTTGCCGAATGTCAAGGGCTGGTCAGGCTGCAGGCCGTAGTCGTGCAGCTGGTCGAGAACCTTATCGAGCATACCGCGCCCTCCGGCCTTCATGGAGGGTTTGACAGCCCCCACAACGCACACAACCTCGGGCCGCGACCCTGCGCGTCTCCGGGATCGGGTCGTCACAGTCGATGCAGTCCACACGAGATTCGCGTACAGGCGCTCCAGCCCGAGCGGCCAGCGCCTCCTCCAGACGCTGCTGAACAACGTCATTTGCCAGATCCGCGATATCAGCCACGACGTATCCCCCGAGTGGTCTGGTTGACGTATTCGGCACGGCGATACATGCCGAGCAACCCCTGGATACCCCGAAATACTTGCTGCTGGATCTCTGCGAGTTCCTGATCGTCGACCTTGCCGTCGCCGATGCTGCGCGCCCAGGTTTCCGACAGGTTGGCAACCTGGCGGAAGAAGTCCGCCAGTCCCATGGCCAGGGTTTCCGGAACGTCATGGCTGTAGGCGCCCGAGAGCTCTTGCCAGATGGTGTCGCCGACCAATGCATGAACTGAGTCGAGGATCCGTGGATCCTTGGTCAGTTCGAGGATTTCGCCGAACTCTTGGACGTTGACAATATGGGTGGGATGGGTGGGAGACAGTTTATGTTGGAGAGTGGTGGCATTGCGGCCAGTGGTGGCTGCAATGGCGGCAGCGCCGCCTGGGTAGTCACGTACAGCATGGTACAGCGCAAGTTCGAGCGGCAGCACTTCGCGCTTGGCGCGCTCGAGGCAGCTCATTGCGGTTCGGCTCATGGCATTGTCCTTGTCGGTAGCCAGTGCCAGCGGCGTGCAGTGGTGATACGTGCGCCGCATAGCGTTGAGAGAGTAAGTAACCGGGCAGCAAAGGGCTGACACGGCCTCCTGCCGGGACGTCGTTCCATCGACGGCCCCAGGCAAAACAGCTGCCTCCTGTGGTGAAAGAGGCGGTACCCAGGCTCCGTGTCTGGGCGGTGCGTTCAAGGCAAGCGGACCTAGGCGCTGTGCCCGCCGACCTATCACGCATCCCGGCAGCATGTGGTGCTACTGCCGAGCGATGGAGGCGATCTCTCGCCTCCGCTTTGGCACGTGGCATTACGCCGTGGAGGCTGCCAGTGCCCGCGACAAGCGGTGGTGTTACACTCGCCGCGTGGCTTGAGAGAGTCACTACCAGGCCGGTCCAATGGACCGTCCCCCAGCCGCCCAATCTGTGGTGGAGAAGGCGGCACCCAGGCATTCGTGCCTGGGCCCCGCGCTCAAGGTCATTGGTACGTGGTGTGCTCAATGAATTCGATCGCGGCCCGGTGGCACTGTGGTGGTACTGCCGGGGGAAACAGGGCGACCTTTGGGTCGCCTTCTTTCTTCCTGTGCGGCCTAAGCCGCTCGTGGCTGGTCCTGCTCAGGCGGGAAAACATCATCCAGCGCACACTTTGCACCCAGCTCATTGAGAGCCGTGGTAATAGCTCGACACTCGCTCAAGCCAGGCGTCCGATGACCAGACTCGTAATTACTCAATCGGGCTTGGGTCCATCCCAACCGAGTAAACAGGTCCCGTTGCTTGATTCCTGCGCCCTTCCTCAATTCAGCAATATGATTCATACAAAGACTCCGGTTGACTCGCAAACGAAGATAACACGTATCGTTTTGTTTGCAACACGGAAAGTGCAAAAAAAACATTTCACTCCGTGTTAAAAACCACACATGAACACACTACCTCAGCGCATCAAGCAGTATCGGAAGGCCAAGGGCCTTAGCCAACAAGCTCTCGCCATTGCCTGCGGATGGGAATCTCAATCCCGCATCGGCAATTACGAGCGGGGGATCCGGGAACCCAACCTGGCAGACATCGAGAGGATGGCGGTCGCACTGGGCGTTACGCTCGGGGATCTCCTGGGCGATGCCGATCGCGCCGAGGCCCCAATTCACAGCAACGGATCTTTTGTAAGTCGGGCCATGGAGGGAGCCGTGCCGGTAGTAGGCTACGCACAGCTTGGATTAGATGGATTTTTTGAAGCCTTGGATTTCCCGCCTGGGCACGGTGACGGTTACCTGAACATCCATAGCGATGACCCCGAAGCCTATGGCCTCAAGGTGAAGGGTGACAGCATGCACCCCCGAATAAAGAATGGAGAATACGTCCTCGTGGAACCGAGCAAGAGCTACCACAGTGGGGATGAAGTCATGGTGAGGACGGTCACCGGCAGAACCATGATCAAAGAGTTCATCTACATTCGGGATGGCATGTATCGCTTCGATAGCGTCAATGCAGAACATGCTCCTATCCACATCGCCCAACACGAGATTGAGCACATCCACTTGGTCGGCGGCATCCTGAAATCATCACGCTTCATGCACGCTCACAAAAAATAAAACGGTACGTGTTGACACCAAGCAGCACGATACGTGATATTTGCCTCACTCTTCCACCACAGAGTGAGGCAACTCCATGCACACCACTGCATCACTGCACGTCCATCCGGCCGCTGCATCTACTGATCTGATTTTCAAAATCCGCCGCCTAGCCCGGCAACACGGCTGCGAATTTGCCGCCACAAAGCGCCCCGCGACAGCACCCGCTACCCGCCCAGTGACCCCAGACGATGGGGGGCATGCAGCATGAGCTACGCACTGAGCCACAACGCTTTCGCCTGCCTCAAGGCGCAGACCAACCTCTCCGGGCAATTCACCCACATCCTCCGCGACGAGGCGAACGGTGCCTGCGCCAAGGCCACGCTGCAGACCGAGGTCTATCTCGACCAGCTCGATGTGGTGATCCGCCTGGGCTCGACGGTGAACACTCTGACGCTGCCAGCGAACAGCCTCTCCAGTGCGAGAAAGATCGCAGTCCACCTCGAGGCGATCGCCAATGGCCAGATTGATACCGCCGCCATGTCTTCGACCGATCAATTGCTGGCTGACGCGGCGTAGGAGGAGACCATGGAACGCAACCTGGCTCAAACCGCCAAGCTGTTCGGGATCAGCCGCAACGAACTGATCTGCTTGATGCGCGAGAACGAGCTGCTGACCGAGCGCAACCTGCCTCGCTATCCCACCCGGGACCGCGAGTATCTGCGGACCAAGGAGGGACAGTGGTTTCACCCGACTTCAGGCATGCAGTACAGCATGTCGACCCGCGTAAAGCAGGCCGGGATCCCTTGGCTCGCAGAGCGCCTGCAGCTGCAGCTACCGACACCACCGGAAGACAAGCGTCATGCAGCCTAGGCAGTACGCGGCCGAGATTCTCCAGCTCAGGACCCGCGCGGAGCGCAACGCAGCACTCCTGCAGGTCCCCAAAGCCTGGCAGAGCCTGGTACGCAAACACTGCGAAATCACCTGGAACCACCCGTCACGCCACAAGCTCAGGGAGAGCCCGAAGCCTGATGAGCAATGCAGACCAACTAGCGCTGCGCCTGCCGCACGCACCTGATGCAACGACAGTAGAGCTGCTTTACCGCACCTTTGGCGACGTGCTCATTCCACTCGACAAAGTGCGCGTGCAGTACTTCCGCAATCTCAACGAAGACACCTTTGCCGAGCAACTGAAGGTCGGCCGGATCTGCTTGCCCGTCACCACGCTGGACAACAGCCAGAAGGCCTTGAAGTTCGCCCATATCCGCCATGTTGCCGCCCTGATCGACAGCAGGGCCTACCTAGCGGACGAAAAGCAGTCCCGCCCTACCGAGCAAGACAAGTAGTACCAACACCAGCAAGGGCCGCCACCACCGGCCCGCACACCACAAGGAGTAAGACCCATGACCACCCAACAGGTCGTCGCCCTCTTCGTCATCTGTGCCTTCATCATCGGACTGTTTGCCTACGCCTATTTCTTGGGCAAAAAAGCAGGTCGCGCCCGCCACCCAACCGGCTTGCTTTTCGATTCGCCGCCGTGCGCAGGACATAGCCGCCCCACTTCGGTATCGCTGCAGATCTCGGCATCGGAGGGAAGCGGGCACGATGTGGCGCAGGCGATCCGCGATGCTATTCCCGCTTCGCTCCGCGAGGTTTCCAGCATCGACGCGCAGAAAACAAAGAGTCTCTGCTGCGAAGCAGCAGGCATTATTCCCCCTCTGAGCAGCCCCGCCGAAGCGCTGATACCCCACCACAAGCTGCGCGAGGCAGCGCCAGTTGATGCAACGCTAATCGCTAAAAATCGCCCGCACGCGCAGCCTGCCAAGGGGTATACGCACCCTTCCGCCGCGAGCTGCATCGTCGCTGCCATGGATGCGACATTTGCCGAACAGGCCGGAACCTACGCCAGCTCGGAGCAGATGGCGCAGGCGATTGAAACCGCCCTGCAGCAAGCCGGGTTCCTGAGCCGAACCGACGAGTCATGGCAGGTCGTCCGTGCCCGCCTGGACGAATCGCTGATCGACCGCGAGGCGGAGCAGCGCAAGCACCACCACACAGTAGCCGCCCTGAAGCGCGAGATCACGGCGCTGGAGGGAGCCATTGCGCCCTACATCAACATGCCATCGAGCCGCGCCGAATACGACTTGCTGATGGAGGCCGCCAAAACGCTGCGCCTGGCAGAACAGACCATGAAGGCGCTGAAGTCTCAGGTTGCAAACCAGGCCGCCGAGCAAGCTGCTGGCCTTCAGGCGATCGCCAAGCGCGTCCATGCCCAATTGCGCAGCACGCCTCGCAGCGTCACCCAGGCGGAGGATGCAGCATGACATCCCTTTGCGCAGCAAAGCTGCCCAATCCACAGGACTTCAAGACTCAGTTTGGCTTGGCGCTGGACCCACAGGACGACGAACTTGTGGTTGATTTCTTTTGCGGCGGAGGCGGCGCTGGTACCGGGCTGGAAATGGGCTTGGGCCGGAAGGTCGACGTGGCCAAGAACCACAGCGCAGCGGCCATCAACATGCATACGGCCAATCATCCGCATGCGCGCCACTTCCAGACCGACGTCTTCGAGGGCGACCCCGACGAAGAGTGCCAAGGTCGCCCCGTGGGCTGGTTCCACATGAGCCCCGACTGCACGCATCACAGCCAGGCTGCAGGTGGGCAACCTCGGAAGCGCGAGATCCGCAACCTGTCGTGGATCGGACTGAAATGGGCAGGCATGAAAAAGCCCCGAGTGATCAGCCTGGAGAATGTGAAGCAGATCCTGCAGTGGGGGCCACTGATCGCCAAACGCGACAAGTCCACCGACCGGGTGATGAAGCTGGACGGTACCGTGGCGGCGCCAGGGGAGCGAGTGCCGGTTCAGCAGCAGTTCCTAGTGCCCGATCCGAAACGACGCGGCATCACCTGGCGCCGGTTCGTTCAGCTGCTCGAAGGCATGGGCTACCAGGTGGAATGGCGCATCATCAAGGCCTGCGACTTCGGAGCGCCAACCAGCCGAGAACGCCTGTTCATGATCGCCCGCTGCGACGGCCAGCCTATCGTGTGGCCAGAGCCGACCCACGCAAAGCATCCCGGCAAGGGCCAGCAGAAATGGCGCACAGCCGCTGACTGCATCGACTGGAGCGTGCCGAGCAAGAGCATCTTCGGCCGCAAGAAAGCGCTCGCACCCGCCACGCTGCGCCGGGTAGCCAAGGGCATGAAGAAGTTCGTGCTGGACAACCCGCAGCCCTTCATCGTGCCGATCGCAAACTGGTCAGGAGAGCTGGCACAGTCGGCAGCTGAGCCGCTCCGCACCGTTACCTCCTGGCCCCGAGGCGGATCATTTGCTATGGCCAGCCCGACCTTGGTGCAGACCGGATACGGCGAACGTGACGGTCAGCAGCCACGAGTTCCAGGCTTGGATCAACCACTGGGTACTGTCGTCGCCGGCGGAATCAAACACGCGCTGGCATCGGCACACCTGGTCAAGTTCCGCTTCAACAGCGAAGGCTCAGCCATCACCGAGCCGGTGCCGACCATCACCAGCGGCGGAAACTACAAGAGGCCAGCTGGCGCCGCCCACGCCATAGGTGTCTGCACTGCCTTCGTTGAGCAGGCCAACGGCGGATTCAACACTACGGCAGCCCGCAGCATCGATAACCCCATGAGCACGGTCACCAACACCGGCAGCCAGCAGCGCCTGGTAACGGCCAGCCTGGCCACGCTGCGCCGCAACTGCGTCGGTCGCGCCGTGGACGAGCTAGTACCAACCATGACCGCAGGCGCCGAGCATCACGCCCTGGTTGAGTACAAGCTGTCGCCAGAGCATGAGGAAGGCGCCCTGCGCGTCGCGGCATTCCTGATCAGCTACTACGGCACTGAGAACATCAGCGCACCAGACGCGCCAGCACCGACAGTCACCACCAAGGACCGCCTGGGCCTCGTCACTGTTTTCGTGAAGGGCACCCCGTATGTGATCGTCGACATCTGCCTGCGCATGCTCCAGCCTCATGAGCTGTACCGCGCCCAGGGCTTCCCAGCCAGCTACAAGATCGACAAGGGTGCAGACGGCAAGCCATTTACCAAAACCGAGCAGGTGCATATGTGCGGCAACAGCGTAAGCCCACCGCCAATGGCAGCCCTAGCCAGGGCCAACAATCCGTGGAAGTACTGCATCCAGCACGACGACCAGCCAGCGAGGCAAGCAGCATGAGCCGCATTCAACACATCATCCTCACCGAGGCCTCGCTGGAGCACGTGCTTTCCGCTGTTCGAGGGCTTCACGACATGAGCACCGAGCTCATCGCCGAAGAAGTATTCCGACAAATGTCGGAGCTGGCCGCCCATCGCCTAACTCCGATGACCATCTGGTGCGGTCGAGGCGGTCTGTACCAGTCTAAGCTGGACGCGATCCACAACGGTGAACAACTAGTCGAATCGGCCATCCTGGTCGACACCCCGGATCTGGCAGAACTGGCCATCGACATGACCGAGGCAAATGACGCCCGGAAGGCTGCGGACTTTGCCAACCGGCGATATTCAGAGGCAGTGAAGCGCACATACCCTAAAGGCACCAAAGTACGGGTTGGAACCGGAGACAGCTCCATTACCTTTACGGTAACTGGCTACGGCTCCGGTCACAGTAGCCCGGGCAAGCTGTACGGCACCAATATGACAACCGGAAAGATCCAGCATTTCTACCACTCTGATGCCATGGAGGTGGTGGAATGAAGGACCTCAAACGGATGGCGCTTGCCCCACAAGATGTACTGGTACAGGCCCTTCATGCCGCAGCCCCAGTTGGTATGCAGGATGTAGCGGACGAACTGGATCGCATCCTCCCCCCTCAACCAGGTGAGGCACGCCATGGCTGAGCGAATTCGGCCACCAATGGCGTCCCACAGCCTCGACCTGCCCGCCATCTGCGATATCTGCGGCAAAGGCCGGTCGACCCGTCGACACACCAACTGCAGCCGGATCCGCCAACAGCGTGAGAACCAAAAGTGAGCAGCCTACATGGACAACGTGGCCGCGAAACGAGCACTGGGTAGACGGGCTTGAGCCCTCCTGGAGAGATTGAATGAAGATCGCAATACCAAACCCAGTACTGCCGGGAGCAAAGCTCTCTGCGACAGTCAGCACTGGGTTTACAGCACACACCGAATCAGGCGCAGAAGCTCGCATGGCGATCATCGATCACCAAGGCAACATCCTTGCTGCCGGTGAAGATGTTGCCTGGGCTGCCTGGCGGGTATGCGTAGAAGTGCAAGAAAACTTCTGGGAGGGACAAGGGCACCTGGTGGTACACACCAGCCCACCAGGTCACCACCTGGACAGCAAGAAATCTGCCTAACCGCTACAACGGGCGGTCGACAGCGGCCGCCCAACCACCCGTCTTTCTCTCTACCCGCAACCAACGCCGCTGCCCCGCCCTTGAGATCAGAAGTACGTCGATGTACTTCGCGCTCCGCCCCTGTGGCACAACCCCGCGCATGTAAATGACGATCCGCTCAAATGTATCGAGCATGAGCTGGCGCACCTTGTTTCGAGGCTCAACCTCCTGGGCATCCACACCTAAAGCAAGGTCCGCCCATAGTTTCGCATCGGCAGGTTTCTGCCTCGCAGTCACTCCGGCGAGTTCTCGTTCAACACGGCGCTCTTCTGTCCGTGCAGCATCGAGCTGCTCTTCCAGATCACGGGCTTTTCTCAAGAATGTGATGGGAAGGACACCATCACCCTCACCCAATGCCAATGCTTCTGTGATCCGAGAGAGCTGCTGCTCGAGATCCGCGATCTTTAACCGCGACTCGGTCAGGCTCAGATGAAGATCGCCTCGAGGCCCTGCTGGCTCCTGCAGACGGACCAGATTCATCTGATCCGAGCAAAATGACATGACGGCGCGCTCCACTGGCGCAACACTGCAACTCCCCCCAACGGTACATCCTCCTTTGTCCATGTAGGATGCGCACATGATACGTCTATGGCCGTCCGACAACGTTCCATCTAATCGCACCTTATGCATCACATTCTGTGCCGTTATCGAGGTACCACAGTACCCGCAGTAGGTAATTCCAATTCCGGTCACCACTCCAGGGATAGCACCTTTACCACGCCTTCGGCTTCGGTTTCCCCGCAGCAACTGCAACTCATCAAACTGTTGATCACTGATTAAGCGCGGGTAATACCCCTCAAGAAGATACTCGCTGCCATCAACAGATATCTGTTTTGCACCTTTGAGGCTTACCAACTTTATTAAACGGTAGATCTGCTGGGCCGAGCTTCCAACAAGAGACGTATCAAGACCACTCGCCTGCATCAAACTATATGTCCGATCAGCACCATATCCCTCCAGGTACTTATCGAGTGCAAACTGCACCAGTTGCACCCGTTCGGGTATAAGCTGCCATTGGCCATCAACAAGACGCAACCAACGAGGATCAGCGCCGTTGCGTATCAGACCTCGGTATGTTCCGTTAACCCAGCCTTCGCACTGACGCTTAATTGATGCCTTGACCCGCTTGCTTTTGGTGTCGCTTTCTTCATGCGCACGAATCATTACCAGGAGGCTGTAGACCAGATCCATTGGCTGCTCTTTGAGCTTTTCCCGGTTGTACTCACGACCATCACTTGCCGTCACAACCGTGATTCCGGCATTGATGATCTGAGCCAGCTGGGCTTGCGCCTGGATGGGTTCGGCTCTGCTCAGACGATCCAGACCTTCAACAACCAGCACCGACCCGGCAGGAATCCGGCCATCATCCACAGCCCGAAGAAAAACCCCCAAAGCCCCTTGCTTAACGTGCCGCTGATGAAAGGCTGAAAGACCTTCATCACGTAGAGAGAGGGAGTCGTCTAGGGAAAGCCCACGCTCCGCAGCCCAGGATTTTGCATATTGCGCCTGCCTGTCAGCGCTATGGCCAGCGGCCTGACGCGGATCTGAGAAGCGCAGATAGCTGTAAACCATCCCGACTGATGCTGACATTTTCACCCCGGCAAACGCTATGACAAGCTCATAGTATATATCAGCAATCGGATGGCAGTCTCACCGCTACCCATTCTAGCATCCGCCGATTTTACCTACTGCCTTGAAACCCCAATCGCCTTGAGGAATGATGGGGAATCGGTCATGGGATGATGAAGACGAACTGATGAACACCTCGACACTCCTGCTGTTTATACCGGCTTGTTTCGCCCTCAACATGGCACCCGGCCCAAACAATTTGCTTTCTATCAGCAATGCCACACGTTATGGCTTCGCAGCATCCTGCTTTGCTGGTGTCGGCCGACTAATTGCATTTGCCGCAATGATCGCACTTTCAGCAGTAGGCCTTGCAGCCATACTCGAAACCTCGGCCCTAGTCTTTCATGCAATAAAAATTCTAGGCGGAGCGTACTTGCTATTCATCGCATTCAAACTGTGGACAGCAAGCACTCCTGAAGAAGAAAAAAAAGCAACAGATCCAAAGAACCAAATTGAACTTATCAAGCAAGAGTTTTTAATTGCAGCCGGAAATCCGAAAGCGATTTTAATATTTACTGCTTTCCTGCCACAATTCATAGATCCAAATCAGAATGTCGCGTCCCAATTTACAATACTAGGCGCGTTGTTCCTTCTGCTGGAGGTAATTGCTCTTGCTGGTTATGCACTGATCGGACTGCATCTCCGTCGCTGGTTCAATCAGCCTAAGGGTAAGCGGCTGTTCAACCGGATCTGCGCTGTTCTGCTCTCAGGCGCCGCCACGCTTCTGCTGACTGCACGCCGCACCTGACCAGAGCTTTAGCCGGGTTGACACTCGGCACTGGCTGAACGGACCAAATTCTAACGTTCGTTCAACGGGATTAGCACTATGCTGCTGCCAAGTGCACCATTACTATTGCTCGAAAGACAAAGCCCATGATAGAGAGGCCAGCGTGGAAGGCGCTGGCACAATGGCCCGCTAACCTACCCTATACGTCCGTGTAGAAATATCCTTATTAGGTCTGGGTATGGACTGAATTAGGCTCCTGCGTCCTAGCGCAAACAATCCACCCACAATTAAAATTTCAGCCATATGCAACCCCATGGTTACAAGCCTACCCCAGCCCAGAACAGCAAGCATGTATTCTGTTGATAAATTCGTTATATAAAGAGCCGAAGCATACATCGACACTGACAAGATCAAAAACAGATATCTTGGCCAGCCTACAACTCGCAAGTAAACAATATAATTTAAGAACGTCCCCGTCAGCAGCACAACGCTTAAAAAAAGCACGAACAGGATATTTAATGACTGTACCTTCTTTTCCAATACGCCCCCACCATCGAGGGGCTTAAGGCTTTTTACGACAAGGCCGGAAGACTCTGGGCTTTGAACCCGTTCAATAGCGGAAACACCTAAGATCCTAGACTGAACCCCAACTATTTTTAGGTCGCTATCGCTAAACATTTTTAGCAAAAACCTATCCCCAGGATTTAGCAACATCGGCTTTATAGATACACTTGATTTTTGCTGAAGCATCTGGAGCGGGATATTTTCCGGCTGAGTTTCAATCAGCTGCGCGCTTATAATCTCGCCACCTTCAATCTTTATCACTATATCAGAATAGAAATCTTCCGCCCGGACTGGAGCCTTCCCGGCGTTTTCGATTGCGATAACTACATAGGTCCCTAGCTTCACATCTCGACCGTTGAATACCATTTTCAGTCTTGAACCTACGGACTCATCAGCCCCCAACTCTGACAGCTTTTTCTTTTCAAGAACCTCATATGTCAACGCTTTGTTTTCTGTAAATATTGCCCCCCAATAAGGCGTTATCAAAAACAATAAAACCGGCACTACTATTCCAGTTAAAAAACCGAACTTACTCTTTGACATAACGATGGGGCTTCTGTGATTGGTGGCGAAACGATAGCGCAACTCTACCGCAGATTGAAGCCCAGCAAGGACAAACGCCTACCAATTTATATTAACAATCGTTAGGCTTGCCGGCGGCCACCCAGAATTCCTGACGTGCCAGGCGCCAGGTGCCGCGCGGGTGGTCGCTTGCCACCACGGCCTCGCCCACCGGTGCCCGCCATAATTGCCAGGCGATGTAGAACAAGTACGCCGCGCCCACCACCTTGATCGCCAGGAACAGGTATTCGCTGGTATGCAGCACCACCGCCAGGCCCATCGCAGCCAGGGCGATCATGCCGCTGAAGGCGACAATGCGCCCGCCACCGGCCACGCATGCCGTGCGCAGGCCATAGCGGCTGGCGTTGTGCAACGACAGCAGGTTGTTCGGCCCCGGGGCCATGTTCAAGGCAAAGCAGGCCGGGATGAAAAGCAGCAGGCTCGAAAGATCCATGATTTGTCCTCTTGCAATCAGTCACTATTCCGGCGCCTGCGGGCCTGGTGGTCAAGTTACAGCCGGTGGAAAAAACTGTATGGGTGCGCAGCGCCTGATAAGCTGCAGGCCCTACCGAGGACTCCATGATGCCGCGAACCCATGCCGCGTTGTGGCGCGACCCGGCCCTGCCGCATGTCGAAAGCCGCCGCGCCTGCCATAGCCGGGCCTGCTACAAGGCCCACAGCCACCCGACGTTTTCCATCGGTGCGGTGGATGCGGGGGTCAGCCATTTTACTGGCACCGGCAACGGCGAGGAACGCCTGACGCCCGGCACGCTGGTCATGGTCCCGGCCCAGCGCGTGCATGCCTGCAACCCCGAACCCGGGCAGGCCTGGAGCTACCAGATGCTGCATGTGGCTGGCGACTGGCTGGCAGCATTGCGCCTGGAGTCGGCGCTGGGTGGCGCCTGCCCCGGTGAACCGGCACGTATCTGCCGGGACCCGGCGGTGTATCGGCAGTTTTGCCAGCTGAACGGGTTGCTGTTTTCCAGCGCCAGCAGTGCAGAGAAGGACGCCGCGCTGATTGCCTTCCTGGGTGACCTGGATGTTGCCGCGTATCCACCGCTGGCTCCGGCGCCCGCTCTGGGGGCGAGCGCCTTGAGTGGGCTGCTTGCGCGCATCGAGGGCCTCGACCCCGCGCAGTTGAGCCTTGATGCCCTGGCCCGCGAGTCGGGGTTCGGGCGCTACGCGTTGATCCGCGCCTTTCGTGCGGCCACCGGGTTTACCCCGCATGCCTACCTGCTAAATGCGCGGGTCAACCGTGGCCGCCAGCTGCTGGGTGAAGGGCAGGCGCTGGCAGAAGTGGCCTACCGGCTGGGCTTTGCCGACCAGAGCCATTTCCAGCGGGTGTTCAAGGCCTATGTGGGCGTGACACCCGGGCAATACCGAGGGGGCTGAAGGCGCGCATGGGCGGTGTAGGCCGGCGGGCTGTGCAATATTGTTCAATACGCGGTGGGCGCTGAAGGGCAGAGTCTGGCTTTTCCGCCACAGCAGTCACACCGCCATGCAGCAGTTCCTGATCATCGCCGTCGCCCATTTTCTCGCCCTGCTCTCCCCCGGGCCGGACTTCTTCCTGGTCGCACGCACCTCCATCAGCAGCGGCTGGCGGGTCGCCAGCGGCGCCTGCCTGGGTATCGCCCTGGCCAATGGCGCCTTCATCGCCATGGCCTTCACTGGCCTGTCGGTGCTACAGGAAGGCAGCCCACTGTTCATTACCCTGCAACTGGCCGGTGCCGGTTACCTGTTGTACATCGGCGTGCTGTTCCTGCGCCACGCCGGGCGCTCAGGCCTGGGCAGCGTCGCGGCCAGCCAGGCCGTGGCAGGCTGGTGGCGGAGCCTGGGCATGGGCTTCCTGTCGGGCATTCTCAACCCGAAGAATGCGCTGTTCTATGCCAGCCTGGCCAGCATGGTCGGCAGCACCGGCGTCGGCTGGAAGACGGCCTGCGCCCTGTGGATGTTCAGCATCGTGCTGCTATGGGACCTGCTGGTCGCCGTGGCCATCGGCAACCCTGTGGTGCTGCGGCGTTTCGCTCGCATCCTGCCGTGGCTGGAACGAGCCTCGGGGGTCATGCTGGTGGTGTTGGCCCTGGCGCTGTTGCTGCACCTGGCGCAGCGCTGAGCAGTTGCAACGTGGCCAGGTCCATGAGGCTGAAATGGCCGCTGGCCCAGCCGCCGGTATCCAGGTGCCAGACGTTACCCAGCTGCTTGGCCTGCAGCACCGGCGTGTGGCCGACCAGCAAGGCCCGCAGGCCTGTCACCGGCCGGGTATCGCCTTCCTTCAGGCGCCGCCGCGACCACTGGCACACTTCCAGCACCTCGGGGTCGTCATCCAGCTCCAGCCAGGTACGCAGCACCGCCCAGTCGGCAAACGGACTGTCGGCATGCAGCAGGCCAACCAGGCCGCCGGCGGTCTCCACCTCGAGGGCAATGGGCAGTTGCTCGAAGCGTTCGACAAACCGCAGCTGCTCGCCCGGCGGCAGGTCGAGGAACCAGCCGCCACCGGCCGCACGATACATGTCCAGGTCAAGCCGCCCGCCGCGCAGGCGGGTGATCGCCAGCGCTTCGTGGTTACCCTGCACGGCATGCAGCCAGGGCTGTGCCAGCCATTCCAGCGCAGCTTCACTGTGCGGCCCGCGGTCGACCAGGTCACCGACGCTGAACAGGCGGTCCACCGCTGGGTCGAACCCCACCGCCTCCAGGCACGCCTGCAGGCGCTGGAAGTGGCCGTGGATATCCCCCACCGCCAGGTCCCGTCCCCGCGTGTTGGCGGCTACCCGCCGAAACCGTTTCATGGCAATTTTCCTCTGCTGGTGCCGCCTTGCCGGGAGTAAAATGGAGGCACACCCGCGCCACTCCGGAGGTGCATCATGCATACCGTCCTCAGGTGTGCCGTGCTCATGGCCCTGTCACTCCACAGCATGGCACACGCCGCCCCTGCCGCGCAGGTCGAAGTGCGCTTCGACCACCCGGAACAGTTCCGCGATGCCAGCCTCGACAGCCACGGTTACGAACGAGGCGCCGATGCCTATGTAATGACAAGCCTGACCCAGTACTTGCAGAAGCTGGGCCAGCGCTACCTGCAACCGGGCCAGCGGCTGGCCATCGACATCCGCGATATCGACCTTGCCGGGCGCTTCGAGCCCTGGCACGGCCAGGCTTACGATGTGCGCTTCATGCGCGATATCACCTGGCCAACCATCGACCTCAGCTACACCCTCAGCCAAGCGGGCAAACCCGACCAACAGGCCCGGGAGCGGGTCAGCGACAAGATGTACCTCAGCCGCCCAGGCCGGGTCACTGGCAGCCACGACCGCCTGTATGCCGAGAAGGCCATGCTTGACGACTGGTTCCGCCAGCGTTTCGCCGCGCGTCCGTCGTCCTGAAAATCCCTTCACTGGAACAGGCGTTGGTACTGGGAGTATGCTCGGCGCTTCAACCTGTACCAGGGATGGGTTTCCATGAAACTGTGCGCCGTGCAAGCAAGGTCTATCAAGGGTGATGTGCAAGCCAACCTCGAGCGCCACCTGGCCTGCATCGAGCAGGCCGCGGCCCTCGGTGCCGAACTGGTGGTGTTCCCGGAACTGTCGCTGACCGGTTATGAGCCCACCCTCGCCCGCCAGGCGGCCCTGCCCGTCAGCGCCGCGCGGCTGGACCCGCTGCAGGCAGCCTGCGACCGGCTGGGCATCACCGCTGCGGTGGGCCTGCCGCTGCCGACCCCCGACGGCATTCGCATCGGCATGCCGATCTTCAGCCCCGGTGCGCCGCGCCAGGCCTATGCCAAACGGCGCCTGCATGATGACGAGCTGCCGTACTTCACGCCGGGCGACCAGGCATTGCAGCTGCAACTGGGCGGACACCGCGTGGCACCGGCGATCTGCTATGAATCGATGTTCATGGCACACGCGGTGGCAGCGCGCGAGCAGGGTGCCGACCTGTACCTGGTCAGCGTGGCAAAAACCGCAAAGGGCATCGACGAAGGCCATGCGCATTACGCCGAGGTCGCCCGCGAGCTGGGCATGCCGGTGTTGCTGGCCAACTGCGTGGGGCCGGCCGACACCTTCATCGGTGCCGGCGGCTCGGCGGCCTGGGACAGCCGGGGGCGCTTGCTGGCCAGACTGGATGATCACAGCGAAGGCATGATCGTGCTCGACACCCGTAGCGCGGCAGCTATCGCTGTGCCCCTGTAAGAACTGCTCCCGGCATGATCTATCTGATTCTGGCGGTGCTGAGCTATGCCTGCACCTACTACCTGACCGGTCTGCTCATCCAGGGCCAACTGGCCGATGTCGCCGAGGGCTTGCGCCACCGCCCTGATGCGCCGGCACCCGGCGAGTACCTGCGCAGGATCAGGCCATACGCACGCCGAGCCCGGCGGCAGTACACCCTGCTGGCCGGCTCGATACTGGCCGTGCTGGCCTGCCTGGTCGCCAGCTGGTTCTAACCGGCTAGAAGTCCAGCGCCAGGCTTTGCCGGCCCTCCAGCGCCAACAGGTACTGCTTGGCCGCGAGGCCGCCGGCGAAGCCGGTCAGGCTGCCCGAAGCACCGATCACGCGGTGGCACGGGGCGATGATCGAGATCGGGTTGCGGCCATTGGCAGCCCCTACCGCGCGCACTGCGGCAGGGTTGCCGATATGCCGGGCGATGTCGCTGTAGCTGCGGGTTTCGCCAAACGGTATCGCCAGCAGCGCGGCCCAGACCTGGCGCTGGAACGCGGTGCCGGCAAAATCCAGCGCCAGCTCGAAACGCTGGCGCTTGCCGGCGAAATACTCGCCGAGCTGGCGGGCAGTTTCCAGCAGCACCGGGCGCTCGTCGTCGCGGTGCAGAGCACCGAGGCGCACGCGGTTTTCCCGTTCCGTTTCCCACAATACGGCGGCCAGGCACTCGCCACGGGCCACCAGGGTCAAGGTGCCGACGGGCGACTGCATGAAAGTGAATGCGCTGGACATGGCGGGCTCCTGCGAGATTGCGTTGCGCCCACTGTACGCATCCACAGCCTTGCCTGCATCCGCTTTCTTGCCCGCGCAATCACGCCATCGGCCGGGCCTGTGCCGTCACGGTATCCAGCGTCTGGCGAATGCGCTTCTTGTCGGGCTTGCCCACGCTGGTCTTGGGGATTTCCCCTACACAGCGTACCTGCCGCGGTATCGCCCACTTGTTCAACTGCCCGCGATCGACAAACGGCTGCAGGTAGCCGGCCAGTGTGGCCTGGTCGAAGTGCATGCCGTCACAGCAGACCACCAGCGCCAGCGGTTGCTCTCCCCAGTGCGGGTCCGGGATGCCGACCACCGCTACCGACGCCACGGACGGGTGCTGGCTGATCAGGCTCTCCAGGGCTACCGAGCTGACCCACTCGCCGCCGGTCTTGATCACGTCCTTGATCCGGTCACGAATACGTACCACCCCCGCCGCATCGATGCAGGCCAGGTCTCCGGTGTGCATCCAGCCGCCCAGCCACAAGGCTGCACCCTGCTCCGGTTCGTGCAGGTAGCCTTGGCTCAGCCATGGCGCGCGTACCACGATTTCACCCAGGCTTTCGCCGTCATGCGGCACCGCCCTGCCCTCGCTGTCGACGATGCGCAGGTCCACCAGGGCAATCGGCACGCCGGCATCGATACGCAGCGACAGTTGCTCGGCCATGGGCAATGCCAACTGCTCGGCACTGAGGTGGGTGATGCTGAGCAGCGGGCAGCTTTCCGACATGCCGTAGCCACAATGCACGCTGATGCCGCGCTCGCTGGCGCGCTGCGCCAGGCCCATGGTCAGGGCACTGCCCCCCAGCAGCATCTTCCAGCCCGCCAGGTCGACGCGCCGCCCTTCGTCGCAGTCCAGCATCATCTGCAGCACCGTGGGCACGCAGTGGGAAAAGGTCACGCCTTCCTCGCGGAACAGACGCACCAGTCGGTTGGGCTCGTAACGCCCGGGGTAGACCTGCTTGATGCCCAGCGCCGTGGCGACATAGGGTATGCCCCAGGCATGCACGTGGAACATCGGGGTAATGGGCATGTACACGTCGCACGTGCGCAGCAGCGGCGCTTCGCCACAAGCCGCCAGGGTGCCCTGCTCGACCAGGGTATGCAGCACCAGTTGCCGATGGCTGAAATACACACCCTTGGGGTTGCCGGTGGTGCCGCTGGTGTAGAACAGCGTGGCCAGCGAGTGCTCGTCGAAGTCGGCGAACTCGAACTGCGGCTCGGCAGCCGCCAACAACCCTTCGTACTCGCCCAGCAGCGGTACGCCCTGCGGTTCGGGGTCAGCGTCGCTGAGGCGGATGAAGCCCTCGACCGTCGGCAGGTGATCGCGTAACTGCGCCATCAATGGCAGGAAGTCGTCATGCACCAGTACCAGGCGGTCTTCAGCATGGTTCATGGTGTAGCGCACCTGCTCGGCAGACAGCCGCACGTTCACCGTATGCAGCACCGCACCCAGCATCGGTACGGCGAAGAAACACTCCAGCGCACGGTGGCTGTCCCAGTCGAGCAAGGCCACGGTGTCGCCAGGCCTCACCCCGGCAGCGGTCAACACATTGGCCAGGCGCTGGATACGTTCGAGCAACGTGGTGTAGCTGTAGCGCAGCCTGTCGGCGTAGACGATCTCCTGGTTGGGCTGGTAGCGCACGCCCGACAACAGCAGGCGCTTGATCAGCAGCGGGTAGGCATAGGCCTGCTCGGCCGCCGGCATGATACGGGTGGGGACGCTGGTAGCCTTGTTCATAGCTGGCCGGCCTCGAGCAGGTACAGGCTGTCGCTGCCGGCCCTGACACTGGCGCTCAGCGAATGGATGCGCGGCAGCAGGCGTGCAAAGTAGAACCGCGCGGTGCCCAGCTTGCCCTGGTGGAACGGCTCGGGCGCCGGGTGGCCCTGGCATACCACGGCCATGCGTGCCCACAGGTAGGCATAGAAGGTGTAGCCAAACACGTGCAGGTACTCCACCGCCGCCGCACCCAGTTCGCGCGGGTTGCCCTGGGCGCGGTCGAGCAACCAGGCGGTCAGCTCGTCGAGATTGCGCACGGCCGCCAGCAGCGGTGCGCTGAACTCAGCACAGGCTGCGGGCAGCGCCGCGGCGAACGCGCCGATTTCGGCGGACACACTGCGATAGGCCTGGCCACCATCGGCCAGCAGCTTGCGCCCCACCAGGTCGAGGGCCTGGATGCCGTTGGTGCCTTCGTAGATCTGGGTGATGCGGCAGTCGCGGATCAACTGCTCCTGGCCCCATTCACGGATGTAACCATGGCCGCCGAGCACCTGCTGGCCGTGCACGGTGGTCTCCAGCCCCATGTCGGTGAGGAACGCCTTGGCCAGCGGTGTGAGCAATGCCACCCTGGCCTCGGCACGGGCGCGCGCGGCGGCGTCTTCGCTGTACTTGGCCAGGTCCAGTTGCAGCGCCACATACGTGGAAAACGCCCGCCCGCCTTCGTTCAACGCTTTCATGGTCAGCAGCATGCGCCGTACGTCCGGGTGGACGACGATCGGATCGGCACTTTGCGCCGGCGCTGCGGCGCCGTTCGGCGCACGGCCCTGCAAGCGGTCACGGGCGTAGGCAATGGCGCCCTGGTAGGAGCGTTCGCCGAGGGCCAGCCCCTGGATACCCACGCCCAGACGCTCGTAGTTCATCATGGTGAACATGGCATTGAGGCCCTTGTTCGGCTCGCCGACCAGGTAGCCGATGGCATCGTCGAAGTTCATCACACAGGTGGCCGAGGCCTTGATGCCCATCTTGTGCTCGATCGAACCGCAACTCACCGCATTGGCCTCGCCCAGCGCACCGTTGGCGTCAACCAGTACCTTGGGTACCAGGAACAGCGAGATGCCCTTCGGCCCGGCGGGCGCACCCGGCAACCGCGCCAGCACCAGGTGGATGATGTTCTCGGTCAGGTCCTGCTCACCGCCGGTGATGAAGATCTTGGTCCCGGTTATGCAGTAGCGGCCATCGGCGCTTGGCTCGGCACGGGTGCGGATCAGCCCCAGGTCGGTACCGGCATGCGGCTCGGTAAGGCACATCGAACCCGTCCAGCGCCCTTGGTACATGGGCGGCAGGTACAGCGCCTTCAACGGTTCGCTGGCATGGTTGAGCAGCGCCAGGCAGGCTCCGGCGGTAAGCATCGGGTACAGGCCGAACGACAGGTTGGCGGCATTGAGCATTTCTTCGAGCTGTGCGCCGATCACTTTCGGCATGCCCATGCCGCCATATTCCGGGGCACCGGCAACGCCCACCCAGCCATCGGCGGCGAATGCCCGGTAGGCATCGGCGAAACCGTCAGGGGTATGTACCTGCCCGGCGTCCCAGCGGCAGCCTTGCTCGTCCCCCCTGCGGTTGAGCGGCGCCACCACCTCGGCAATCAGCCGGCCGGCCTGTTCGAGCACGGCCCGGGCAGTGTCGCCATCGACCTGCTCGGCCAGGGCGGGGGTCAGCGCCCACCAGGCCGGGATGTCGAACACTTCGTTGAACAGAAAATCCATGTCGCGCAGTGGTGGAAGGTAATCAGACATGAGGCGAGCACTCGGTGGCTTGGGTTTGCGGAAGCGGCGTGGCCTGGGCCTCGGCAGGCGCCGAAGCGGCCTGGTCACGCAGGAGGAAATGCGATAGCGCAGGGATCAGCACCAGCGCGCCGAGCATGTTCCACAGGAACATGAAGGTCAGCAGCAGGCCCATGTCGGCCTGGAACTTGATCGGCGACCAGGCCCAGCCGACCACCCCGGCCGCCAGGGTGATGCCGACCAGCCCCACCACCCGGCCAGTGAAGGCCGCGGCTTTCTGGTAGGCCTGGGCCAGGCTCAGCCCGGCGCGCTGGTAATGCAGCTGCACGCTGAGCAGGTACAGCGCGTAGTCCACGCCAATGCCCACGCCCAGGGCGATCACCGGCAAGGTGGCGACCTTGACGCCAATGCCCATGGCCACCATCAGCGCCTCGCACAGCACCGAGGTGAGCATCAGCGGCAGGATCGCCACCAGCGTGGCGCGCCAGCTGCGGAAGGTGAACAGGCAGAACAGCGTGACCGCCAGGTACACCAGCCACAGCATGCGGTGGTTGGCTTCGCGCACCACGGCATTGGTGGCGGCTTCGATTCCGGCACTGCCGGCGGCCAGCAGAAACTGTTGTTCGGCGCTGCTGTTGGCCTGGGCAAAGCGCTCGGCCACGGCAGCCAGCTGGGCCAGGGTGTCGGCGCGGTGGTCCTTGAGGTAGGCGATGACCGGCATCAGCGAGCAGTCGTTGTTGAACAGCTCCGGGGCGTTGACCGAGGCCTGCTGGGCAGCGTAGTTGAGCACGTCCTGGTTGCGCTGCAGGCTGTTCAGGCGCGGGTTGCCTTCGTAGGTACCGGCGGTGATCTGGCGCACGGCGTTGGCCAGCGACACGGTAGTCTGCACCTCCGGCAATTGCTGCAGCGCCCAGGCCAGACGGTCAGCCAGAATCAGCGTCTGGTATTGCAGGCAGCCTTCCGGGGCGGTCTTGACCATCACCGCGAAGGTGTCGCTGGACAGCGCGTAATGCTGGGTGATGTAGGCGTTGTCGCGGTTGTAGCGCGAATCCGCGCGCAGCTCGGGTGCGCCGCTGTCCAGGTCACCGATCTTCAGCTGCTGGCTGCCCCAGATGCCGAGCGCTCCCAACGCCAGCGCTGCCAGCAATGCGGCGCTGGCCCATTTGCGTTCGGTGAGGCGATCGAGCAGGTCCCAAAGCCGGCCGAAGCCTCGATGTCGCGCGGCACGGGCGTCGATAGCCAGCGCTCGCTCGGCAGCCTTGCGGCCGACCCCGACATACGACAGCGCCACCGGCATCAACAGCAACGAGGTGAAGATCAACACCGCCACACCAATGCTGGCGGTGATGGCCAGGTCCTGGATCACCGGGATATCGATCAGCATCAACACGGCAAAGCCCACCGCATCGGCCAGCAACGCAGTGACCCCGGCAACGAACAGGCGGCGGAAGGTATAACGCGCAGCCACCTGGCGGTGGGTGCCACGGCCAATGTCCTGGAGAATGCCGTTCATCTTCTGCGCGGCGTGCGACACGCCGATGGCGAAGATCAGGAACGGCACCAGGATCGAATACGGGTCGATGGCATAGCCCAGCCAGGCAACGATGCCCAGCTGCCACACCACCGCGGTCAGCGAACACAGCACCACCAACAGCGTACTGCGCACGCAGCGGGTATAGGCGTAGATGATCACCAGGCTGGTCAGTACCGCCAGGGCGAAGAACGCCATCACCTGGACCAGGCCGTCGATCAGGTCGCCCACCAGCTTGGCGAAGCCGATCACATGGATACGGTACTGGCCGCTGGCCTGGTACTGGCTGCGCAACTGTTCGAGCTTTTCCGAGAAGGCGTGGTAGTCGAGGCCTTTGCCCGTGGCCGAGTCCTGGTCGAGCAACGGCACGATCAGCATGCTCGACTTGAAATCACGCGCCACCAGGCTGCCGACGATGTTGGCGCGCTCGATGTTCTGCCGCAGTTGCTCGATATCGCCTGGCGCGCCCTGGTAGCTGTCGGGCATCACCGGGCCGCCCTGGAAACCCTCCTCGGTCACTTCGGTCCAGCGCACCGCCGGGCTCCACAGCGACTTCATCCAGGCCCGGTCCACACCCTGGCTGAGGAACAGCTCGTCGTTGATGTGCCGCAGGGTCTGCAGGTAGCCAGGGTCGAAGATGTCGCCCTGGGTGTTCTCCACGACCACCCGCACGGCGTTGCCCAGGCCACGCAGCGACGAGCGATTTTCCAGGTAGTTGTGGATGTAGGGGTGGCTCTGCGGCAGCATCTTGTCAAAGCTGGGGCGCAGCTCGAGACGGGTCAGCGCCATGTAGCCGAGCACCAGGGTGGCCAGCAGCATGCCCAGCACGAACGGCAGGCGGTGGTTGAACACCAGGCGCTCCAGGCCGTTGCCCGAGCACGCGTCGAAATCGTCGAGGTTGCGGATTACCGGAAGGGTGTCTTGGCGAGTAGCGGCCATCGGGGTCTTCTCTTGTTATGGGTACGGCGTGGGGTTACCGGCCTGGTTGCGCACGCCCCGCTCACCCACCAGCACCAGGCCGTTGCCGGTGTCGGTAGCGAGCGCGGTCACCGGGCCCCGGGCGCTTTGCGCCACGGGGCTGAAACTGGCGCCATCATTCCGGCTGAACAGCAGGTCGCCAGCCTGGCTGGCCAGCCACAGCGTCCCGTCACGGTCGACCCCGGCAGCGCTGAAGCTGGTATTGATACCGGTGCGTACCGGCTGCCATTGCTGGCCGCCGTCAGTGCTGCGGTAGACGTGCCCACGCAGGCCGTACACCAGCAGCAAGCCGGGCTTGCCCACCGCGCCAAACAACGTGCCGGCATAAGGTGTTGCGACACGGATGAAGCGCTCGCCATCGCGCTTGAGCAGCAGGCCCTGCTCGCCGGTGATGTACAGCGCTTCACCGATGGCAGCCAGGCTGGTCAGGTGCAGGCCTTGCGGGTTGTCGCTGTGGTCGAGCCAGGGTTGCCAGTGCTCGCCGCCATCCGTGGTGTGCAACAACAGGTTGAACAGGCCCACCGCGTAGCCGTTGCGCGCATCGCTGAACCACACATCGAGCAAGGTGTTGTCGCTGCTCGTACCCGGCAGCCGTTCGGCCAGCAGCCGACCATCCAGTTGCTTGTGCCAGTGCACACCACCATCGCGGCTGTGCAGCACCACACCGTCATGGCCGACCGCCCAGCCCAGTTCGGCGCCGGCGAAGCTCACGGCGTTCAGGTCGGCACTGACCGGCACCTGGGCTTGCTGCCAGTGCGCGCCGTGGTCGTCGGAGTACACGATGTGCCCACGCGGGCCCACCGCCACCAGGCGTTGCCCGGCCAGGGCGACATCGCGCAAGGCGCTGCTGGCCGCCAGCGCAGTGGGCATCGCAGGCAGGTCCAGCACGTCGGTGAAGGGCGCCGCCTGCACTGCGCCTTGCAGCGTGGCCAGGGCCAGCAGCACCACGCTGCATCGTTTGAAGACAGACATTGCCACCTCTGCTCGGTAGGTTCAGCGAATGCCGTTGCCGGCCAGCGACTCGGGTGACCACTGGGTTTTCGACAGTGGCTCGATGTAGCGGATGCCGCCGTAGGCACCGACCACGCCGTTGAGGTTGTAGGTGCCGCCGATCAGGTCGTAGATCATGAACGGCGTGGCGTCCGGGGTCTGTTTGTCGTAGCTCTGGGTGAGGAAGGCGAACGAGCCGCGATACAGCTGGCCACGGGCGTCGTACTGGTCCGAAGCCAGGGCGATCCAGCTGTCTTCGTCAAGGTAGAAGCGGCGTTTATGGTAGATGTGGCGCGCGCCGTCCTTGAGCTTGCCTTCCACCACCCATACCCGGTGCTTCTCCCAACGCACGAACTGCGGCGCCAGGTGGTTGGGCGTGATCACCTGCTTGACGTCGGTGTTGTAGGTCAGCTGGTAGGTGTTGTACGGCACGTACATTTCCTGCTTGCCGACCAGGGTCCAGTCGTAGCGGTCCAGCGCACCGTTGAAGACGAACACATCATCGTAGGTCCCCGAGCCCGAGGTGCCCGGGTTGGGCGTGTCATAGGCCAGGTTCGGCGCCAGCTTGACCCGGCGCTGGCCAGGCAGGTACTGCCAGGCACTGCGCGGCTGCACCAGCGGGTTGGCCGCATCGCGCAGCATCATCGCTTCGCCGGCGCGGCGGGCGGGCCCGGTGTACACCAGCTTCATCTGGTAATAGGTGTCCTTGGCGCCGATCGGCCTGGCCATGTCCTCGTAGATCGGGTAGCTGATATTGGCCTGGCCGGTGGTCGAGAGCGAGGGCTTGCCGGCTGCATCGACGTTCCACGAGTCGTACTTGGCGGTCATGCTCACGCCCTGGTAGCGCAGCAGGAAGTTCCACATGGCCTCGGCACCGTTCTGCGGAATCGGGAACGGGATGCCCGGCAGCACGTTGTCCACTGCCGTGCCACCCTCCTTGCTGTTGGCGCCGGTGGCGTTCTTGCGGGTGTTGTCGAGAACCGCCTGGGGCAGCGCCACGCTGCGGTGGGTCGGGTAGACATCGACACGGTAGCTGGGGTAGCGCTTGAGCAGCTCGAGGGTGGTGGCGGTCAACTGGTCTTTGTATTGCTCGGCGTTCTTGCCATCGATGACCAGCACTGGCTTGTCGCTGGCGAACGGGTCAGGACGCATGCTGGCACCGTTCTGGTAACCCGCCGGTGGCGTCAGCAGGCCGCCCTGGTAGGCCGGGATGGAGCCATCGGCATTGCCGCCCTTCTCCGCGCCAATGGCGGTCAGGCTGGTGCCCAGGCGCGCGGCCTGGTCATTGGAAACAGCGGCCTGGGCAGCGTTCAGCGCGGCCAGGGACAGGCACGAGGCCAGCAGGGTACGTACGAAATTCATGATGGTTTTCTTCCTGTGCAGGCTCTGGGAAAGAGGACTCAGAAGGTCGTCTTGACAGTGAGATACAGGGCGCCACGGTCCTCGGTGGTGGCCCCGCTACCGGAGAAGGAGGCGTAGCCGCCGCCGTAGCAGGTGTAATCCTGTTCGCCATCCAGGGCGTTGGGGGTGCTGCCATCGGTCTGGCCATCCTTGCAGGCTTTGGTCTCACCGAAGCTGTCGACGTACTTGAGGTCGACGAAGTACTGGTTGTAGATCGCGGCGCTCACGCCCACCGCGTAGTTGCCAGTGTTCTCGGCACCACCACCCTGCACCGGCGACACGCCGTCGAGGCCGACGTTGACCGATAGCGGCATGCTCAGGTCCATGCCCGGCAGCACCTGGTACCAGGTGGGGGTGAAGTTGACCGCGATGCCCCAGTTGTCGCGGGTGGCCTTGTCGATGCCGCGGTAGCTGCTCTTGCCCTTGTACAACGCCGCGTTGTGGCTATCGAGCTTGAGCAGGTTGCTGTAGAACAGCTCGCCAAGCAGGGTTGCCGAGTCGAACAGCGGCGTGTCGCCAAGGGTCATCAGGCCGTTCAGGGTCCAGTGCAAGGTGTCGCCGGTGGCGCTCAGGCTGTCGCCATCCTTGGGTACGTCGTAGATCACGCCACTGCTGGGCAGGCGTGCCGGCAGCAGGCCAAAGCCGCCGCCCAGGCCAGCCTGGCCGGGGGCGCTGACGATTGCCGGGATGCTCGCCAGTGGCATGTGGTGGCGGATGTTCAGGTCGCTGCCGACACTGATACCGCCGACATCCTTGGACAGGCTCAGGCCGTAGATGTCGATATCGTCGGAATAGGCGAACTGGTAAGTGGTGCCTTGCAGCGAGTTGTACAGGTTGCCGACCGCGCCCTGGCGGCTGCCCGGCGGGTTGCCGAACGGGCCGTTGGCGACGGTCATGCCGCGTGCATCGAGCCAGGCCTGCGGGAGGATCTCGGAAGTCTTGCGGTAGTAGAAACCGAGGGTGCCGCCCAGCCACTCGGGCGACCACTTGGCCATGATGCCCCAGTCGCCGCTCTTGCCAGGCTTCAGGTCATGGCCACGGCGGATGCTGGTCAGCGCGCCACGCACCGGGATCAGCCCCGGGGTGCCGGTGTGGCCGAGCAGGAAGCTCTGCGCGCCTTCGCCGACCACGTCCGAGCCGCCGTAATAAGTGCCGGCCTCGGGCAGGCGGGCGGCGTCCCAGTCGAAGAAGTACTGGGCACCCAGCGTCAGTTCGGGGTTGACCAGGAACGCGGTCGACAGCTGGTTGCGCGGCACGAACAGTTCCTTGGCCTCGGTGCCCGGCGAGGCGGCCAGCTTGGCCAGGTCCAGGCCGGACTGGCCGTAGCTCAGCGAGTGCACCGGGTTGAGCAGGGTTTCCCCCCAGAACAGGTTGTGCTGGCCGAGCTTGGCGCTGACCTGAGAAGCCTCGCCGACTTCACGGCTGAAGAATACGAAGGCATCCAGCACTTCACCGGACGGGCCGCTGTAGTAACGCTGGGCGTAATTGCTCAGGTGCGGGCTGCCCAGCGGCACGCCGGTACCGGGCAACCCATTGAGGCTGGGGTTGATACCGGACTGGCCACCGTTGCCGTTGACGAACGGGTTGCTGTTCGACCCGGCGTTGTCGTAGGCCTTGTCATACCAGCTGGCAGTGCTGACCCGGAAACCGGTATTGCCTTGGTAGACCACGTCCAGCTCGGTCAACAAGTCGACGCGGTTGGTGATGTTGGTGCCGGCCTTGCGGAAGTTGTAGTCACCGTCGTTGCTGTTGGGCGTGCCCAGCAGGCGCCGGTCGGCGCTTTCGGTGCGCACGCCATAGTTGTACTTGACGGTGTTGTCGAAACGCACGGCCCAGTTTTCGTTGCCGGTGTCGACTTCGAACGCCTGGGCGGCAGGCAGCGAGAGCAGACTGATGGCGCAGGCGAGCAGGCAGCGCTGTGGATTCACAGCACGGTGAATGCGGTGTTCTGGCATTACGATGGCTCCACGTATTGTTATTGTTTTTTACGCAGCCCGTCTTTTGCGGGCGTGGCTGGGGCGTCCATGCGCTATTGCAGGTTCGGGTTATCCAGACGGCGGACCAGGGCTTCGGCCAGTGGCCAGTGACCAAAGCCGGAAGCCGGGTTGAGGTGGCCAACGGCACCCAGGCTGAGCAGTTCGCTGCCCCAGCGGCGGGCCAGGTCGCCAGCCGCGGCGTAGCTGGCCAGGTGGTCGTTGCTGCTGGCAGCGACGATGCTCGGGAATGGCAGCGGTGCGTCCGGCACAGGCGCCCAGCCGTGCTCGACCAGGCTGGCCGGGCTTGGGTAGTGCGCCGGCCAGGGGGCGCCGAGGTCCGGTGGCGCTGCCAGCAGCGCCCCTTTGACTGCCCGCTGATAGCGCGCGGCCCAGTGGGCGACCATCAATACCCCGGCGCTGTGCGCCACCAACAGCACCTCACCCTCGATCTGTTCCAGTTCACGCTGGATCGCCTCGACCCGGGCCGTGCAGCTCAGCCGGTCAACCTGCAGCGGCGGTACGCTGCGAACCTTGGCCAGGCGGTTGGCGAGCAGGGTCTGCCAGTGCCCGGCGACATGCTCGCGCAGGCCAGGAACAATCAACACGGTGGCAGTGGTTTGCAGTTTTTCCACGTTGAACCTCGTATCGGCATGCAGCTCTTGAGGTTCACAGTAAACAGCGGGCCCCCGGGGTGCTTCACATTGCGCGTCAGAGGCTTTTCATTTGATGACAACGGGCTTGGCGGGGCTTTGCTTTTCAATTCATGACACGCAGGCTATAAGACACAGAACGCATGTCGGCATACCCAACATGGAAAACAACAAGAATGCCTGCCCTCGTCCGTGCCGCCAGTTTGACCAACTACCTCGAAGTGTCCCGCCACCTGGGCCTGAACCCGCATGCGTTACTGGCGCAGGTCGGCCTCAGTGCCGCGTTGCTTGATGACCCCAACCGGCGGATCCCGGTTGCCAGCGTCATCGCCTTGCTGGAAGCCTCGGCCAGTGCCAGCCACTGCGAAAGCTTCGGCCTGCGCATGGCCGAATTGCGGCAACTGTCGGATTTCGGCGAAATCAGCCTGCTGCTCAGCCACCAGCGCACCCTGCGCGATGCCCTGCAGGTGATCGTGCAATACCGACACCTGCTCAATGACGCCCTGGCCATTCATATCGAGGAAGCCGGCAAGACAGTGGTCATTCGGGAAGAAGTGATCAACGAGCGCGCACCCTGCAGCCGCCAGGCCACCGAACTGGCCATCGGCGTGATGATGCGCCTGTGTGCGGCCCTGCTGGGTGCCCATTGGCACCCGATCAGCGCCAATTTCACCCACGCGGCCCCGGCCGACCTGGCAACTCACCGGCGTATTTTCGGTTGCACGCTGGTGTTCGGCAGTGAATTCAACGGCATTGTCTGCCCCGCCGCCGACCTCGACAGCGCCAGCCCCCAGGCCAACGAAGCCATGGCCCGCCTGGCACAGCGTTACCTGGACAGCCTGCCGGCCGGCGGCACCCCGTCGCTGGAGCTGGAGCTGCGCAAGACCATCTACCTGCTGCTGCCCATGGGCCGCGCGACGATCGAGCAGGTGGCCCAGACGCAGGGCATGAACGTGCGTACCCTGCAGCGGCGTCTCGAGGAAAACGGCCTGACCTTCAAGGACCTGATCAACAGCGTGCGCCGCGACCTGGTGATGCGCTACCTGGAAAACCCTGGTTATTCGCTGGGGCGCATTGCCGACATGCTCGGCTATTCCATGCCCAGCTCATTCACCCGCTGGTTCATCGCCCAGTTCGGCATGCCGCCGGCCAGCTGGCGGGCCCGACACGATCAATTGTAGGCACGGCGTCAGGCGGAAGCTTGCAGGCCCCAGTGCATCAGCGTCAGCACCAGCAGCACCAGAAACACGCTCTCCCCGACCATCAGTGCAATCGGCTTGAGGCCGACCGAGGCCAGCGCCTTGAGCTGGGTCTTCATGCCCAGGGCACTGATCGCCACCACCAGGCAGCCGCGCGACAGCTCATTGATGCCGACCTGCACCGGCGCCGGTACCCACCCTGTGCTGTTGACGCAGGCCAGAAGCAGGAAGCCGAGTGCGAACCAGGGCAGCAAGGGCGGCCGTTGCCCGCCGGCTTCCAGGCCCTGGCGGTGGGTGACCATGGCCGCGCAGACAATGACCGGCAACAGCATCGCCACGCGCATCAGCTTGACCACGGTGGCAATGTCACCGCTCTCGGTGGACAGGCTGTAGCCCGCCCCCACCACCTGCGCCACGTCGTGGATGGTTGCCCCGAGGAAGACCCCAGCCTGCGCTGGCGACAGATGCAGCCACTGGGCGATCATCGGGTAGAGGATCATCGCCAGGGTCGACAGCGCCGACACACCGATCACGGTGAACAAGGTTGCGTGCTCCTTGCGCGGGTGCTGAGGCAAGGCGGCGGCCAGCGCCAGCGCCGCCGAGGCACCGCAAATGGCCGTGGCACCGCCGGTGAGCATGCCGAACAGCCGTGAGAACCCCAGCGCCTTGGCCACCACCACCGAGACCAGGATCGTCACCACCACCAGCGTCACGACCAGGGCCACGGGCTTCCAGCCCAGGCTGGCGATCTGCTCCAGGGTGATACGCATGCCAAGCAGCGCCACCCCCAGACGCAGTACCGTGCGAGCGGTGAACTCGATACCGGCCTTGCAGGGGCCGTCAACCGCGAGAACGTTCAGCGCCATTCCCAGCAGCAGGGCAAACAGCATGACCGGCGCCGCGTAATGCTCACTGAGGAAACTGGCGGCCGCGCCGACGATCAGGCTGACCACCACGCCCGGGGCAAGGCTGCGGATACGCTGATGGGTAGCGCTCAGTACCCGTGTGTTCATTGCCCCGCTTCCTCACTGTCGATCACGATGTAGACCTGCCTGCCCCGCTGCTCGACCGGGTAGCTGGCAACCTTCAAGGTCTTGGAATTGACCAGGTAGCCGCTGGCCAGGTCAAACCGCAGGCCATGCGCGCAACACTGGATGACGCGGCCTTCAAGCCGCCCGCCGCACAACGACGCGCCCTGGTGCGGGCAGCTGTCGTCAATGGCATAGAGCGTGTCGGCAACGTTGAACAACGCCACGCTGCGCCCTTCGCAGGCCAGCAGCACCCGACCGTTACGCGGCGGAAGCTGCCCAGGTGCCAATGCAATTCGCCGGCTCATGCCCCTGCAACCTCCCTCAGCGCTTCGCGCATGGCGGCGAACAGCACCTCGGCAGGCTGCGCGCCAGCAATCAGCGGCCCCTGGTTGAAGCGGTAACGCGGCACGGCGCTGCCGGCGCGCCCTGCACCATCGAGGAACGGGCTGCCATCGTCACGCAGGCAGTCGGCCACCTGCACGGCGTCCAGCCCGCAGCGCTGGGCGATGTCGAGCAGGACACGGCTGTCCCCCAGGTCGCGCCCCTGGTGGAAATAGGCAATGAACAGCTGCGCCAGCAAGGCTTCCAGCTGCGCTGCTTCGAGCAGCCCGGCAGCCCGTTGCAGCAGACGGTGGGCGTTGCCGGTGTTGGGCATGCGGCGGATCCGCGAGAAATCGATGTCCTCGCCGACCACACAGGCGGCGGCACGCACCTGCGCCTGGCGCTCGCGCACTGCCTCCTCGCTGCCCAGGCGCTGCAGGTAGAAGCTGTGGAACGGCAGGCCGCTGGCCGGCAAGCCAGGTAACAACTGCACCCCTCGCCATTGCAGCTGCACTTGCACCTGCGGCCGTTCGCGACGCAACAGCAACAGGGCCGCCTGCAGGTGCCGCTGGCCGATCAGGCACCAGGGGCAGACAAAATCGAAGAGCACCTCGACCGACAATAGCTGTTTCACGGTTTCGACTCCCGGGGTGCGCCGACAGCAATGCTGGCCGGCGTATGCAGACGCTCCATGTCAGGTTGGTAATGCCGTTTGGCAAGGAAAAACACCAGCGCTGCACCGATGCTCATCAGCGGCACCAGCTGGAAGGCGGCCTGCAAGCCGATCAGGTCGGAAACGCGCCCGGTGATCAACGGCCCGGTGGCCAGGCCCAGCAGGTTGTTGGCCAGGGTCAGGGTGGCGAACGCGGTGCCGTGCACCGCGGCGTGGGTGAGGTTGGCGACCATGGCGCTGGACGGGCCGTTGGTGCCGGCGGCAATCATCATGCCCAGGCCGATCAGCACCAGTTGCGCGGTGCCGGCGGGTAGCGCAAACGCAAGCGAAAGCAGCGTGCAACTGCCCAGGCAATAGCCGATGGCCAGGCTGATCTTGCGATCGGGGCGCTGCCGCCCGAAGCGGTCGCAGAGCATTGCGCAGAGGATCATGCCGATGCCGCTGCACAGCACGATGACAGCGGCAACTGCCCCGGCGCGATCGGTGCCCATGGCGTAATAGCGGTTCAGGTAGCTGGGCATCCACACGATCACAGTGCCGCCGACAAACAGCTGCAGGCCGCTGCCGACATAGGCGGCGATCACCGAACGACTGTTGTACAAGCTGCGCAATGGTCGGCTGGCCTTGTCCAGCGCTGGCTGCGCGCAGCTGGGCGCAATGCGCGCTTCCTTCACGATCAGCGGGTACAGCGCTGCCAGCACCAGGCCGAACAACGCCATACCGGCGAATGCCCAGCGCCAACCCAGGTGCTGGGCCAGCACACCGCCCAGGGCCATGCCCAGTACCGAGCCGAACATGCCGCCGGCCATGAACGCGCCGGCCAGGGTCGCGCGCATGTCCCGGGGGAACACGGCGACCACCACGGCGATGCCGACGCTGCCATAGGCGGCCTCGCCCACCCCGACCAGAAAACGGGCGATGAACATTTGCGGGTAGCTCTGTGCCAGGCCGCAGCCGAGGGTGGTCAGGCTCCACAGCGCTGCCATCAGCACCAGGCTGCGTACCCGGCCAAAGCGGTCGGCCAGCAGCGACAGCGGGAAGGTCAGCAGGCCGACCATCAGCGCGACGATGCCACTGAGCAGGCCGAGCTGGCTGTCGCTCAGCGCCCATTCGCCCTTGAGCAGCGGGAATACCGCATTGAGCACCTGGCGCGACATGTAGTCGGAAATCAACAGGCCGAAGGTCAGGGCGAAGACCACCCAGGCATAGCGCCGGGGGACGCTGTGGGCAGTGTCGGTGCCAGGATTTTCGGCACTGGCGAGGTAGGTGGCCATGTTGCCTCCTTGGGTGTGGGGCGTGAGGTTGTTCTTGTTGTTATGGGTTACAGCCAACATTCAGGTTGCTTTTGCGGGCCTCTTCGCGGGCTCGCCCATTCCCACAGGGACAGCGGCGACCTTTGGGCCAGTGCCGCACCTGTGGCAGCGGGCAGGCCCGCGAAGAGGCCAGGCCCTGCCGTACCTGCATCAGCCGCGCTGCGGCACGCCCTTCACCCCCGGCTGGCGATTCGGCGCCATGCCGTTGGCCTTGAGGGTCTGCTCGATGCTGTCGTACTGCTGGCCGATGCGGTAGATGGCGCGGGCTTCCTTGCCCGTGGCAATCTCCCGGCCGAGCTCATGGGCCACGCGCACGGTCTGCTGGATCTGCTGCACCGAGGTGAAGCGCTTGCCCTGCTGGTCGATGATGGTGTCTTCGTTGCCACAGCGCGGGTGCAGGCCCATGGCCAGGGCCATGGTGTTGAACGGCAGCACGTTCTTCAGCAGCGACTCGGCGGTCAGGGTGCAACCGTCCGGCGCACGGTGGATGAAGTTGAAGAAGTTGAACGGATTGGGGCCGTCGAAGCCGCCACCAATGCCGATCCAGGTCAGGTTCAGCGGGCCCATGTAGTCACCGCGGCGGACGATGCGCTCGAGTGTTTCCAGGGCATGCATGCCGGTCAGCTGGAAATGCGGCTGGATGTTGCTGGCCTGCAGGCGGCGCAGGTGTTCGCGCACCCAGGCCGGGCCGGCCGGCACGGTCATCTCGCTGTAGGCGGCATGGATCGCCGGGCTGGCCAGCGAGGTGCCTTGCAGGTATTCCGGGTACAGCAGCTCCATGATGTTCATCTGCGTGGTGTTGATGGCCACGGTCACCTGGTCGGGGCGGGGCGTCAGCTCGGCGAGCATGTGCCGGGTGTCGTCCGACAGCCACTTGGCCGCCTCACCCTCGCTTTCCGGGGCGAAAGAGATCGACCCGCCCACCTGGATGATCATGTCCGGCACCGCTTCGCGCACCCCGGCAATCAGCTCGTTGAACTTGGACAGGCGCTTGGAGCCTTTGCCGTCCAGTTCACGCACGTGCAGGTGCAACACGGTGGCGCCTGCTTCGTAGCAGTCGACGGCCTTCTGCACCTGCTCGTCCATGGTCAGCGGGATATCTTCCGGGAAGTCTTCGGGCATCCACTCCGGGCCATAGGGCGCCACGGTGATCACCACCTTTTCCATGTTTTCCGGGTGCAACGAATCGTCGAAGAATTGCATGCTGTAGTCCTCGCTATTGTTATTGTGCGGTTGCCGCCGACCGTGGCGGCCGGCCTAGAACGTCGGGCTGCCCTTGATCCCGGCGCGCTCCATCCTGCGATGGCACGGCGGGTAGTCCATGACGGCGTAGTGCTGGGTGCTGCGGTTGTCCCAGATCGCCACGCTGTTGGGCTTCCAGCGCCAGCGCACCTGGTACTCGGGCAGGTAGGCCTGGCTGATCAGGTAGCGCAGCAGCTCGCCAGCGCCGGGGTTGGCGTCCTGGCCGAAGCGCACCCGCTGCGGGGTGTGGTAATTGCTGAAATGGGTGGTGAAGGCATTGACGAACAGCACCTGTTCGCCCGTTTCCGGGTGCGTGCGCACCACCGGGTGTTCGGCATCAGGGAACTGCGCCTTCAGCGCCAGGCGCTTTTCCAGCGGCATGGCGGCACCAAAGCTGGCCTCGATGCTATGACGGGCGCGCAGGCCTTCGATCCTGGCCTTCACATCGTTCGGCAGGTTTTCATACGCCAGTACCATGTTCGCCCACATCGTGTCACCGCCCACCGGCGGGCATTCGATGCAGCGCAGCACGCAGCCCATGGGCGGTGCTTCGCGCCAGGTGGCGTCGGTATGCCAGGCGTTTTCATAACGGTCGTTGGGCTGGTCCGGGCGCTTGTAGATCTGCACCAGGCCCGGATGCTCCGGGTCGCTGCCGGCCACCGGGTGGTCTTCCAGGTCGCCGAAGCGGCGGGCAAAGGCGACGTGTTCGGCGCGGCTGAAGTGCTGGTCGCGCAGGAACAGCACACGGTGGCGGAGCAACTGCGCACGCAGCTCGGCAAACAGGTCGTCGTCGTGAATCGCGTCGGCCAGGTTGACCCCGCCTACCTCGGCACCGATCGCGCAGGTCAGTTGTTCGATGTGCATGTTGTTGCCCTCTTCAGATAACGAAGATCGACGAGCCGGTAGTCTTGCGCGCTTCCAGGTCACGGTGGGCCTGGACAGCGTCCTGCAACGCGTAGTGCTGGTTGATTTCGATACGGATGCGTCCGCTGCTGACGTGGTCGAACAGTTCGCCGGCCAGGTCGGCCTTTTCCGCCGGGTCGGCGATGAAGTCGGCCAATGCCGGGCGCGTGAGTTGCAGCGACCCCTTGACCGCAAGCAGCTGCGGGTCGAACGGCGGGATCGTGCCCGAGGCGGTGCCGACGCAGACCATCAGGCCACGGCGCTTGAGTGAATCGAGCGAGCCCATGAAGGTGCTCTTGCCCACGCTGTCGAACACCACGTTGACCCCTGCCCCGTCGGTCAGCTCACGCACGCGCGTGGCCACGTCCTCGACGCTGTAGTTGATGACATGGCTGCAACCATGCGCGCGGGCCACTTCGGCCTTGGCCTCGCTGGACACGGTGCCGATCACGTGCAGCCCGAGCAACCGCGCCCACTGCGCGACGATCAGGCCGACGCCGCCCGCGGCAGCATGCAACAGCAGGCTGTCACCAGGCTTGAAGTCATGCAGCCGCCGCAGCAGGTAGGCGCTGGTCAGCCCACGCATGGTCATGGCCGCGGCCGTTTCGAAGGCGATGGTGTCCGGCAGCTTGATCAATGCGGCAGCCGGAATCAGGCGTTCGGTGCAATAGGCGCCCAGGGTATTGAGAAAGCCGGTGTAGGTGACCCGGTCACCGACCGCCACCTCGGTCACGCCCTGGCCCAGGGCCTCTACCACGCCGGCAGCTTCCACGCCGATGCCGTTGGGCAGCGGGATCGGATAGGTGCCGTTGCGGAAATAGGTGTCGGCGTAGTTCAGGCCAACCGCCACCTGGCGCAAGCGCACCTGCCCCGGGCCGGGTTCGCCGACCTCGGCGTCCTCGTAGCGCAACACCTCGGGGCCACCGGTCTGATGGAAACGTACGACTTTGGACATGCTTGTCTCTCCAATCATCGATCTGGACGCCAGGCGTCAGTTCTGGGTGATTGGACTGTATGCCCTTGGCGTGCGGGGTGCTTCGCATCGGACGACAGCGGGTTTTCATTTCATGACAGCGCGGCTGCCGCGCTGCGCTTCGCGCCTTGCTGTTTTATTCATGAGTCACCTTGATGGTTGCCCATGGCCAGACTAATACTTAGGTGTCTGCCTGGGGAGGCACGAAACATGCAACCAAGATTCGTTATCGTTCCGGCTGTACCGATCGAAAAGGAGTCGTTCCACCTGGGTGGCCGCTATTACGCCGCTACCGTTTGCGGGGGCTTCGACATCTACGACAACCAGGCCAAGGAACGGCTCAAGCCCAGTTATCCAAGCAGGACGGATGCGCAGTTGCACTGCGAGCAGATGAACAAGCGCTTTGATGTAGGGTGATCGCCGCCATCCGGCGCAGGCGACTGCCTCGATCCGGTGGCTTTCCAGCGGAGCACTGCCATGAGCAAACCCTTTCCGGTCATGATCCTGGCGCTGACAGCGCTTTCTGCATGCGCCTCGAACTCGGCGCAGTACCGCGACCAGCCACTGGTGGCGAAAGTCGACAACGGCATGAGCAAAGACCAGGTCGTACAGATCGGCGGCAAACCTGATGCCGAGACCGAGCGCACGGCGGTACCTGGCACGTGTTTCGACTACCTGCTCAGCCAGGCCGGCAACCGCCAGCCCTACAGCGTCAGCTTCGATGGCAGCGGCTAGGTGGACCACACCGCGTTCATGACCTGCGCCGAGTGGAGCAACGCCCAACGCAAGGCCCGCCTACCCAGCATGGGCGGCTCAAGCGGCTCGGGCTACTGAACTCATTCGAGGCATTCTTTCGCGGCCTGGCGCAACTTGTCGCCTGACAGGAAGCTGCCCTTGTAGAAGGTCGCGCGGCTGCCCTGGCGATAATCGACCACGTCGAGCACATCGTCGGACGCCACCGCGCTGGGTGCCGTCAGCCGGTAGCCGTGAGCGATGGATTTCTGCGTGGCCTGTGGCGCCAGCGCTTGCCACTTGGGCAGTACGCAGGCGGCATACTGCTGGGGCGATTTGTCGGTCAGTTTGCTGGCAGTCGGTTTACCGGGACTGGCGCAGCCAGCGAGGCTGGCCCCCAGCACAGCGGCGAGAAAGATACGAAAGGTAGCCATTTGCAATTGCCTGTGAGGAATACGCGGCATTCTAACGGGGGGCGCAAGCCGATACCAACCAACCAAAGTAGAGAAGCGGTTCCCGGCGGGCAGCAACCGCTACCCCTGGCCGTGATTGCACGTGCAGGAGCGGTTTGCCCGGTTCAATCAAGCGCGCCGTTCAGCACTTCGTAGATGATCCCTGTGGCGACTGCCACCAGGATCAGGTCCACACCCGCCTGCATCCACTCATAGCCGTCGTAATGAGGCAGCTGCCCCAGCAGCCGACCATCGAGCTTCTTGGCGATACCCGGCGGCAGCGGTTTGCCCCGGGCCAGGTTCTTCTGGATACCCGGCGGCAGAGCCGGCCCTGCACTCCAGTAGCTGCGGTGCCCGGCGAGGACATCGAGCACGTAACCACGGTCAACCGAAGGATTGCCATGGCCGCCACCACCACTACCACCCGCGTGCCCCTGGCCTTGGCCGTGCTGCCCCTGGCTGTGCGGGTTCTTGCCATGCCCCTGCCCTTTACCGTTATTCGGGTCGGCCAGGGAAAGCGATGGCCCCACAGCCAAGGCGATCGAGGTAACCACAGCCACCAGCGACCATCGACCCTTCACCATATCTGTTTCCTTACGCGAAAAAGTCGTCCCTGAACTGTAGATCAATACCCGAGCCAGGGTGAATGGCCGCGGACGCCTCGCTGTGCTGCCGCGCTCAGTACAGACGGGCCTTGATCAGCGGGCGCAACAGGTAGTTGAGTACGCTGCGCTTGCCGCTGAGGATATCCACCTCTGCCACCATGCCGGGAATGATGGGCAGCACCTCCTCGCCGCGCTTGAGCTGACTACCGTCCGTACGGATCAGAACCTGGTAATACGACTCCTTGCCGTGCGGCGTGTCTTCCTCGATGGTGTCGGCGCTGATCTGCTCCAGGGTGCCCTTGAGGTCGCCATAGATGCTGAAGTCGTAGGCAGTGATCTTCACCTTCGCCGGCATGCCCGGCACCAGGAATGCCACGTCGCGCGGCTTGATCTTCGCCTCTACCAGCAGGCGGTCCTCCACCGGGATCACTTCCATGATTGCCTCGCCGGGCTGGATCACCCCGCCGCGGGTGTTGATCAGTATGGTGTTGACCCGCCCACGCACTGGCGAAACGATCCCGGTACGGCGCAGCTGGTCCTGGCGCTGCTGGACGATCGGTTCCAGGGCACTGAGGTCGGCCTTGCGCTGTGAGCGCTCGGTGTAGGCATCCTGGAAATAGCTGCTCTTCAGTTCGCTCAGCTTGCCATTGAGGGTAGCGATATCCTGGCTCAACCGCAGCGCCTCCATCTGGCTGACGGCGCGCCTGGCGACCAGGGGGCGGACCAGGTCGAGCTGGCTTTGCGCCAGGCTGATCTGCCTCTGGATCGCCTGGCTGCCTTCGACCAGCTTGTCCCGCCGCGACTTGAACAGCTCACGCTCGGAGCGTGCAAGCGGCCCGTGCGGATCGACGTCCGGCGGGAACTCGATGGCGGCCTTGCCCAGTACCTCGGCATCCAGCCGGGCGATGGCCGCGCGCAGTACGCTGGCCTGGTTCGCCGATTCCTGGAAGTTGGTAAGAAAGCGCGTCTCGTCGAGGCGCAGCAATGGCTGGCCGACCTCCACCAGGTCGCCTTCCTGCACCAGCAGGCGATCGAGAATCCCCCCTTCCAGGCTCTGGATTTTCTGGATGCGACTGAACGGCACCACCCGCCCGTCACCGCGGGTCACTTCGTCGAGCTCCGCCCAGAAGGCCCAGGCGACGAACAGCACGACGCTGCCGAGCAGGGTGTAGAGCAGCGGGCGGTAGACCGGGTGAGTCGTCGCCAGCAGAGGATCGGCCAATTGCTCGCGCAGCTTTGCGGCGCGCTTTTCAACTGCCATGGCCAGCTCCTTCGGCAACTTGCGGCGCCTGCACCTGGTTACCCTGCACCACCTGGCTCAGCGGGCCGTCCATGATCACCTGGCCGTTGCGCAGTACCACGGCGCGGTCGACCAGCGCCAGCACGCTCTTCTTGTGGGTGGTGAGGATCAGCGTCCGCCGGCCCAACCAGTTCTGCAGATAGTCGATTACCCGCTTTTCGCTGTTCTGGTCGAAGGCGGCGGTCGGCTCGTCGAGCAGCAGGATCGGCGGGTCCTGCAGCAGCACCCGCGCCAGCCCCACCGCCTGGCGCTGGCCGCCGGACAGGCTGGCGTTGCCCTGGATCGGCATGTCCAGGCCCAGCGGGTGGCTACGTACGAAAGTGCCCAGCCCCACGCCATCGAGGGCTCCAAGCAACTCGTCGTCGCCCAGTGCGGCGTTCGCCAGGTTGAGGTTCTCGCGCAGGCTACCGTGGAACAGCGCCACGTCCTGCGGCAAGTAGCCGATGCCACGCTGGCGGTCGGCCGGGTCGAGCTGACTGAGGGCGATGTCGTCCAGCAGCAAGCGGCCGGATTGCGCATCGAGCAAGCCGCTGAGCAGCCGCAGCAGGGTCGACTTGCCGGCGCCGTTACCGCCTAGCAGTGCCACTCGCTCGCCGGCCTGGATGTTCAACGCCTGTACATCGACCACGGGTGGGCCGTCGCCATGGGCCAGGCGCAGCGCCTCCAGACGGTAATGACCGTACAGCCGCTCGCGGTGCACGAAACGCTTGCCGGCGGGACGCTCCTGCTCCGCCGACATGAGTTGATCGAGGCCCTCCAGCGCCACCTTGGTGTGCTGCCAGCGGCCAAGGATGGCGGCAGCCTGGGACAGCGGTGCGATGGCCCGCGAAGCCAGGATCGAACAGGCCACCAGGGCACCGACGGTCATCGCCCCGTCGGCGATCCGGTACACGCCGAACACGACCACCCCGACATAGCACAGTTGCTGGACGATGCTCGCCGAGTAGCTGAGCGTCGAGGCCAGGACGTGGGTCTTCATCGCGTTACCCGCCAGCTCCCCGGTAAGCGTCTCCCACTGTTGCCGGCAGCGGCCTTCGGCACGCGTGGCCTTGACTGTCTCCAGGTGCTCGAAGGCTTCGAGCAGTACACTGTTCTTCATTGCCCCTTCGCGCAGGTTCTGCCGCGACAGGTGCCCCAGCAGGCGTTGGGTCAGCAGCCCGGGCAGGACCATCAACACGCAAGCCACCAGCGGCACCCACACCACATGGCCGCCGATCACGGCGATGAGCAACAGGAAGATCGCCACGAACGGCAAGTCGCTGATCAGTGCAGCACTGGACGACGTGAAGAACTCGCGGACCGACTCGAACTCCCGTACCTGAGTGCTGAACGCCCCCAGCGACGCCGGTTTGGCAGCGATCCGGGTGCTCAGCACGCGCGCGAACAGCAGGCTCGACAGCTGCAGGTCGAGGCGCTTGCCGAGCACGTTCAGCAAGTGCCCGCGAAGGATCCGCAGTACACCGTCGATGACGATCGCCAAGGCTACGCCGCTGGCGAGTATCCACAAGGTATCGAAAGCCGCATTAGGCACTACGCGGTCGTACACCTGCATGGCGAACAGCGCCGAGGCGACGGCCAGGGTATTGGCTACCAGGGCCGTTAACGTGACTTCCGCATAGGAGCGCCAAAGCCGCTTGAGCGGCCCGAAGAACCAATGCTCGGGCAGGCTGCTTGCGTAGTCGCCGACGCGCCCGTCCGAGCGGTAGCGGCATTTGGCGAACACCGCCGTGCCGCTATAAAGCGCCTCCAGCGCGGGCAGCGCCACACATTCACGGCCGCCGTCGCTCTGCGGCACCAGCACCTCGTACTGGTCGCCTTCGACACCCACCAGCAGCAGGCAGCGACCATCGCCGAGCAACAGCAGCGCCGGCAGCAGGTAGGCATCCATCTGCCGCAACGGCAGCTCGGCGACCCGGGCCGTGATGTCGGCGCGGCGCAACGCGCGGGCAACCAGGCGCAGTGGCAGACGCCCATGCTCCAGGGCCAGGCCGTCCACCAGCTCGGCATCACTCAGTGGCCGCTCCAGTTGCCGGCACAGCAGCAGCAGGCCCTGGCGCAGCGGGTCATCTTGGTTCAGGGTGACGACATTATCCGGAGCTTGTTCAACTTCCATGATTCAACCGATTCTCCAGTAGTGCACCCAGCAGTCCGACCTGGGCGGCTGCGCGGTACTCGATACGCTTGCGCTCGATGTGCAGGCTGATCAATTGCCGCTCGGCTTCGAAACGCTCGCGCTGGACGTTGAGCAAGTCGATCACGTCGCGCCGGCCGACTTCGAACTGCTCGCGGTACAACTCGCCGACCTGTTCCGCTTCCGTCACCTGCTGGCTCAGCGATTGTTCCCGCCAACGCAGCGTGTCACCGTTGTCGAACAGCGTCTGCAATTGCCGGCGGATGTCGCGCTGCATCGCATCGGCGGTCCAGCGTGCCGACTCCAGCCGCTGCTGTGCGGCGGTCGGCCGGCGGAAGTTGGACAGCCCCTGGAAGGTGTCCATGCGAAAGCGCAGCGACATTACCGAGTCGCTTTCCGGGCGACCGCCGATCTCGCGGCGCAACGCGGAGGCCTCCAGGTTCAATTGCGGTAGCAACGAGGCCTTGGCCTCGCGCACTTGCGCCTCGGCAACGTTGGCGTCCTCCACCGCCTTGCGCTGCAATGGCGACTCGCGGATCACCCGCGCCACATCGCTGCTGGCCAGGTAGCGTTGCAGCGACATCGGCTCGGGCTCGACCAGTTCCGAAGGGTCCTGGCCGACCAGGATCGCGTATTGGTTGCGCGCGTCCTGCAGGTTGCCCTTCTCCAGCGACAGCTGCTCCTGGGCACGCGCCAGTTCGAGGTTGGCGCGGTCCAGTTCACTGCGATCGGCGTAACCGTCGCTGCCCCGTGCCTGGGTCATCTCGCGGATGCCGTCAAGGCGCTGGATATGCTGGCGCACCGTCTCCACCCGACGCTCCGAGGCCAGTACGTCGAGGTAGGTCTCAACGATATCCAGCGCCGCATCATCGCGCGCCACCAGCACCGCCTCGGACAACTTGCGCTGGGTTGCGCTGGCGCTGTCGACCTTGCTCGTCACCCGTCCCCAGTCATACAGCATCTGCGATACGGTGAGGTCATAGACGACCTCACCGACGTCGAACTCCTGCGGCCCTCCGGACATCGCGACGGTGGGGTAGTAGCCGCCCTTGGCAATCTCCACCTCGGTGCCGGCACGATCTGCTTCGGCCATTGCCGAACGCACCTCGGGGTGAATCGCCAACCCCGCCCTCACCGCCTGGTCAATCGGCATGGCCAGGGCAGACAACGGCACGCCGAGGCACAGGAGCCACAGGGCTGCCTGGCCACGGTGCCTTCGCGTGAGCACAGACACCCCAGGCATCAGACCACGACCTGTACCGTATTGTCCTCGATCAGCAGGGTACTGCTGCCAAAGCTGTAGACATCGTAGGTGATGCCGTTGACCTCCTGGGTGGTTCCGGTATTCACCGCCCCCACCACGTTGAGGGTGTCGTTGCTCTCCCCAGTGACCTGCAGGACATTGTTGCTGTCGGTGATGGCGTCGACCTCTGCCGCGGTCAGGGTCAGTACGCTTCCCGAATCGCCCCTGCCGAGATCGATGCGCTCGATGTTGGTGAGCGTGCCGACGCCTACGGCGTTGTAGTCGAGGTCGATGCCATCGGCCAGGATCAGGGTATCGAAGCCCGCGCCACCATCAATGGCAGTGAAGTTGGTCGCGGTGATCTGGATGGCGTCGTTGCCGTCACCGGCCACGACCTGGTCGCCGCTGCCTACGTTGAAGATCAGGTCGCTGCCATCGCCTGCGTTGATGTGTTCCGAACTGCCATTGGCCCCGGACATGACATCGTCCCCAGCGGTACCGTTGACGTCGATCTGGCCGATGTTGAGCGACAGCCCGTTGGGCGCCAGCGTGATGCCGTAGGCCGAGCTGTCGTTGCCGTTGGTGTCGGTGGCGACGACGTTGAACGAGATCTGCGACCCGAGGTTGAGGATATCGGTGATGTTCAGCCCCAACTGGGTCAGCACAGTCGGGCTCAGCAGGTTCAGCGAGAAGTTGCCGCCGCTGTCCGCCTGGATCGGCAGCAGCTCGACATTCAGCGCTGGCGTGATGACACGGATCACCACGCTGGAGTCCGGCTCGGTAGTGCCGCTGAAGCCGAACCGCGGGGTGAGCGGGTTGAGGCTGACGTCGACGCCAAAATTACCAACGGTCACTGGCTGTTCGATGCTGCTGCCGATACCGAGGGTTGCCACGTTGCTCGGGTTGCCGGCCGGGTCCTGGCCGGTCACCGACACCTGGGCATTCAGCAACTGGTCCAGGGTCAGGTCGATATCCAGGTCGGTGAGCAGGTTCAACGAGGCCAGCCCGCTGTTGTCGGCGGTCAGCGTGGCAGTGGCAGTAACCCCGCCAACGTCAACGAGGACTGTCAGCTCGGTACCTGGGTCGGTGGAGATGGTCAGGATGCTGCCCACCAGCGACAGCACCGGAGTCGCTGGTGGAATGGTGTCGACGGTGAACGGCACCGGGGTCGACGTGGTTCCGCCATCGATATCGGCGGTGACGGTCGATGCCCCTTCCGGGAACGGCCCCATGCCACCGCCAGGCAGCAGGGTCACGCTAATGCTGCCGGCCAGGATGTCGCCGGCGGTAAGCGTATGGGTAACCTGCGTTTCGTAGCCGTTCTGCCCGGCGAACGCGACGGTGATCACCTGGCCAGCCTGCATGGTCGGGCGGATCGCTACATCGACCTGGATACCGTCGCTGATCTCGGCCGCGTTGAGCCAGGTATCGGCAGCCTCCGGCAGGCTGATGGTCGGCGGCGCCAGATCCGGCGCGTTGATCGTCGCCGGGCCGCTGAGGTTGCCAGCGGCATCCACGGCGACCACCGCGATCAGCTCGCCGGCGATCAACGGTGGCGCGAACGGCAAGCTGAAGTTGCCACTGCCGTCGGCATTGAGCGTGATCGGGTTGGCGGTGTCGCCGTCGATCACGATGCGTACCTGGCTGTTCGGTTCGGCGGTACCGGTCAGCAGTGCACCATCGACACTGATGCTCAGCAGCGGCGCCGACGGTGCCACCGAGTCGACCGTGGTGCTGGCCGGGCCGCTGGTATTACCGGCGGGGTCCTGGGCCACGGCATTGACTACCGTGCCGTTGGCCAGCGGCGTGCCAGGCGTGAACGACCAGTTGCCGCTGCCGTCGGCGGTCGTTTCGCCGACCGGGTTGCCACCACCGTCGGTGAGGATCACCTTGGCCCCGGCTTCAGCGGTACCGCTGATCACGGCGCCGTTGCTCGGGTTGATGACCGGCGCAGCCGGGGCGATAGCATCAACGGTGACACTGGCCGGCCCGCTGCTGTTGCCGGCAGGGTCCTGGGCCACGGCATTGACTACCGTAGCGTTGGCCAGTGGCGTGCCGGGCGTGAACGACCAGTTGCCACTGCCATCGGCGGTGGTCTCGCCAATCGGGTTGCCGCCGCCGTCGGTGAGAATCACCTTGGCTCCGGCTTCAGCGGTCCCGCTGATTACAGCGCCGTTGCTCGGGTTGATGACCGGCGCAGCCGGGGCAATAGCATCTACGGTGACGCTGGTCGGTCCGCTGGTATTGCCAACAGGATCCTGGGCTACGGCATTGACTACCGTGCCGTTGGCCAGCGGTGTGCCAGGCGTCAGC